>NZ_JBITCO010000007.1:0-286473 GCF_044453265.1 Kitasatospora sp. NPDC051705 | reverse complement strand
CGGCCCCCCCCACCGGCGGGGGGCGGCCCGGCCGCGCCCGCCCGCCCCCCCCCCCCCCCCCGGGGGGGCGGGGGCGCCCCCCCCCCCCCCCCCGCCCGCGGTCGCGGGCGATCAAGGGGCCTGAAGGCCGTGCCGCAGCCGGCTTCCGACCCGAACCTGATGCGGGTGGCGCCGGACCAGGCTCCTGCGGCCTGACGGCCCGCCCTGCGGGACGCGCGCGGAGCGCGCGGGGATGTTCCCCGTGCGCTCCGCGCGTGGTGAAGCCCCTGCCACCCGGACGCGGGCGGGCCGCCGTCAGCGCCCGGTCAGCAGACCGCGCACGAAGGCCGCCTGGCCGACGTGCTGCAGGTCGTCGGCGATCACGCTGATCAGACGCACCCCGAGGGTGACCGGTGGCTGCCACGACTCGTCGACGATCCGGGCGAGGGAGCGGTTGTCGAGGCCTCGCACGTACTCCGTGGTCCGCGCGTGGACGGCGTCGTGGTAGCCCGACAGCAGGTCGGCGGTGGCGGTGACCTGGGCGACCTGCGCGGGCCGGTGCCCGTAACCGGTGGCCGACGCGGCGAAGGGCAGGGCGAACCGCTCCGCCCAGCCCTCGGCGGTCCACACCTGTTCGCGGTCGGCCGCGTCGGCGACGTGGTCGTCCTGCACCCGGGTGAGGTGCCAGACCAGCCAGGCGATCGAGTTGGCCGAGTCCTGCACCCGGAACGCCAGCTGGTCGGGAGTCAGACCCTCGACGACGTCGGCGACCGTGGCACGGATCCGCTCGAACGTGTCCACGAGAAGCTCCGCGCTGGTCACACCGGTCACCGTCGTCTCCCGGTCGAGTAGGCCGTCCTTGTCGGCGGCACGGCGAGCCGCACCGCCCCGCCGATTGTGTCCCGCCCCCGGGCCGCCGGCCACCCGGCGTTCCACCACCCCGACCCCACCACACTTCCACCGCTAAGCACAGATGTTTGCTTCGCGCCGCCCGAAGGGTCTACAGTCCTTCCCGTAAGCACAGATCGGTGCTTACGGATTCCGAGGAGAGTGCGGACGATGAAGCAGCTGCTGTTCCCGAACAACATCCAGTTCTGGTACGAGACCCTGCGCTCGATGAGCCACATCGCCTACAGCGGCGCGGACTTCGGCGAGGTCGTCTCCACCGCCGACCGCATCACCGAGGGCGACTACAGCAGCTGGTACACCGAGTGGATGGCCACCGCCGACCGCGTCGCCGGCCAGGCCGAGGAGTCCCTGGCCGCCGGCCACCGGGTCAGCGCCCGCGACGGCTTCCTGCGCGCCTCCAACTACTACCGCTCCGCCGAGTTCTTCCTCCACGGCCACCCCTGCGACCCCCGCCACGACCACGCCTACGACCGCAGCGTCGACACCTTCCGCTCCGCCGCCGCCCTCTTCACCCCGATCATCGAACCCGTCCAGATCCCCTACGAGGACACCACCCTGCCCGGCTACCTCTACCGCGTCGACGACACCGCCACCCCCCGCCCCACCCTCATCATGCACAACGGCTTCGACGGCACCGCCGAGGAACTCCACTACTTCGGCGCCATGGCCGGCGTCGAGCGCGGCTACACCGTCCTGACCTTCGACGGCCCCGGCATGCCCGGCCCCCGCCACCACCAGAACCTGCCCTTCCGCCCCGACTGGGAGAACGTCATCACCCCCGTCGTCGACTACGCCCAGACCCTGCCCGACGTCGACAACGACCGCATCGCCCTGCTCGGCATCAGCATGGGCGGCATCCTCGCCCCCCGCGCCGCCGCCTTCGAACACCGCCTCGCCGCCCTCATCACCGTCGACGGCCTCTACGACCTCGGCCAGACCACCACCCGCAACATCCCCGGCACCCGCGAAGAAGCCGAACACCTCCTGCGCGCCGACACCGCCCCCGAACTCGACGCCGCCCTCGACCACCTCATGGCCACCGACCCCATCGCCCGCTGGGCCATCAACCACGGCATGTACGTCATGGGCGTCGACACCCCCCGCGCCTTCAACGCCTCCTACCTCGACTACACCCTCGCCAACGGCATCGCCGAACGCATCCAGTGCCCCACCCTCGTCTGCGACGCCGAAGACGACATGTTCTTCCACGGCCAGCCCGAACAGCTCTACCACCACCTCACCTGCCCCAAGACCCTCATGCCCTTCACCAACGACGAAGGCGCCGGCGCCCACTGCCACCCCGGCGCCATGCGCCTCACCCAAACCCGCATCTACGACTGGCTCGACGACACCCTCGGTACGACCACCGCCTGAGGACCTGACCGTCCGACACCGCGCCGGGCCCACGGGCCCCGCCCGCGGACCGTCCATCGGCTGCAGACCCATTGACCGAGGAAGCACCAGGAGACACACGTGCGGCTGATCGTAGGAATGACGGGAGCGACCGGCTCCGTCCTGGGAGTCCGGCTCCTCCAGGAACTGCACCGGCACCCCGGCGTGGAGACGCACCTGGTGCTGACGCGCTGGGCACGGGCCACCCTCGAACTGGAGACCGGGATGAGCTCCCGCGACGTCGCCGCGCTGTCCGACGTCGTCCACTCCCCGGACGACCAGGGGGCCTCCATCGCCTCCGGCTCGTTCCCCGCCGACGGGATGGTGATCGTCCCGTGCAGCATGAAGACCCTCGCCGGGATACGCACCGGGTACGCCGACGGTCTGGTCGCCCGGGCCGCGGACGTCACGCTCAAGGAGCGCCGCAAGCTCGTCCTCGTCCCCCGCGAGACCCCGCTGAGCGAGATCCACCTCGACAACATGCTCGCCCTCGCCCGCATGGGCGCCGCCATCGTGCCGCCCATGCCCGCCTTCTACAACCACCCCGCCACCGTGGACGACGTCGTCGACCACATCGTGGCGAGGATCTGCGACCAGTTCGGCATCGACTCGACCCGGGCCCGCCGCTGGGAAGGCATGCGCGCCGCGGCCACCCCGCGCGTACCGGCCCTCCAGAGCAACCAGTGAAGGAAGCGCACCCCATGAACCACCCCGTGAACCACCCCAAGGACCTCCGCGGCCACATCGCCGCGCTCGAAGCCCTCGGCGACCTCAAGCGCGTCCGGCGCGAGGTGAGTTGGGACCTGGAGGCCGCGGCGATCACCCGGCTCTCCTACGAGCGCACCGCGCCCGCACCGCTCTTCGAGAACGTCGGCGGCGCCGAGCCCGGCTTCCGCCTGGTGGGCGCACCCGCCTCGCTGAGCTCCGCGCCCGGCAAGCCGCTCGCCCGGGTCGCGCTCTCCCTCGGGCTGCCCCCGGAGCTGACCGCCGCGCAGCTCGTGGACACCCTGGCGGCGACCCGGGACCTGCCGCCGGTGCCGCCCAGGCTCGTGCCCCGCGACCAGGCCCCCTGCAAGCAGAACGTCCTGCTCGGCGAGGACGCGACGCTGGAGCGCTTCCCGATCCCCCGCGTCCACGAGCAGGACGGCGGCCGGTACCTCAACACCTGGGGGATCATCGTCGCGCGCACCCCGGACGGCTCGTGGACCAACTGGTCCATAGCCCGCATCATGATGATCGACGGCAAGCGCATGACCGGCCTGGTCATCCCGCCCCAGCACATCGGCCTCATCTGGCAGGAATGGGTGAAGATCGGCAAGCCCATGCCCTACGCCCTCGTCCAGGGCGGCGACCCGGCGATCCCCTTCGTCGGCGGCATCCCGCTGCCCGACGGCGTCGACGAGGCCGGCTACATCGGCGCCCTGCACGGCGATCCGGTCGAGGTCGTGAAGTGCGAGCTGTCGGACCTCGAGGTGCCGGCCGGCGCGGAGGTCGTCATCGAGGGCCACCTGTCCGTGGAACGCTCCGCCGTCGAGGGCCCGTTCGGCGAGTTCGCCGGGTACGTCCCCGACGAGGCCTCCCACCAGCCCGTCTACACCGTCGAGTGCATCACCCACCGCGACGCCCCGATCTGGCCGATCGTCGCCGAGGGCCGCCCGGTGGACGAGTTCCACACCGTCACCGGAGTGGGCATCGCCGCCGACGTCCTGCACGACCTGCGCGCCGCCGGCCTGCCGGTCACCACCGCCTGGTCCCCGCTGCGCGCCGCCTCCCACTGGCTGGTGCTCACCGTCCCGGCGAACTGGCGCGAACTCCTCCCGGACACCGACTCCGACACCGACACCGACTCCGACATCGACTCCCAGGAGTTCGTGCACCGCATCGGCGAGGTCATGGCCGGGGGGAGCCGGGGCGGACGGCTCCACGCCCGGGTCTTCGTCCTCGACGACGACGTCGACCCCGCCGACGACACCGACCTGCTGTGGGCGCTGGCCACCCGCATCCACCCCACCGACCGCGCCGAGGTGTGGCACGGCCCGATCCACCCCCTGATGAACTGCTACCACCCCGACGAGCGGGCCGCCATGACCGGGCCGGTCGTCCTCCACGACGGCCTCCAGCCCGCCCCCGGCCAGGGACGCATGCCGCACAGCTCCTTCGCCGAGGCCTACCCGGCCCACGTCCGCCGGCGCGTCCTCGACCACTGGGACGACGAGGCCTGAGGACGCCGGCCACGGCTCCGCCCCGCCCGGGCCCACGAGGTCGGGAAGGCCCACCTGGTCCGCAACCTCGTCGCCAACGCCGTCCTGTCCGCTTCCCGGCCCCCGCACCCGACCGGCACCGGCCCACGCCACCGGGCCCGCGCCCGCGGTAGAGCCACGCCTGCCCGGGCGGTACCCCGAAGGCCTGCCGCTTCTCGGCACCGACCTTCACGACCCGGTGCACGTCGACCGGCCGTCGGCGCCCGGTGGGACATGCCGACGTCCGACGCCCGGGTCAGCGGACGGGGAAGGCGGCCGGCCGTTGCCAGGCCCTCACGTAGTCGACCGTCAGGTGTCCTTCGCTGCCGGGCGCCGGCGGGACCTTGGAGTAGACGAAGTTGCTGAGGAGGACGTTCACCGGCCGGTTCGAGGCCCTGCTGCTGTGGTGGACGACCCGGCCGTCGATCCACCAGTCCGTTCCCCAGGGCTCGATGTCGACGCCGTAGGTGTGGAAGTCCGCCGTCGGGTCGAACGCGGGCCGGTGCACCACGCCCGCGGCGTTCGGGTCGGGGAGGGTGGCACCGGGCCAGGTGAACCAGGACGGGGCTTCCTGCTGGGCCCTGCTCGCGTTGTGCTGGCTGAGGTAGAGCCGTGAGTGGTCGTCCGAGTAGAACTCGAAGGCGTCGGTCTCGCCGTGGGCGGGGAGGGTGACGCCGGGCGCGGACCACGTCCACAGGGCCGGCCAGAAGCCCTTGGGCGCCGGGAGCTTCGCCCGCACCTCCGTGTAGCCGTAGGTGAAGGCGTAGGAGGGCGAGGTGTTGATCATGCAGCTGGACCACGCGTAGCGCTTCCCACTGGCGCTGGTGACGGCGTCCGGCCTGGCCGTGATGTCCAGCGCGCCGCCGGAGACGGCGCAGTTCGCCGACTGGTCGAATTCGAGCTGCTGGTTGCCCGGGTTCCCGGTGCCCAGGGGGTTGGCGGACCAGTCGGCCTCCGCGTCCGACTGGTACGACCACCTCGTCCGGTCCAGCGACGTCCCGTCGAACTCGTCGGCGAACTTCAGGTCCCACCGGCCCGTCGGTCCGGTGGGCGCCGTCCGCGACGGTGGCGAGGGCGCCGTGGTCGAGGGCGCCACGGGATTCGCCGGGGCCGGTGCGCCGGGCGACGGCGCCGAGGGGAACGGGGGCCGGCTGCTCAGCGGGGTGATCGGGAACGGCCACGACCCGCTCCCGGGCGAGGGCCAGGGCGGGGCCGTGCCGATCTGACGCGCCGCCACGGCCGTCGGCGAGGCGAGGACGCACAGGGCCGCGCCGGCCATGGACGCCGCGGCGAGCTTCAGGAGTTTCGACAAGGGATCCGCCGTTCTGGGACCGGTCACGGCAGGGACCGACCCGATGACCCGGGGCACCGTAAGAGCCATGTGTGGGGGGACCGGCACTGCCGGCGGCAGGCGGTTGCGATCGACTCTCGCACTCGTCCCGGGGAACCGCTCGTCGTACGGTGCGAAGGGGGTGACCCACCGACAGGTCGGGTCGATCCCGGATGGGACCTCGGGCTGACCGCGGGACCCGATCCGTCGGCGCATACCCCCGCGGGGGCAGCCAGGGCGGTGGCAGGCGCTCAGTACCAGCCGTACCGCCACACCCACGCCGAACCACCGCTCACGGCGCCACCACGGGCAGCGCGACCACGGGGGCGGCCCGCCGAGCCACGCCCGGCCGTACCGCCCAGCTGCGGGCGCGAGTGCGGCTGCGGGGCTCCCGGGATGGCAGGCTTGCGTCGAGCACATGATGATCATCATCCGACCGCCCCAGGGCCACACCCGGCGGTCGGGCGCGGAGGTGGGGACCATGAATCCGGCGGACACGCCCTTGATCGGCCGGGAGCACGAACTGGCCCTGCTGCACTCGTTCGTGACCGCCCCCGAGGGGCGGGCGCTGGTGCTGCGCGGCGAGGCCGGTGTGGGCAAGAGCGCACTGGTCGACCGCGCGGCCCGCACGGCGGCCGAGGCGGACCACGCACTCGTGCGGGCCACCGGGGTGGAGGCCGAGTCGGAGCTGCCGTTCGCCGGCCTGCACCAGTGCCTCCACCCCCTGCTCGACCGCACCGCCCGCCTCGACCCGCGCCAACGCACCGCCCTGGACGTGGTGTTCGGCGGCGGCAGCGGTGCGCCGCCGTCCGTGCTGTCCCTCGGCATCGCCGTGCTGGACCTGCTGGCACTCGCCGCCGCCGAACGGCCGCTGACGCTGCTGATCGACGACGGCCAGTGGCTGGACGACGCCAGCGTCGAGGTGTGCGGGTTCGTGGCACGCCGGCTGGCGGACCTCCCGGTGAAGATGCTGATCGCCCTGCGCTCCGAGGTGCGCTGCGCCTTCGACCACGCCCGGCTCCCCGAACTTCCGGTCGAGGCCCTGGCGGAGGACGCCGCCGGACGCCTGCTGGAGCTGCGCCACCCCCGGCTCGACGCCCGGGTGCGGCGGGCCGCCCTGGAGCACGCCCGGGGCAACCCGCTGGCCCTGCACGAACTGCCGCCCTACCTGGCCGCGCCCGACCTCGCCGGTGACCTGCTCGCCACCCCCGGGGTGCCGCTGCCCCGGCGCCTCCAGCAGCTCTACGGCACGCGGATCGAGCGCCTGGCCCCCGCCGTCCGGGCGGAACTGCTCCGCGGCGCCCTCGACGGCGCCGCGGCCGGCCGGCTCCGGGGCCGCGTCCACGCCACGCGGTACCGGATGCGCGGGGTCGAACCGGCCGTCGAGTCGGGGCTGCTCGACGTCGACACGGCCCTCGGTGACTTCGTCTTCCGCCACCCCCTGGTGCGCTCCGCCGTCATCCAGCTGGCCACGCCCGACGAGCGCCGGTCCGCCCACGCCGAACTGTCCCGGGTGCACCGGGCCGACACCGAGCGGCACGCGGGCCACCTGGCCGCAGCGGTCGTCGAGCCGGACGAGGCGGTGGCCGCGGTGCTGGAGGCGGCGGCCGACTCCGCGACCCGGCGCGGTGGCGCGGCGGCCGCCGTGGCCTGGCTGACCCGCGCGGCGGAGCTGAGCGAGCGGCCCGCGGACCGCTCCCGGCGCCTCGGTGACGCGGCCTACCTCGCCGCGCAGGCCGCGCTGCTGGACGAGGCGCAGCGGCTGCTCCACCGCTCGGACCCGGAGCCCGGCCCGGCCGGTTCGCTGGCCGCCGTCCTCACCTCCGCGCACGCGGACTTCGTCCGGGCCGGAGCGGTCCGGCCGGCCTTCCAGCGGCTGGCGGCTGCGGTCGAGCGGTGGTCGGACGGCGGCACTCAGGGGGAGGCAGGTGACGGGGCCACCCTGGCCCGGGCGGCCGACGCGCTGGTCACCATGGCCCACTACGCGGGCGACCCCGCCCTGTGGCAGCGCGTCGAGCGGATCCTCGACGCGCTCGGCGACCGGGTGCATCCGCTGACGGCGCTGTACCGGGACGCGAGCGCCGTGGCGCGCAGCGGTGCGGGGCTGCGCGAACGTCTGGAGCGGGCGTTCACCGCCGAGGCGCACCTCGCGCCGTGGGACCTGGCCCGGCTGGGTGTCTGTGCCTCCCACGTCGACGCGCTGAGCCAGTACCGCGTCCAGCTGCGGCACGCCGTCGAGCGGGAGCGGGAGGAGGGCGCGGTGTCGAGCGTGATGACCATGCTGCGGATGCTGATGCTCGACCAGATGTACTCCGGCGAGTGGGCGGAGGCGGAGCGTACCGGGCAGCAGGCGCTGGAGCTGTGCACCGCGCACGGTCACGTCCTGCTCGCGTACCACACCCGGGCGGTGCTGGGGCAGTTGGCGGCCCGGCGGGGGCGGCTGGGTGCCGCGCGGGAGCTGCAGTCCGCGGTGGACGCCTGGGCCCGTCCGCGTGGGGTGGGTCTGCTCACCCAGATCACGGAGGCGATCGCCACCGGGGTGGCGCTCACCGAGGGGGACTTCGAGGCGGCCTACCTGTACGCGATCGGGATGACGCCGCCGGGCAGCTTCGAGCGC
The DNA here is from genome assembly GCF_044453265.1 of Kitasatospora sp. NPDC051705. Classification (NCBI taxonomy): domain Bacteria; kingdom Bacillati; phylum Actinomycetota; class Actinomycetes; order Kitasatosporales; family Streptomycetaceae; genus Kitasatospora; species Kitasatospora sp. NPDC051705. Next base: position 278,006 of record NZ_JBITCO010000007.1, on the reverse strand, counting down.
CACGCCCACCAGATCGCCCCGCGCGCGTTGCTGGAGCTGGTGGAGGCGGCGCTGTACAGCGGCCGCCGGGAGCAGGCGCGGCGGCACGCCCTGGCGGCGTGCGAGGCCGGGCTGCCGGAGGCGTCGCCCCGGCTGGCCCTGTCCGCCTACGGCGGCCTGGCGATGACCGCGGAGGATGCGGCGGAGGCGGCGGCGATGTACGCGCGCGTCGAGGCGCACCCGGCGGCCGGGGACTTCCCCTTCGAGGTGGCGCGCGTCCGTCTGGCCTACGGCATCACGCTGCGGCGGCTGAGCGAGCCGCGGGCGGCCGGGCAGGCGCTGACGCTGGCCGTCGGGACGTTCGACCGGCTCGGCTGCACGGCGTGGGCGGACCGGGCCCGCGCCGAACTCCGGGCCGGCGGCCGGCCTGCGGCCCCGTCGGGCCCGTCGGCCCCGGACGCCGCGGTGCTGACCTGGCAGGAGCGGCGGATCGCCGAACTCGCCGCGACCGGGCTGACGAACAAGGAGATCGGCGAGCGGATCCGGTTGTCCCCGCGGACGGTCAGTTCGCACCTCTACCGGGTCTTCCCCAAGCTCGGCGTCACCTCCCGCGCCGCCCTGCGCGACGCGCTGGGCGGCACACCGGGCGGCACCCCGGCTGGCGACACCGGGCACTGACACCGGGCAGGGGTGAGGCGGCGGGCATTCGCGCTCTCCGGCGGCCGAGGCTACGGCGACGGCTACGCCCCACCGTCGCGCTGAAGGCTGCGCCGGTCGCCTGCCAGACTGTGGGACCCACCGGGCAGCGCGAAGCAAACATCTGTGCTTACGATGTGGGGGTGACGACGAAAGAACCGACCACACGCATCCGCAGGAGCCCCGAACAGGTCCGCACGGCCGTCCACCAGGCGGTCATCGACCTGCTCTCCGACCCGGACGGCGAGGACCTCAACATCCCCGCGATCGCCCAGCGCGCCGGCGTCAACCACACCAGCGTCTACCGGCGCTGGGGCAGCCTCGACGCACTCCTGGCCGACATGGTCACCACCCGCCTCGAACGCGACTCGCCGCTGAACGACACCGGCAGCCTGCGCGGCGACCTCCTCGCCTGGGCCGAAGCCAGCGTCAGGAGCATCCGCACCCCCCAGGGCCGCGCCCTCGTGCGCGCCGTCATCCTGTCCATGCCGAACAACCCCCAGGACCAGACCGAGCGGACGCAGCACTTCCAGCGCCGCATGCGCTCCATCGAACAGATCCGCCAGCGGGCCATCGCCCGGGGCGAGGACCCGCCACCCGTGGAGCAGATCCTCGACCAGCTCATCGCACCGTTCTACGTCCGGTCGATCTTCGGCATCGACCTGCCGGCCACCGGCTACCCCGAGCTCCTCGTCGACCGACTGCTCGGCCCCGCGGACGCACCGGGCACGGACTGAGCCCGGCCCACCCGAACCGGGCCCCCTCCCCACCCACCGACCCGCGGTCGGCGACCGTCCCCCTCGTCGCCGGACCCAGGTCAGTCCGGGTGCCGCGTGGTGCCGCGAACCCCCGGGAGCGTCTGTGCGACGCTCCCGGGGGTTCGTGGTCGACAGCCCGGACATGGCCCTGGCGGCAGTCGGCTCCCGGGGCCGGTGCGCGGTGTCCGTGCCGGCCGGGGCGCCGCCCGGCGAGGAGCACGGGTCGAGCGGGCGGAAGGCCGGCACCGGGAAGCCGAGCGCCTTCGGCCCGGGGCCCGCCTCGCTCGCCCGGCGGCGTGAACTCCACCTCGGCCGCCCGGGACTTCACCGTGCCGGCTCCGCCCGCGGCTGTGGGCCGGGGTGCCGGTCCGGTCAGGTGTCCGCGGTGGGCTCCTGGTCCCGCTGGGAACGGCGGAGCTGTTCGTTGATGCGCAGGGCTTCTTCGAGTTGGTCTTCGAGGATGACGATGCGGCAGGCGGCCTCGATCGGGGTGCCCTGGTCGACGAGGTCGCGGGCGCGCATGGCGATGCGTAGCTGGTAGCGGGAGTAGCGGCGGTGGCCGCCGCCGGAGCGTAGCGGGGTGATGAGGCGGTGTTCGCCGAGGGCTCGCAGGAAGCCGGGGGTGGTGGCGGTCATCTCGGCGGCGCGGCCCATGGTGTAGGCGGGGTAGTCGTCGTCGTCGAGTTTGTCGGATGCGTCGGGGCTGGTCGTCGTAGTCACTGCACCTCTCTGGTTCTCGGGGAGAACGCGTCGAGGGGCCCCGGGGCCGTGTCGGCTCCGGGGCCCCGAAGGGGAACAACACCATCTACCGGCCTGGGCCGGTCCTGTTACTTCCGCACCGCCCCGGGGGAGGGGGCGTACGGGGATCGCGTATGCGTGACCGGAAACCACCGTCCTTGCCTTGGGGTCTGCGGTGTCCGCCCGGGCGAGTGTTCACGGGCCGGGCGATCCTGATGGCGCTTGCGCCCTCCGTTCATCCTCTGTACTGAACTGTCATTTCCGTACTGCTGGTACTGCTCATACTGCTGGTACTGCACCTGCTGAACTGCGTCCTGCTGGTCGGTGGCCGTGACGGCCCACCGGTCCGGCAGCCAGCCCCGTCGGCCGTCCTGCACCTGCGCTGGCCTGGAACCCCACTGCCTGGACCTCCTCGACACGCGCGCCCGCAGTCTGGGCGCCTTTGCCGAGGCCCTGCTTGTCTGGCGACTGCCAGGTACTGCACTCACTGAACTGCGTACTACCGGTACCGCTGGTGGCGGCCCCTGATACCTGCGGGCCGCCCGGTCCGGCAGCCAGTCCCGTCGCCGTCCTGCACCTGCTGGCTTCGGAGCTCCACTGCCGGACCGAACTGCGAACTTCCGTCCAACAACCCGGCCAGTTCGTGTCTGGCCGGTATCGCCGACTGCTGTCTACGAGAGAAACGTTAGACCCGCCCGCGAGCAATGTCTACTCCGGCGCGCATAGATTTTGCGGCGCCCGCGAGTGAGGTAGTCTCCCGCTGCGCGGCGGCGACAACCCCCCGAGCCGCCGCCGCGCGCCCGGTGGGCGAGCTCCCGCACGGTGCCGGTGACGGTCTCCACCCGGTTCCGGGTCACGCCGCGGCGACGAGGTCGGCGCGGCCGAACAGGAGCGCGTAGCCGCGGGGCAGGTCCGCGAGAATCCGGTCGGTGAGCGGGTCGCCGGCCAGGTCGGCGAGGGCGGCCAGGACGGAGGAGGCGTCCCAGCGTGCACTGGTGAGGCTGGTGCTCAGGGCGCGGGCGGCGGCTTCGACGAAGGCCGGGGCGGCGACCGGCTCGGGCAGCGGGATCTGCGAGGCGAAGACGGCGCGGGCCCGCTCGGGCAGGGCCGCGGCGAGGTCGCAGCGCACCTCACCGGTGAGCTGGCTGCCGAGGGCGGCCAGGACGGCGTGCAGGACGCGTTCCGCCTCCTCGTCGGTGGTGTAGCGGCCGAGGGTGCGGACGTGCTGGAGAAGGAGGCGGTACCGGGTCATGGCGGTGGCCTTCCGGGGCGGGGCCGGCCGGGCGGGTGCGGCGGGCGGCGCGGACGGGTTCAGGGGCGGCGGCCGGGCTGGGGCCGGCCGAACAGCAGGTCGTAGCCGGGCGGCAGCTGGAGCAGGACACGCCCGGTGAGGTCGTCGCCGGCGGCGTCGGCCACCGTGGACAGGACGGCACCGATGTCCCACAGCGCGGTGTTCTCGGTGGCGCCCTCGATCCAGGCCGCCGTCGCGCGCGCGAACCGCTCGGCACTGAGCGGCTCGGCGGCCTGCAGCGGGTTGAGCAGGATCAGGGCCATGGTCTCGGGCAGGCGGGCGGCCAGTTCTGCGCGCACCCGACCTACCAGGTGGGCGCCGAGCAGGGCCAGGACGACCCGCGCCGCCCGCTCGGCCTCCTGGGGTGTGTCGTATTCGCCGCGTTCCCGGACCTCCTCCAGGAACGCCTCCCATCGAAGAGTCACCGCGGTTCTCCCTCCATCCCGAGGAACCGGTGCGAACGGTGCCCGGTCAGGGTTCGACGGCCAGGCGCCGGTGCAGACCGGTGAGTTCGAGCAGCCGGGCCACGCGGCGGCGGGCCCCTCGCAGGCTGAGGCGCCCACCGCACCGGTCGGCCTGGTTGCGAGCCCGGACGAGGGCGCCCAGGCCCGCGCAGTCCATGAACGTCACCTCCGACAGGTCGAGCACCACCTCCCGGTGCGACTCGAGCGCGGCGGCCAGGGCACGGCGCAGTGAGGGGGCGGTGTCGAGGTCGATCTCGCCGCCGGCCCTCACCACGAAGGGTTCGTGTTCTCGTCCGTCCATGGCGCGTTGCTCGGTCTCGGGCCGCCCGCTCCGGGGCCGGCCCCGGAGCGGGCGGCGTGCAGCCGGGGCGTTGCGCGCCGCCCCTCGGGGGGATCAGGAGCGGCGCGCAACAGTCCGGGGAGGGGGGTCAGGCCTGGATCTGCTTGCGGTCGCCGTTGTGGCTGATGGCGATCTTGCGGGGCTTGGCCCGTTCGGCGACCGGGATCTTCAGCGTCAGCACGCCGGCGTCGTAGTCGGCGCTGATCCCGGCGGGGTCGAGGGTGTCGGAGAGCATGACCTGGCGGGAGAAGACACCGAGCGGGCGCTCGGACAGTTCCCACTTCACGTTGTCGCCCTCGTGGCGGGGGCGGCGTTCGGCCTTGACGGTCAGCATGTTCCGTTCGACGTCGATGTCGATCGCCTGCGGGTCCACCCCGGGCAGGTCGAAACAGATCACGTACTCGTCGCCGACACGGCAGGCGTCCAGCGGCATCGGGGCCGGCCGGGACCAAGTGCCGTTCGTACCCAGGAACTGCTGGGTCAGCCGGTCCAGCTCGCGGAACGGGTCAGTGCGCATCAGCATCGCGAAACACCTCCACTGATCGATGGGAGCCAGTGCGCTTCACCTGAATCTGTTCTAACATGTCATCCATCCGATGACAAACCCCCGAGTCGCCCAAGGAGTGACACCAATGGGAAAGCGGCCCGACCCGCCCGCCACCGGGGGCAGCCCACCCACAGGACCGGCGTCCTTCCTCGCCGCAGCCGCCGCACTCGCCGCCATCGACGACGCCGTCCGCACCGCCCGGAACACCAGCCCGGCCACCCGGCCCGGGGCCGGTGCACCGGACGAGGGACCGGAGCCGGCCCTGGCCGCGCTGGTGCTGCTGCGCGAGCTGCGCAGCGAGCTCGCGGGCTGGGAGGCCGGTCTGGTGGAGAACGCCCGTGACGCGGGTGCCACCTGGGCGGAACTCGCCCGGCCCATGGGCGTCGCCAGCCGCCAGGCCGCCGAGAACCGTTACCTGCGCCTGCGCCCCGCCGACAGCGGCTCCCCCGACGCGGAGACCGGCGCGGAGCGGGTCAAAGCGGTGCGCGACCGGCGGGCCGCCGAACGCGCGGTCACCGTCTGGGCCCGGGACAACGCAGCCGACCTGCGCGTGCTGGCCGCCCAGGTCACCGCCGCGCCCGGCCTCACCCCCCGGGCCCGTCCCGCGCTGACCGCGCTCACCACCGCCCTCGGCGCCCCCGACCCGGCCGACCTGATAGCGCCCCTGGCGGCGATGCGCCCCCACCTCGCCGCCCACCCCGACCTCACCGACCGCCTCGACACCCTCACCGACCACACCGAACGCCTGCGCCATGACAGCGACCGACGACGCACCTGACCCCCACACCACCGCCGAGGAACGCTGGCAGCACATCGAAGACCGGCTCACCGCCATCGAACGCCGCATCCGCGAACACAGCACCGCCGCCATCGCCACCGTCGAGGCCTGCCTGGCCAGACTCGACACACTCCGCCACGACCTGGCCCACCGGCCCTGGCCCCCGCAGTCCTCCCCCGCGCCCGCGGCCCCTCCGAGCGTCCCGCCGCAGCCGGCGCGAGCCCCGACGGCCGACCCCTTCGACACGGCGGGGCGTCGGCGTACGCGGACCGTCCCCGACGCGCCGCAGCACCGCCCCGCCGACAGCCACCGGGCCACCGACGGCGCAACCGTGTGACAGGAGTGTTCCTCCGGCGCGGGGTTCCGGGCATCGGCATCACCGCACAGTGGGCCGTGCGGCCGACCGCGGCACGCCGGTGGCGGTGGTCCCGGCAGGAAGACAGCGGGACCACCGCCACGGCGCCGAAGGTCGATCAGTCCTTGAAGGCGTCCTTGACCTTCTCGCCTGCCTGCTTCACGTCCGCCTTGGCCTGGTCGGCCTTGCCCTCGGCTTCCAGACGCTCGTTGCCGGTCACCTTGCCGACGCCCTCCTTGACCGCGCCCTTGGCCTTCTCGGCAGTGTTCTCGATCTTGTCGCCGGCACTCATGCGGACCTCCGGTTCGTCGAAGCTGTCGGCACGGCGCCTGCCCCCGCCCGCCCGGAAGATTCCTCCGAATATTCGCCGCGGCCCGGGGCAAGCGGATCGCCGACGCCGACTATGGAGGTCGAGATGGTTCCCCTTCTTCTTGTTCTGCTGCTGGCACTGCTCCTCTTCGGCGCGGGCTTCGCACTGAAAGCCCTGTGGTGGGTGGCGGTCGTGGTTCTGGTGGTGTGGCTGCTCGGCTTCGTGGCCCGCGGTACCAGCGCATCCGGCAGCCGCGGCCGCTGGTACCGCTGGTAGGCGTCCGGGCGCCAACGCCCGGACGAACGAGGCAGCGTGGCGGGGAACGCACCGGGTGCGTTCCCCGCCACGTCGTGCCCGACCCGGCCGCCGCCCGTGAGCGATCCGCCGGTGTGACAGAATTCCCGTTCGTGGCCATCCGATTACTGCTCGCCGACGACCAGGAGATGGTCCGTCGGGGGATGCGGCGGATCCTCGAGAGCCAGCCGGACATGGAGGTGGTCGGCGAGGCGGCGGACGGCGTGGCCGCGGTGGAGGAAGCGGGCCGGCTGCGGCCCGACGTGGCGCTGGTGGACATCCGCATGCCGCGCATGGACGGTCTGGAGGTGGTCCGCCGGATCGCCGGCCCCTCGGCGGCGGACCCGGTCAAGGTCGTCGTCGTCACCACCTTCGACCTCGACGAGTACGTGTACCCGGCGCTACGCCACGGCGCCTCCGGCTTCCTCCTCAAGCGGTCGGGCCCGGCCCTGCTGGTCGAGGCCGTCCGGGCGGCGGTCGCGGGCGACAGTCTGATCAGCCCGTCCGTCACGGTGCGGCTGCTCAGGCACGTCACCGGCGTCCGGCCCGACGGCCCGGCCCTCGTCGAGCCGCTCACCGGGCGGGAGGAGGAGATCGCCGGGAAGGTGGCCGAGGGCAAGACCAACGCCGACATCGCCGGGGAACTGTTCATCTCGCCCGGCACCGTGAAGACCCACGTGGCCAGCATCCAGCGGAAACTGGGCGTCCGGAACCGGGTCGGCATCGCCGTGCGCACCTTCGAGAGGCGATACGCGGCCGGCCGGTCGGGCGGGTGAGCCACGGTCCGGACACCCCGGACGGCCTGGACGGCCTGGACGGCCGGGTGCGCGTCCGTCGCTCCGGCGCGAACGCGGATCCTCGTCACGGCAAGATCCCTCACACCGGGCCTTCCTGACGACCAGCCACCTCTTCGCCGAGCGTCCGGCCCTGTTGCATAGGCTCGGTCCGTGTGCACCCGGTCCCTGCCTGACACCCGTCGTCGACGCATGCTCTGCGCGATGGCCGTGGCCCTGATCGCGGCTCCCGCGACGATCGCTCCACCGGCGGCGCTGGTCCCGGCGGCCGTCGCCGTCCTCGCCGTGGCCGCGGCGATCCTGCGCCGCCCGCCGGGCCCGGCCTCGCCGGTCCTGGCGGCAGGCCTGGTCGCGGGGATCTCACTGATCGCCGACGCCGTCTGCCCGGGACCGCGGAACCTGGTGGCCCTCTGGCTGCCGTTCGAGTTCGCCGCGTTGCTGGTGCTGGGCGGGCGGGTGATCCGGCAGGCCGACCCGCGCCGGGCGTTCCTCGCCGGAGGGGTCCTGGTCGCCGCCCTGCTGGCCCTCCCGCTGCGCTTCACCCTGCGCCTGCCGCAGCCGGCCTTCGGCCCGTCGGTGGTCGCCGTCGCACTGGCCACTTTTCCGGCGGCCTGCGCCGTCGGCGTCGGGCTCCACCTACGGGCCCAGGACGACCAGCGGGCCCGCGCGGTGCAGCAGGCCCGACACGACCAGCGCCTCGAAGTCGCCCGCGACCTGCACGACTTCGTCGCGCACGAGGTCACCGGCATCCTGCTGGAGGTGCAGGCCGCCCAGGTCTGCGGGTACGACGAGCAGCAGAACCTGGAACTCCTGGCCCGCCTGGAGGCCGCGGGCCTGCGGGCGCTCGACTCGATGGACCACACGCTGCGGACCCTGCGCGACCCGCAGGCCTCCGCGGACGCCGAGCCGCCGCCGACCAGGGTGCACGGCCTCGCCGACATCCCGGAGTTGGTCGACCGCTTCCTCGCCTCGGGCGCCGCCGGCGCACTCGTCCTGGAACCGGGGCTGCCCGGTGCCGCGCCGCGCGAGATCGAGGACGCCGCCTACCGGATCGTCCTGGAGGCGCTGACCAACGTCCGGCGGCACGCCCCGCGGGCCGAGCGGCTGGACGTGGAAGTGGTCCGCACCGTCCATGCCGCGGGCCCCGCCGTGCGGGTGACCGTCACCGACGGCGGACGGCCCCGCGGCCACCGCGGCAGCGGCGGCCCGGCCCGCCGCTCCACGGGCGGGACGGGGCTGACGGCGCTCGCCGAACGGACCGGCGCCCTCGGCGGCACCCTGTCCGTCGGTCCGCACGCCGACGGCTGGCGGGTGCGCGCCGTCCTCCCGTTGCACCCCGCACCGGCGACCTCCTGACGCACCCGCGTCGGCGCGTTCCCGACGCCCCCGCGCCATCGCCCTCCGGACTCACTGCCCTCACCGGACACACCGGACGCACCGGACGCACCAGGCCGTTCGGCCTACCCGCCGCCCTCCCACCCGCCAACCCGAGCGGCGATATCTGCCGAACGGCAGATGGCAGGAGCCCGCGGATGGGCGAGGCTTCCACCGTGTCCCGCGCGGCGTCACGGTGCTCCGCAACGGCAGGGAGACGGACGTCAGGGGCTGAGCCCGCACGGTCCGACGGGGAAGAGGAAGACGATGCTCGAACTGACCGACGTGACCAAGGTGTACCGGGGCGGCAAACGCGCCGTCGACGGCATCACGATGCACCTGGGCCCGGGAATGCTGGGCCTGCTCGGGCCCAACGGCGCCGGCAAGTCCTCGCTGATGCGGATCGTGTCCACGGTCACCAGACCGACCAGCGGCCAGGTCCGCTACCAGGGGCGCGACGTGATCGCCGACCCCGACCGGCTACGCCGCGAACTCGGCTACCTGCCACAGGACTTCGGGTCCTACCCGAACCTGACCTCGCGGGAGTTCCTGTCCTACCTGGCAGCGGCCAAGGGCCTGTCGGCCCGCTCCGCCCGGGCCCGGATCGACGAACTGATCCAGCTGGTCAACCTGACCGAGGCCGTCAAACGCCCTCTCGGCAAGTACTCCGGCGGCATGCTGCGCCGGGTCGGCATCGCGCAGACCCTGCTCGCCGACCCCAGGGTCATCGTCGTCGACGAGCCGACGGCCGGCCTCGACCCGGAGGAACGGGTGCGCTTCCGCAACCTGCTCAGCGACCTCGCCGCCGACCGGATGGTGATGCTCTCCACCCACATCGTCTCCGACGTCGAGTCGGTCGCCGCGGACATCGCCGTGGTCGCCCGGGGGCGGCTGCTGCGCCGCGGCTCCCCCGAGGACCTGCTCCGGGAGGTCGACGGACAGGTCTGGGAGCTCCTGACCGCCCCCGCCGACGTCCCGGCCGTGCAGGCCCGCCACGTGGTCAGCCGGATGGTCCGCACCACCAGCCGCGTGCGCCTGCGGCTGCTCTCCGACGCCGCACCCGCCCCGGACGCGGTCCCGGTCCCGCCTGACCTGGAGGACGCCTACCTCGCCCTCGTCCACCGCAGCGGCGAACCGGCCACCAGCCCTCAGGCGGTGCTGCGGTGAACCTTCGCGCCCTGGCCGCCCTGGCGGTCGGCGACTTCCGCGACCGGGTCCGCCGCCCGGCGTACGCGGTGACCCTGCTCGCCGCGGTCGGCCTCGGCTACCTCGCCGTACCGGACGCGGACAGCACCTGGGTGATCATGGACGTCGGCGGCCACCGCGGGATCTACAACAGCCCCTACGTCGGCACGGTCACCGCCCTCGCCGGCACGCTGTGGCTCACCCTCGGCGGCTTCTACGTGGTGCGCAGCGGCATCGCCCGGGACCACACCACCCGGGTCGGCCAGGTGCTGGCCGCCACCCCGCTGCGCACCGGCGGCTACCTGTGCGCCAAGTTCCTGAGCAACCTGCTGGTGCTCGGCTCGATGCTGGGCGTCCTCGCGGCCACGGCGCTGGCGATGCAGCTGGCCCGTGGCGAGGACCGCTCGGTCGACCCGGTCGCGCTGGTCGAGCCCTTCGTGCTGCTCGCGCTGCCGCTGATGGCGCTGACCGCGGCCGCCGCGATCCTGTTCGAGACGGTGCCGCTGTTGCGCGGCGGCGTCGGGAACATCGTGTGGTTCGTGGCGGCCCTGGTGCTGTCGCTCGGCGGCCAGTCGGCCTCCGCTCCGCTGGGCGGCCTCGGCGTGCACCGGGTGGCGCGGTCGATGGACGCGTCGATCACGGCCCAGCACCGGCAGGTCGGCGAGGGCGGGTTCAGCCTGGGTCTCACCCAGGTCGCCGAGCCGCTCGACACCTTCCTGTGGACCGGCTTCGACGTCTCGGCCGGCTTCGTCCTGGACCGGCTGGTGCTGCTCCTGCTCGCGGTCGCGGTGGCGCTGCTGCCCACCGTGTGGTTCGGCCGGTTCGACCCCGCCCGGTCCCGCGGCGGCGCCGCCGGCGGCGGGCCGTGCTCGCGCCGCGCCTTTCCGCGGGAGCCGGTGGCGGCGCCCCGGGTGCCCGTTCCGCGCGGAGCGGACCGGGAAGCGGATCCGTCCGCCCGCTGGTCCACCGCGCCGGGCGCACTTCCGCGGACCGAGCCCGATCGGGCGGGTGCGTTCGGCCGGCTGCTCGCCGGCGAGGTGCGCATCCTGCTGCAGGGCGTCTCGCCGTGGTGGTGGCTGGTCGCGGCGGCGCTGACCGTCGCGGGCTTCGTCGTCCCGATGAACGCCCTGACCGGGCTGCTCCTGCCCGCCGCCTGGCTGTGGCCGGTCCTGATCTGGTCCCGGCTGGGAAGCCAACAGGTCGAGAACGGGCTGGAGGTCCTGCTCGGCGCCTACCCGGCGGCCCGGCGCCGTCTGCTCGCGGAGTGGGCCTCCGGGCTCGTACTCACGGCGGTCGCCGGCGTCGTACCGCTGCTGCGGATGCTGGCGGCGGGCGACGGCGCCGGAGTGGCGCACTGGGCCTGCGGCGCGCTCTTCATCCCCTCCCTGGCCATGTCCCTGGGCACGCTGAGCCGCACCCATCGGGTCTTCCAGGTCGTCTACCTGCCGCTCTGGTACCTCCTGGTCAACAACGTGTCAGCCCTCGACTTCATGGGCGCCGTCCGGCCCCACGGCCGCCCGACCGGCCCCAGCCCCGTCCTCGTCGCGGCACTGTCCGCGGCGATGCTCGCCGCGGTCTTCGCCGTCGACACGGCCCGCCGAAACGCCAAGGCCTAACCCCGACCGTCCCCCGGCCCCCGGCGACGGGGTCCACCGGGGGCGCCCCCGGCCCACACCTCCACCACACCGGGAGCAGCCGCGGGCCCATGCCGGTGGCGGGTCGGTCGGCCGGCCTGGTCAAGGGCGAAGCTGACGACCAGGCAGAGATGCGGCACGGCCGCTCCGGCCGGCACCAGCCGCACCACCGACGCGCGGTCCGCGGTCCGGGTCCAGATGACAGATGACAGATGACAGATGACAGGAGACGGACGCGGCTCTCTGCCGCCGAGGATCGATCCGCACCGGGCGCTAACCGGCCAGCTGCGCCAGCCACGGATGCCCGGGGTGGACACGCTCCAGCCACCCACGGAGGGTGTCCCGCCGGGCCTGGCCCAGCAGCGGCAGCGCGCCGTCGAAGTCCGCCTGGTCCTTGGGCCGCGCGGCCTTCGCCTTGAACAGCAGCACCAGTTCCGGCAGGAGGTAGGGCGTCCCGTCCGCCGTCCGCTCGATGACGGTGTCGTACGGCAGCCGCAGGCTCTCGTCACGACGGCAGATCCAGGTCGCGCCCTGGTGCGGCTCGCGGAAGACGTCGAACAGGAACCGCCCGTTCGCCGGATCCCGCACCCAGGTCTGGTGGGTGGCCGCCAGCGCTTCGGGCCCCGCGTCCGGCCAGACCCGGCCCGAGCCCGCCGCGTCGAAGGCGTACTCGGGGAAGCGGTCCCGGATCTCGGGGAATCCCGCCGCGGGCACCGCGATCTCCAAGTCGCCGTGCGGGCGCGACTGCCTCCCGCGGAAGAGGTCCAACGCCCAACCCGCGGCGACGCACCAGGGCGCGCCGACCCCGCCCAGTCGCTCCGCGACCTGTTCCGGCCGCCACGCGTCCGCCCACCGGGCGTCCAACTCTTCCGCGTCGAGCACAACACCGCCGGGCGGCAGGGATTCGGTCACCGCCACAACCTACTCCCGCGTCCCTGCCCTGGTCGGCCGATCCTCGGAGGCGGCCTCGAAACCTCCTGGAGGCGGTGAAGCAGTCGCCGGCTCCTGCGAATCCGGGTACCTGGCCGGCAAAGAACCTGGGTGCCATCAGGCTCGTGTTCCACGCTGCCGCCTTATCCGGCCCGAACCCTCGAGGAGTCGTGATGACGGGCGAGTACAGTTGGCTGATCTACGATCATGAGCCCATTTCAGTGGTTCTGACCGACCCCGGACCTCGCCCCGTCGAGGCCGTGAAGCCCTCGCCGAGGTGCGGCAGTAGAAGCCACAGACCACTTCCACGGAACCTGCGGCCAGAACACTCGGTTGTCCCTCGACCACCGCCCAGGCAGAATCAGCGCATGGCGACGTGAGGAGCAGCGGCCGGACGGAAGTCCTGGCGCACGTGGGGGAACGGCTGGTCCGTCCTCGACGGTGACCGCAGGATCTGCAGGGTGTGCCACGAGCCCGTCCGCTCCTACCAGTACCGCTTCCATCCGCCCGATTCCTCCAGCTTCGAGCGTTGCATCGGGTTCGCCTGGTGCTCGGGGTGCCGGATCTACTCGGGCGCCATGGTCCACGTTCCTCGCAGGCGCGTCCTGGTCGACGCCCTTGCCTCGCTGCCCGCCGACGACCGCGACCGGTCGCTCCGGAAAGAGGCCGCGCTGGTCGACTACCTCGACGGCCGCGGCATCGGCCACCGCTGACCCGGAGGCCTGCAGCCCCGGCGTCGAACTCCCCCGCCCGCCGGTGAGGTGGCGCCGCGTCCAGCGATCCGGGGGCTGCGTGGGCGCCCGCGCAACAGACCCAGACGCCTGGTTGCCGACCGGGGCTACGACTACGACAAGTACCGTCGCCTGCTGTGGAAGCGAGGCATCAAGCCGCTCATCGCCCGTCGCGGCGTTGCCCACGGTTCCGGCTTGGGCCGCACCCGCTGGGTGGTAGAGCGGACGTTCGCCTGGCTCCACCAGTTCAAGCGCCTGCGCATCCGCTACGAACGTCGAGCAGATCTCCATCATGGCTTGCTTCAACCCGCCTGCGGCCTCATCTGCCTGCGACGGCTTCGCAGGGCTCCGGCGAGCGGTGGCCCCGACACCGCAGGGGTCGGGGCCACCTCAGGGGCTGGATGGGTCAGCTGAAGCTGACGTCGTAGACGCTGGCGCCGCGGGGGGTGAAGCGGGCACTGCCGGTGAGGCCCTCGTACTTGAGGGTGCCACCGGTGACGATCGCATCGAAGGACTGGAGCTCCGCGCCCGGGTGCGCGATGGGCCGCACGCTGGTGATGGCGATCTGAGCGTCGCCAGTGAACTTGAGCACGGTGCTGCAGAGCACCTGGTCCTGGGTCGAGCCGATCTGGTCCTTGACGCAGTTGCCGAAGGCGGTGCCGATCTGGTTGCCGTCGAGGTCGTTGACCTTGGCGCGATTGCCGTAGGGAACGCCGATCACCGGAGCCCCGGACAGTGCTTCGGAGCCGGTGTAGTCGAGGATGAGGTCCGGTACCTGGGCGGCCCGGGTGGAGCGGTTCTTGTGGTCCTGCGGGGTGTCGCTCGCCATGGCGGGCACACTGACCGCGACGGCCGTGCCGACGGCCGTCGCGGCCAGGACGAGGGCGAGGGTGCGCTTGGTCGGGAGGGCAGGGCGCATCGATTCTCCTTCAGTGCTTCGGGCCTGCTGCCCGAATCCGGTGAAATCTGATCACACCGGGCGAAAGCGCCGGGACGGCTGCAGTACCCCGGACCTGATGCCAGGAGAGCCCTGTCGGCCTTGCACCCCAAGGCCTCATGTCGTCCACGAACAGCGCGGATTGGACGCATGCGTGAGCACGGCTATCACCCGCTCGAGCAGCAAGATTCACCTGCTCGGCTTCACGAGCACCACCGACATTCTGAAACGATCAGTAAGCCGTGCGCGTCGTCCCCGCCGCCTGCGCCCCGAGCAGGTCGATCATGGCGTCGAGGGGCTTGGCCGCCTCCGCCGCCGCCCGGGCCGGATCACCGGAGCGGATCGCCTCGTACAGGCCCCGGTGCAGGTGGACCGGCGGTCGGGGCAGGTCCGCGAGGACGTTCGCGCGCCGCAGGCTCTCGGCCACCGCACTGACCAGCCCCTGGTACAGCTCGATCAGGACGACGTTGTGCGAGGCCTCCAGCACCGCGCGGTGGAAGGCGACTCCGGCCGCGACCCGGTCGGCCTCCCCCTCGCCCTCCCCCTCGCCGTGGCCGTCGCCGTGGAGCCGGTGCCAGGCGTCGGCGAGCCGGTCCAGGTCCTCGGGCGTGCGGCGTTCGGCCGCCGCCCGCGCCGCTTCCACCTCCAGGGCCCGGCGCGCGGCGAGGATCTCGCGCAGGTCCACCGTGCCGAAGCGGCGCCGCAGGATGCCTTCCGTGTCGGTGCGCGCCCGCACGTAGACGCCGTCCCCGTGCCGGATCTCCAGCACGCCGGCGTGGGCGAGCGCCCGGACCGCCTCGCGCATCGTGTTCCTGGCCACGCCGAGGAGTTCCATCAGCACCGGCTCCGGCGGAATGCGTTCGCCCACCCTCCAGCGTCCGGCGGCGATCTCCGCCAGCACGGTCTCCGCGATCTGCTCGACGCGCGAGCTCGACCCGACCTTCACCATCCACTCCCCGAGATCACTAGAGGGTCAATGATTGACTCTCCGACAGGTGACATGATTCCCTTCCCGACATGGATCTCGCAACCCGGGCAACTCCCCCGGCCACCACCACCGTTCACCGCACCGGGCGTCTCCGGACCGGCGGCGCCGAACTGAGCTGGCACGCGGACCAGGCCACGACGCCGGTGGTGTTCGTCCACGGCTCCTTCGACGACCACACCAGCTGGGACGGCGTCGTCCCGCTGCTCCCGCCGGGCGTCACGGCCGTCCGCTACGACCGTCGCGGCCACTCCGACAGCGGCGCGCCGGGCCGGAGCGTCATCCACGAGCACGTCGGCGACCTGGTCTCGGTGATCACCGAGGTCTCCGGCGGCAGCGCCCACGTGGTCGGCCACTCCTACGGCGCCCTCGTCTCACTCATGGCCGCGGCCCGCCACCCGGAGCTGGTCCGCAGCGTGCTGGTCCACGAACCGCCCGCCTTCCCCCTGCTCACCGGCGACCCGGTCGGCGAACCGATGCACGACGCGGCCCGGGCCCACGTCGTCACGGTGGCCGAGCACATCGAGGCGGGCCGCACCGAGGAGGCCGTCGCCCTCTTCGCGGAGCAGGTCGCCTTCGGCGAGCGCTGGCGGGACCTGTTCGACGAACCGCAGCGCGCCATGCTCGCGGCCAACGCCCAGACGTTCCTGGACCAGTTCCGCGACCCCGACCACTACGCGCTGGACCTCACCGCACTGGCCGCGAGCCCCGTCCCGATCACCCTCACGGTCGGCACCGACGGCCCGCCCGCCGTTCGCCGGATCACCGAGCTCCTCGCCCGACGACTGCCCGCCGCCACCGTCCACACCCTCACCGGCGCCGGCCACGCACCCCACCTCAGCCACCCCGCCGAATTCGCGACCGCCCTCACCCACCACCTGGACCGCACCCGCGGGGCCTGATCCTGCAGCCCCCTTCGCGTTGCCCCACGAGCGGGGTGACGCCGCCGTCCCGGCGGAAGGCGGAAGGCGGAAGGCTGAAGGCTGAAGGTGCCCGCAGGTGACGGACGTCTCCGCGTGCCGATCACCAGGACACCTCAGAGGCCCGACCCGTCGAGTCGGCGCCCCACGCTGCTACGTAGCCTGCGGTTCCGTTCGAACGAGAGGGGGGTTTCCGAGTGGACGTCGAGCAGCTCCACAGCGCGATCGAGCTCCCGGAAGGGTCCTGGTGGGACTGGGACGTCGTCGCCTGGGATCGTGACCGGTTCCGGCTCGCAGCCGGATACGACCTGACCTATCACCACTCGCTGGAGCTGGTGTTCACCGCCCCGGTGTTCGTCAGCTGCCCGGCGAACTTTCACGATCCCCGATTTCGCGCCCCCACGTCCGAGGAGCTGGCGAGGATCACGGGCCGGCTCGGTGAGACGCCGTCCGTGCTCGTCGCCTTCGAAGCGGACGCGGGCGGGTCGGAGCCCGTCTCGTGCCTGATCGCCGCGGACCGCCTGGACGTCGTGCAGGAGACCGTCTTGCGGTACTGGCGCGAGGACGTGACACCTGGTCAGCGGTTCGCACCATGGGTGCGGCCTCCGGGCAACTAGCGGCGTCGACTCGGCTCAACTGCGCGGTGGTGAGCGTCTTCTCCGGTCGGACGAGGACTGCGGCCGAGAGTTCGGCGAACAGGTCTGCGGGCAGTCGTGCGTCCACGGTCCGCAGCGCGGCCAGGGCGGTCCTGGCCGGGCCGGACGCGCCGTCGACGGCCAGCCGGACGTGGTCGCGGGCTCGGGCGAGGATCTCCTCGGTGTCGGGTGCCAGCGCCGCGTACAGCTGGAGGAATCCGCGCAGGTTGCCGGGCCGGTCGCCGCGCAGCAGCCGGCCGAGGCAACGGTCGATCAGTTCGGCGCGGTCGAGCAGGCCCTCTTCCGCAAGGGCGGTGAGCGCCTTGGGCCACTCGTTGTCCGGGCCGGAGCGGGCGGCGTACGGGTCGGCGAACTCGGTTCCGACGTCGGGGACGTCGAAGAGCCGGCGGACGAACTCGGTGAGCCGGGGCTGGGCGCGCAGCCAGGAGAACAGGGTGTCGTGGTGTGGCGCCGGCTCGCGCAGGCCTCGGTCGGCGAACCATTCGCCGATCTCGCGGTGGCGGTGGCGCATCAGGCTGCCCTCACGCATCCAGCCGGTCACGTAGCCGTCGGTGGCCGGTGGTTCGGTGCCGGACCAGACGGCGAGGCCGGGGGAATGCGGATGCCTGCTGTCGGCAGCCTGCTCCGCGCGGGTGCACCTTGTAGCCCTTCGGAGCACGCGGCGTGCACGACCGCAGCATTCTTCCTATCGTCGGCAGCACTGAGTGGCACCGCGCAGGGTCGGAACGCGGACGGCTGGGACGAACAGCAGCACGTCGGAGCCGGCAACGGCCTGCCCGATCCTGCCAGACCGTGACACAACGCGCTCGCCGCCCTGCACCGCAACACGACCGTCCGCCAGCACGGATCCGCGATCCGGCGTCGGACGGGTCGACGTGCCGAACACCCCGCTTCGAGGAGGATCCACCATGCCGTACGCGTCGTTCGCAGCCCCCGGTACCGCTCTCGCCGCGACGGGAGTGGCGGCCGGGCAGATCTGGCCCGTCGTCATCGCCACCGCCCTGGTCCTGTCCTCCATCGCCGCCGTACGCCTTTCCTTCCGACGCGGCCGCGGTCCGCTCCACAAGTGACGCCCCCGGCCCCCGTCGGACACGTGCCGCTACCCAGTGCCGAACACGCTCCGCCCCGCGCACTGTTGCTGCTCGCCGTGCTGCCAGTGGCCGCCTTCACGGCCTGGGCCGCGGCCCACACCGCCGCCCTCATCGCCCACATCCACCATCACCACGGAGCCGGAGCACTGGCCGCCCCCTGGCTGATCTCCTTCCTGCTGCTGTGGTGGGTCCCCCTGTCCTGGTGGGAGCGGCCCCGCACCGCCACCCCCGAACAGCAGCACGGCCTCGACCGGCTGCGGGTCACGGTGCAGATCCCCGTCTACAACGAGGACACGGCCGCCCTGCGGGCCTGCTTGCACTCGGTCCTCGCCCAGTCCCGCCCCGTCCAGCGCATCCGTGTCGTCGACGACGGCTCCGTCCGGCCCGACGGCACCCCCATGACCTACGACGAGGCCCGGGCCGAATTCGCCCGACTCGCCGCCGCCGCCGGCATCGAGGCCACCTGGGACCGCACCTCCAACCGCGGCAAACGCCACGCCCAGATGCACGTCCTCGCCAACGACGACGCCGACGTCTTCATCACCCTGGACAGCGACTCCGTCCTCGACTGCCACGCCGTCCGTGAAGGACTCAAGCCCTTCGCCGACTCCCGGACCCAGTCCGTCGCCGGACAGGTCGTCGTCCTCAACCACGACGCGAACGCCCTCACCCGCCTCATCGGCTTGCTCTACCTCCCCTTCACCCGGGGTCTGCGCAGTGCACAGTCCGTCCTCAAACGCGTCACCATCAACTCCGGCACCCTCGCCTTCTACCGGGCCGACATCGTCCGCGACGCCGCCGGCACCTACGAGAACGAGCAGTTCCGCGGCCGTCCCATGCAGATGAACGACGACTCGATGCTCACCTTCTACGCCATGCTCGCCGGAGACACCGTCCACCAGCCCTCCGCGCTCGTCTTCACGCTCGCCCCCGAACGCCTCCCCCACTACCTCAACCAACAGCTGCGCTGGATGCGCGGCACCACCGTCCGCCACCTGTGGTGGCTGCGCTACCTCCCCGCCACCGGCATCGTCTTCTGGACCACCGTCGCCGAGTACCTCCACCTCGCGCTCGGCCTCGTCATCCCCGTCGCGCTCCTCACCATGGCCGACTACCGCGCCCACCTCGGCGACATCGCCCTCTACGGCCTGGCCATCGCCACCGCCATGAGCTACCTCATGGCCCTGCGCCTGTTCACCGTCTCCCGCTCCGACATGACCCGCCGCCAACTCCTCACCTGCTTCGCCTGCGCTCCCCTCGCCGCACTCTGGCGCACCCTCGTCCTGCGCCCCATGTACCTCTACGCCATGGCCACCTGCCACCGCGTCAACCGCTGGGGCACCCGTCAAGACGTCGAAGTCGCCCTGCCCCACCCGCAGGTCTCACCGGCAACGCGGTGATCAGCACCGAAGGAGCCCCGCCGCACCACTGAGCAGTGGCGCGTTCCTCCACCGCTCGCTCCGGCAGGGTCACCTCGCGGGCCGACGGACACACGCCGCCGGTGGCCGGGCAACCCCGGGGCTGCCGAATCGACGGCAAGGCGCAGCCCCGGGCACATCCGGCGCGGGCCCGGAGGCCACCCCTGCGGCGATGTCAGCCGTGTGCCACCGCCCGCATGCGGCCCGGCGCACCTCAGGGCAGTCTCGGCTCCAGGCGCCACGGGCGGGCGCCCCCGGCAGACCCGCCCGCCCGGTCGACCGGCAGGACACCACGGAGGACAGCGTGAAGAAGCACCTCGGCATCCCGGCTGCCCGCCCATGACCAGGTACTGAAGCTGCTTCGGGTTTCCCGTCGAGGAGCGCACGGCCTCCGGGGCGATGTCGACCCGGCCGGTGAACCCGAGGCCCCGGGTCACGTAGTCGGTGATGTTCGGCACCGCGAGGAACGCCTTCCCGTCCTCGGCGGTGCACGGGCGGTACGGCCCCCAGGTCTCTGCCACGGTGGCACTCCCTCCTCGGGCCCGGCGCCGGGCCTGCTCGGACGATCGCTGCCCGGGACCATCCCGGGCAGCCACCCCTCTCACTGCCGAAACCGCTGGTCGGAGGGGCTTTCGGGCAGGTCTCCAGAAGTCGTCAAAAAAGTTTCGATCTCACCTGCAACCCTCGCGGGCCCCGCACGTCTATGTGAGTGAGCGGCGGGGAAGCCCGCCGCGGCGGACCGCAGGCAGACCGGGAGCACCGACTCCCGGGCCTCGGATCCTGCCACCGCACTCATCGCAATCCATCGAGCAGCGACACACGTCTGCCGATGAAAACACCCCGGGGGGTATTCAGAATGTCCATTGTGCGTGCACGTCGTTCCCGCTCCGCGGTCCTCACCGCCGCCACCCTCGGCGCGCTGCTCGCCACCGGCGCCGTGGTGGTCTCCCCGGCCGCCTACGCCGCCGACGCCCCGGCCCCGGCCCCGGCCCCGGCCGCCACCGCCGCCGCCCCGGCCCCGACCGCCACCGCGACCCCGACCCCGACCGCGGCGACCCCGGTCCCGGCCACCACCCCGGCCCCGGCCACGGCCGCCCCGACCGCGAAGCCGACGGCCGCCACCCCGGCCCCGGCTGCCACCCCGACCACCCCGACCACCCCCGCCGCCCCGGCCGCCCCGGCCGCGAAGCCGACGGCCAAGGCCGCCGCCAAGGCCACCGCCGACGACAAGCCGTCGCTGACCGTCACCCCGCCGGCGTCGGTCGGCCGCGGCGGCCAGCCGGTCGAGTTCACCGAGACCGTCACCAACCCGGGCAGCACCGCGGCCACCTACAAGCTGAAGATCACCACCAGCGGCGCGGGCCCCGTCTCGGCGAGCGCCATCAAGGTCGACTACCGCGACGCGGACGGCACCTGGAAGCCCGTCACCGACACGGTCCCCGGCCTGACCGTCGCCGCCGGCGCCACCACGACGGTCCGGCTGCGCCTGACCACCGAGCTCGCGACCTACTGGTCCAACACCGACTCCACCATCACGCTCCGCTCCGCAGTGCTCGACGAGGCCGGTGCCGTCCTGGCCGAGAGCACCAAGGAGGTCGCGGCCAGGGCCATCACCCTGCAGGTCCAGAACGCGCCGACCACCGCCGTCGCCGGCGGCGACCCGGTCGAGTTCGACGTCGCCATCGCCAACCGCAGCGCCTCCGCCTACACCAACGTCGACAAGGTCATCGAGGCCGACCAGCACACCACCCTCCAGGTCCGGAAGGCCGACGGCAGCTGGCAGAACATCACCGGCGTCCCCGGCAGCAACCCGACCGTCGCCGACCGGGTCACCTACCACCTCTCCGACGACCGGACCATGGCACCGGGCGAGACCTTCACCAAGCACGTCCGGCTCGCCTTCACCGCCGACGCCCCGACCGGCACCGGCTACATCCACCCGTGGGCGAAGCTCGACATCGGCAGCGGCTACTCCCCCGTCACCGTCGGCCCCCAGTACCTCCTGATCAACGTCGTCAGCGCAGCGCCCACCCTGTCGCTCCAGGCACCCGCCTCGATCGGCAACGCCGGCGGGCCGGTCGAGTTCACCCAGACGGTCACCAACCCGGGCAACACCCAGGCGACCTACAACCTGGAGTTCGACGCCAGCAACCAGTACGCCCGCGGTGAGGGCCGCATCGCCATGGACCTCCTCGACGACGAGGGCGCCTGGAAGCCGGTGCTGACGACCTTCCGGCAGCAGAACGACGGGTTCCACTTCAAGGGCGGGTACGCCGGCGTGACCGTCCCCGCCGGCGCGACGAAGACGTTCCGGCTGCGCCTGTCCGCCCCGGTCAACAACGACTGGGCCGGCGCGAGCGGCACCATCAAGCTCTCCTCCTCCGTCCTCGAGCAGACGGGGCAGTACGTCATCGCCGAGAGCACCAAGGAGGTCGCCCTGAAGGCCCTCGACGTGTCGGTCAAGAACGCCCCCACCGCCGCCGTCGCCGGCGGCGACCCGGTCGAGTTCGACGTGACCGTGTCCAACGCCAGCGCCTCCCGCTACGACAACGTCCGCCCCGCCGTGCTGGCGGACCGGAACAGCGCGCTCCAGGTCCAGCAGGAGGACGGCAGCTGGCAGAACGTCTTCGGTGTGCCCAGCCGCCAGAACGGCGGCCCGGTCACCTACTACCTCACCGAGGACCGGAACCTGGCGGCCGGCGCCTCCGTCACCAGGCACGTCCGCCTCGCCTTCACCTCCCTCGCCCCCGTCGGCACCACCCACGTCAACCCGGAGGTCATCTTCGAGGGCGGGCAGGGCGCGCCCGCGAGCGTCGGCCCGCAGGGCTTCCCGGTCGACCTCACCCTGGGCTTCCCCACGGACGACTCCGGCAGCACGGGCGCCCCTGGTGCCACCGGCGCCGTCGGCAACAGCGGCAACAGCGGCAACAGCGGCAACAGCACCGTCGCCGCGGCCGGTCTGACCAGCGCCTCCGACACGAAGTCCGACACGGGTTCCGCCGGCGGCACGGTCGGCGGGTCCGGTTCCACCGGGACCACCGGCTCCGCCGGGACCGCGGCCTCCTCCGACACGATCCAGACGGCCGCCAGCGAGCTCGCCCACACCGGCTCGGACGGCACGCTGAAGGTCTCGCTGGGCGCGGCCTCGCTGCTCGCCGGCGGCATCGCGCTCATCGCCCGCCGCCGACGCAGCGCCTGACCGTCAGGGTACGGGTGCACCCACCCAGGGTCCGGCCCCTCACCGCCCGTCGCGGCGACGGGGCCGGCCCTACCTGCGGTACCGCTCCAGCTCGTCGACGGTCAGACCGTGGGTGCTGTGCATGGCGATCGAGCTGTAGGAGGAGCGGGCGGCCCGCAGACGGGCCGTGCGCTCCTGTTCGACCAACAGCCCTTCGACGGTCTCGGTCCGGCCGTCGGGCCGCCGGTGCAGGTAGACCGCGAGGCCGGTCACGATGACGGCGAGGCTCGCGAACAAGGCGATCAGCGTGGCCATGGCCACCCCCTCGGGGAGCTGTTCAGCTGCCTGGACGTCCGGCTGTCGAAGCCGCCGAACAATCGGTACGTACCCGCACGGTCGGGTGGTCGAACCTCAGGGACGCCGCTCCGTGGCCCTTCGGACACGGTGCGCAGCGTGCCGGCCCGGCTCCCGGCGCACGGGCTGCCCGGGGCCGTCTGCGTGAGGAAAGGCCCTGGTCACGAGCCTTCCGGTCGCCCCTGAGAGGATCTGCGCCATGACAAGCACCATCCGCCGCTCCGCGGGCACCAGAACCCTCTCCGACGCCCTGCTCTCGCTGTTCGGCATCCGGCGGCTGAGCACGGAGAAGGACCTGGCCGACCTCCGGGCGGGCACCACCCTGCAGGTGTTCTGTTCGAGCCCGACGCTGGGCACGGTCAGGATGCTGTCGGTCGGCAAGGGCCGCACCGTCCCGCACACGGCCTCCGGCCACCTCTACCTGGCGGCCGACCGGGTGACCTGGCGCAACCGGCGCACCGGCGAGGACGTCGCCCTGACGGGTCCGTTCCGCCTGTCGCCGTCGGGCCAGAAGTCCCCGCTCCCGAAGATGGCGCGCCTGGACCTGGCGGCGGGCGACGCGCAGCACGTGATCGTGATTCCCAAGGCCGACACCGACCTGGTCACGCAGGTGCTGGAGGCGGCCGGCCGGTAGCCCGGCGCCGGCACCGCCGGGGTCCCCCTCGGCACGAGTGCCGAACGACCCCGCGGCCGGTCTCGGCAGCGGGGTCGTTCGGTATGGGACGTGCCGACCGTTCCGGCTCGGCCCAGCGGCCGGGAGGCCGGGAGGCCGGGCGGCCCAACAGCCGGGAGGCCGGGAATCAGACCGCGACGAGCTCCCGCTCGCGCTGCGGCGTCCCGGCCGCGGGCCGCTTCCTGTTCGGCAGGGAGAGCCGGAAGACCTTGTGCCACGCGGAGAACACCTGCTTGGGCAGCGGCCCGGTGACGTACTCCAGCTCGTACTTCTCGAACAGTGCGCGCACCTTCACCGCGACCTCGGCGTACCGGTTGCTCGGCAGGTCCGGGAACAGGTGGTGCTCGATCTGGTGCGACAGGTTGCCGGTCATGAAGTGCATGGCCCTGCTGCCGCTGATGTTCGCCGAGCCCATCATCTGGCGCAGGTACCACTGGCCGCGCGTCTCGCCCTCGATCGACCGGCGCTCGAAGACCTTCACGCCCTCCGGGAAGTGCCCGCACATGATCACCGAGTGGGACCAGATGTTGCGGACCAGGTTCGCGGTGAACGTGGCGGCGAGCGTGGTGGGGAACGACGGGCCCGACAGCAGCGGGTGGATCACGTAGTCCTTGAGCACCTGCTTGCGGATCTTGCGGCCCACGGCCCTGGCCCGCGCGCGGAACTCCGGGTTCCTGCGGCGGCGCTTGCTCAGGTTCTTGCCGAGCTCCAGGTCGTACGCCGCGATGCCGTACTCGAAGAAGCAGGCGTTGAGGAAGTTCCACAGCGGCTGGCCGAGGTGGAAGGGGTGCCACTTCTGGTCCTCGTCGACGCGCATGATGCCGTAGCCGAGGTCGTTGTCCTTGCCGATCACGTTGGTGTACGTGTGGTGCAGCTCGTTGTGCGAGTGCTTCCACTGGTCGGACGGCGAGACGTGGTCCCACTCCCAGGTGGTGGAGTGGATCTTCGGGTCCCGCATCCAGTCCCACTGGCCGTGCAGGACGTTGTGGCCGATCTCCATGTTGTCCATGATCTTCGCCACGGACAGGCCGGCGGTGCCGATCAGCCAGGCGGGCGGGAAGATCGAGAACAGCAGGACGCCCCTGCTGGCCATTTCGAGCTTGCGCTGCGCCGAGATGACCTTGCGGATGTAGGCGGCGTCCTTCTCTCCGCGGTCGGCGATCACCTCGTCGCGGATCGCGTCCAGCTCGCGGCCGAGCTCCTCGATCTGCTCCGCGCTCAGGTGGGCGGTGGGGTCGATGGCGGTCAAGGTGCTCCTACCGTTCGATGTCGCAGGCACCCGCTGCCGCGGACACGCAGGTCTGGATGAGGACGCCCGGCTCGGCCTCGGTGATCTCGCCGGTGCGCAGGTCGCGGACGGCGCCCGCCTTGAGCGGCGTGACGCAGCCGAAGCAGACGCCCATGCGGCACCCGGAGGGCATGAGCACGCCGGCCTCCTCGCCGACGTCCAGCAGCGGCGTGGCACCGTCGGCCTCGACGGTCCTGCCGGTGGCACTGAACGTGACCTCACCGCCGCCACTGCCGTCGCCCACGACGACGGCGACGGCGGGGCGGAAGCGTTCGGTGTGCAGGCGCTCCCGGACGCCGTGCTCGCTCCAGCGCTCCTCCGCGGCGTCGAGCAGGCCCGCGGGCCCGCAGGCCCAGGTCTCGCGCTCGGCCCAGTCGGGCACGAGCTCGTCGAGCCGGGCGATGTCGAGCCGGCCGTCGGTGCCGGTGTGCACCTCGGTGAGGCGCAGCTTCCCGTCCGCGACCAGGCCGTGCAGTTCGTCGCGGAAGATCACGTCGTGCGGCTGCGGCGCGCAGTGGACCATGACGGCGTCGTCGAACTCGGCGTCGCGCAGCATGCCCATCACGGGCGTGATGCCGCTGCCCGCCGTCAGGTAGAGCACCTTGGCGGGCTTGGTCGGCGGCAGCACGAAGTCGCCGGCCGGCTGGTCGAGCTGGATCAGGGTGCCGGGTGCCGCCCTGCGGACCAGGTGGTTGCTGACCTTGCCGCCCGGGATCGCCTTCACGGTGATGGTGACGCGGCCGTCCCGTCGGTTCGTCGGCGAGGTGATCGAGTAGGAACGCCACAGGCGCCTCCCGTCGACGTCGACCCCGATGCGCACGTACTGGCCGGCCGTGTGGCCGCGCCAGCCCCGTCCCGGCCTGATCACGACGGTCGCGGAGTCACCCGTCTCGGGGTGCACGGCTTCGATGCGCCCCCGCAGGTCGGCGCCGGCCCGCAGCGGGCTGACCAGGTCGAGGTAGTCCGACGGCAGCAGCGGCGTCGTGACCATCTCCAGCAGTTTCCACGCCCTGCTGCGGAGGGCTGTACTCGTCATGGTTCCCAGCTTGCTGCGCCTCAGGGCGTAAAGTCCTGACCGTAGGACGTAAATCTGTTCGGCCGAATTGTTCGCAGGGAACAAGAACGTGAGCGATGCCATCCGGAGGGCCAGTGGACTGGCCCTGGACGAGACGACGGTCACCGCGCTGCGGGCCACGCTGAGGACCACCGCCGACGAGGTCGTCCAGGCGATCATCGACGAGGTCCCTTCGTACGCCAACGCCCTGTCGGGCCGCATGGGCGCCACCATCCGCCGGGCCGTCCGCACCGCCCTCGGGAACTACCTGGACCTCGCGAGCGGGAACGCCACGGGCGGCGACGCCGGTGGCGCGGCCTACGAACTGGGCCGCGGCGAGGTGCGCGACGGCCGTTCGATGGACGCCCTGCTCAGCGCCTACCGGGTCGGCGCCCGGGTGGCCTGGCGGTGCCTGGCAGCGGGTGCCGTACCAGCCGGCCTGCCCGCCGCCGAGGTCGCCAAGTTCGCCGAGCTGACCTTCGCCTACATCGACGAGCTCTCCGCCGCGAGCGCGGCGGGCCACGCCGACGAACTGGCCGCCCGGGGCCGGGCCCAGGAGCGCCATCTGGAACACCTGGCCCGCGACCTGCTCGCCGGCGCGGGCCCGGACGTGCTGCTGGCCTCCGTCCAACGGGCCGGGTGGCAGCCTCCGGTCTCGCTGACCGCGGTCCTGCTGCCCGCCGCCCAGACCCGGCCCGCCTACCGCGTGCTCGACCCGGGCACCCTCGTCCTCGACGACCTGCCGGACGCCACCGGTGTGCTGCTCGTCCCCGACGCCGACCGGCCGCACCTCCTGCGGCAGCTGACCGACCGCACCGCCGTGGTCGGCCCGGCCCGGCCGTGGGCCCGGGCGTCCGCCTCGTACGCACGGGCCGTACGCGCGCGCTCCCTCTCCCCCGACATCCGCGACACCGAGGACCACCTGCCCGAGCTGGTGCTGAGCGCCGACGCGGACGCGTTCGCGGACCTGCGCGCCCGGGCCCTCGCACCACTGCGGACCCTGCCCGCCGCGACCGCGGGGCGGCTGGAGGAGACCCTGCGGGCGTGGCTGCTGCACCAGGGCCGGCGGGACGAGGTGGCGGCGGCGCTGTTCGTCCACCCCCAGACCGTCCGGTACCGGATGTCGCAGCTGCGGGGGCTGTTCCCGGATCTCGCCTCGCCGCACCGGGTCCTCGAACTGACGCTGGCGGTGGGCCTCGGGGCCCCGGAGGCCGCCGGGGCCGGGCCGGCGGGGTGATGCGGGCGGCCGGTCGGCCGCTCCCCCGCCCGTCGGCGGCCGGACGGCGGACACCGCGCCACCTGCCCTGGGCGAGACCCTGCTCTCCGGGTGAGGTCGCGGTTGTCGCGGCGGAGACGCCGCCGGGGTCTTCGGGCCGGAACGTGGTGCGGTGCGGGACCGTCCGGTGACGGGCCCGCACCACGGGGTACGACAGGCGTCGGGGTCAGTGCTTGAGGGCGTCCTTGACGTGCTCGCCAGCCTGCTTGATGTCGCCCTTGACCTGGTCGGCCTTGCCCTCGGCCTCCAGCCGCTCGTTGCCCGTGAGCTTGCCCGCGCCTTCCTTGGCCACGCCCTTGATCTTCTCCCCGACGTTCCCGATCTTGTCACCCGTGCTCATGACGCCCTCCTCGGTACGGCTGCTTCGTGGTCGTTGCAACGACCCGGGTGCCCCGGCATGTGCGAAACATGCCGGTGAATATGTCGCCGCCGGCGGGGCAGTTGCGTGGCCACACTCACTCTGGAGGTCACCGTGGTCCCCCTTCTGCTGGTCCTGCTCCTGGCCCTGATCCTCTTCGGCGCGGGCTTCGCCCTGAAGGTCCTCTGGTGGGCAGCCGTCGTCGTCCTGGTGATCTGGCTCGTCGGCTTCGTCGCCCGCGGCACGCACCCCTCCGGCAGCCGCCACCGCTGGTACCGCTGGTGAGCCACGCCCCTGCGGCTCCGGCCACGGCGAACGCGGCCCGCGCCGCTCGGACGCACCGAGCCGGCGTGGGCCGCTGACGCGGCACGCCTGGGACCTCATGCCTCCAGGCGGATCAGCGCCCGCATGGCCTCGCGCTCCACGCGCGCGAGGTCGTCGAGGACCGAGCCGGCCTCGGCCAGGCACCGGGCGTCGCCCGACTCGCCGGCCTCCTCGATCAGTGCCGCCGTCCGCGTCCACAGGACGGC
The DNA here is from genome assembly GCF_044453265.1 of Kitasatospora sp. NPDC051705. Classification (NCBI taxonomy): domain Bacteria; kingdom Bacillati; phylum Actinomycetota; class Actinomycetes; order Kitasatosporales; family Streptomycetaceae; genus Kitasatospora; species Kitasatospora sp. NPDC051705. The sequence continues at coordinate 250,090 of NZ_JBITCO010000007.1, read as the reverse complement.
CGCCTCGGCGTACAGCGCGTGGCCGGTGCGCAGGTGGACGCTGTCGAGCAGGCCGGTGCACTCGGCGAGGAAGTCGCGGTAGAGGTTGCGGAACAGGGCGCCGCCGGTGCCGGCCCGCTCCATCAGCAGAGCGGCCCGCGGCAGGTCCCGCCGGGGGTCGTCGGTGCGCTGGAGCCAGGTGCGGACCAGCTTGCCGGCCTTCTCGATGCCGCGGTGACCGAGGTTGGCGATGGGCGGGTCGAGGAAGGCGCCGGCGCAGGCGGTGATGGCGGGGACGATCCGTGCGTGCGGGGCGGGCAGGTCCCGCACGACGGTGAGGGTGAAGGAGCGGTGCCGGGCGGTCATCGGGCCGCGCTCGGCCCGGGCCCGGGCGAGGCTGCTCAGGCCGCAGGAGACGGCCCCGCCCTGCTGGTCGGTGTCCACCAGGTGGGCGTCGTGGTCGTCGTAGCCGTACATGGCGACGACGTGGCCGCCGAAGTGGACCTTCGTGTCGAAGTAGTCCAGGTGGTAGCTGTCGAGCTGGAGTCCGACGGGGCGCCCGGAGTCGATGGCGGACGCCACGTTCCGCCACGCCCTGCGCGGCGAGGTCGTCTCCTGCACCAGGAGGTCCAGCCCGAGTCCGGCGGCCAGGTTCCTGGTGAGGTCGAACGGCCTGACCCGTCCCCCGAGGAACGGGAAGTCCGCGTTCCTGGCGTCCCAGTAGACGAACGACAGGCCGGAGCCGAGGCCGAACAGCATCGGCTCGGACAGGTCGAGTCCCTGGTGCCGCAGCAGCACCCCCAGGGCCGACGACTCGCAGTGCTGCGTACCGCGGGCGTCGATGCCCGCGACCGTGGTCATGCGCCCTCCTGGACGGGGACGACCAGCCGGGTCGTCAGTTCTTCCTCCGGTGCCTCCGCCGGGCCGACGAGATACGCCTCGCGCACGGGCGCCTGCGGGCGCAGCCCGCGCTCGTGGACGGCGGCGAGGAGCGCGTTGTAGGCCAGCCGCAGGTGCGCGTAGGGCCCGGTGTGCGTGGTCTCGGCGACGAGTCCGCCGGGCAGCACCACGATGTCCAGGCCGGGCACGGCTTCCCCGCGCGGAACCTGCGCTCCGACCGCGATCTCCACCCGCTCGTCCAGGTCCAGCGGGTACAGCCCCCACAGCGGCGGCTCCCACGCGGCCGCCGCCCCGCCGAGCGCGGGCAGCAGCCGGCCCACGCACTCCCCGACCCCGGCCCCGATCCCGGCAGGGGCGCAGGTCGCCCGCAGCACCGCCAGCCGCCGCTCCGGCTCCCTGCCCACGGTCACCTCGTAGCCGGGCAGACCGCCCTGCGCCAGCCGCTCCAGGGTCTTCAGCCGGGCCTGGTCCCTGCCGATCCGCTCGGCCAGCCGGTCCCGCTCGGCGCGCAGGATCCGCGCCCTGTGCTCCGGCCCGGCGGCCAGGGCCCGGGCGATCACGGCCAGGGGAAGGTCCATCTCGCGCAGCAGGGCGATGGTCAGGGCGTCACGGGCCTGTTCGGGCGCGTAGTAGCGGTAGCCGGAGCCCGCGTCCACGTGGACGGGAGCCAGCAGCCCCCTGTCGTCGTAGTGCCGTAGCTGCTTCACGCTGAGGCGGCACAGGCGCGCGAAGCGCCCGATGGTGAGGAGTTCGTCTCGCACGCCGCCATCGTGGACCCTCCCACGGTGGGAGGGTCCAGCGCCGGGGCTGTAGCCGTTCTTGGAAGCCTTGCCATTTTGCGTTCGCACCGTCAACAGCCCGACGGTGATATCTGTAGGCGCATTCCTTCATATACTTCCCGCAGGTCCCGCGCATCGGAAATCTTTCGCACTTCCACCGCTTTGACGACTTCGAGGGCGCGCCAATGGTTAGATGGTGCAACCCGACCGGACAGCATGGCACGCTGCGCCGAATCACATGCTTCATCCAATCGGTTAGCGGCCACCAGGGAGAGCGCCAGATCAATATTTGCGGACGCCACCCGGCGAGGCCACTTGCTAACGTCCTCCGAGGGTGCGAGCCGCGAAATAACTTCGCGCGCGTATGCTTCGGCCGCTGGATCGCCGAGCCATGCAAGCGTGGTCGCCGAATAGGCGAGCGACTTCGCCGGATCATATTGGAAATGATGTTCTGGTCGATTTGGAATTCCCATCGCCGCAGAAAGCGCCTGCACTCGATCTATTGCGAAATAGGTCTCGGCAGAATACCCCAAGCGCGCAAATGCTCGACCCTGCTGCGCAAGGGACTGGATTTCAACAGAGCTTCCGGCGGGAGCCAGCTGCTGAGCAGTCGCACTAAGTTCTGCCGCCTTGGAGTAGTCGCCGCCCGTGAGAACCCGCCAAGCATCAGTTTCAAAGCACCACGCCTGAATTTCTGAATTCTCGGCATGCTGCGCTAGGGTCATCGCCGTCCGCAACCTTGCTGTTGCTGCGCCTTGCTGATCGAGGTCGATGTGCAGAGTTGCACCAAGGAGAGAGAACCAGCCACCTATCACGAGTAGCTGTCGATGTTCGGCGAGGGTCTTCTTCGCATCCATGAGCTTAGCCACATAAAGCGCATATTTCCGCACCTGCCCCAAGAGTTCCTGCGGGGCTACGGTCGGATATTTGATTGCGAGATCATGAAAAGTCAGCTCAAGGCGGTCAAGGGTTTCTCGCCCCACGTCGCTGACAGAGACCCTGCGCGCAAGCTCCAGCGCTTCGATCTCGTCGTCGTATTCGAGCGCAACAACAGGGAAACTTTCGCGCCGCGCGGGCTTTGGGGCAGCTGCGGCGTACAGGAGAGAGTCAAGCTCAATTAGTGTAACTCGCAAGACCTTGGCCAGGGTTGGGCGCTGCCAATCCTGGGGGTCTACCCGTCCGATTTCCCATCGCGCCACGGTGGAGCGATCCACACCCAGGTCTCGAGCAAAGGACTCCTGAGTGAATCCAAGGGCTTTTCGCCTTTCTACAAGGGCCCTGCGCCGCTCTGCCATGCCACCTCCTGGTCTCTGACCACCCGTTCTAGCAGGCCAGAGCACTCGGTGCAGAGACTCTGAGACACGGATGCCACACGGATGCGTCACCGCTGCTCTGTCCAAGTGCGAACGACAGCCCTGTACTGGTGAATCACACAGTCCGGCGCTGATCGGAGGGATAGCAGTGCAACGCTCAAGTACCGTGACCAGCGCCCTCGCGGTCGTGGTCGCCCTCGGACCCGCCGCTCTGGTGGCCGCCCTCGCCAAACTCGACCCGCAGTCCACGCGTCGGTTGGTCTGGTGGTTCTTTGCCCTGGCGGTCGCCATGCTCGGCATCGTCTACGGGGCGGACTGGGAACTCTGGTGGCGCCGAAGGCGTGCCCGAGTACGTGTCCGGGCGGCCAGAAGCCGCGGCACCGCACTGTGCCGCGAAGCGCAACGGGAACGGGTCGGCTCGTGAACGCGAAGACCGGCATAGCCCCGGCCGTGCCGGACGGACTCCACCGGGATTCGGGCTGGTGCTACCCCTGCGGCGAAACGCAGGACGTGACGCCGATACCGGCCATAGGGCGCCGCACGGTTGTGACCGTCCGCCAGGTCCACCACGGGAAGTACTCCGTCCGGTTCCGCCGGACGATCCGGCTCCACGCGTGGCACGGATTGCTGTCCCGGACGCGCAGCCGCTCGGCGGTCTCCTGATCTCCCGGAGTGGTCCCTCCGGATCACCCGCAGCCACAACTCCACGAACTCCCGTCCTGGCGGGCGGAAAGGGAATCAGCCACCGGGGCGGGGCACAACCCACCGTGCCTGTTCGCGCCCCGGGAACAGGCCGTAGCAGGCACGGTGGGTCTTTCGCACCCCGAGCAAAGCCGATATGTAGGAGGACAGTTGAGCACCGCTACCGAACGCGCCCCCGTTGCCCCGTGGGGCATGGGGCGTATGGCGCCGCTGCGCAATGGCGAGCCGTCGCAGTGGCAGTACGCGGGGCTGGACCCCGCGACGCAGACCGGTCTGTGGTTCGGCGAGGCCGGCACCATGAGCCCCGCCGAGCTGGGCAAACACGGCACGTCGGTGGGCACCTACCCGCCCACCCAGGTCGGCAAGGACGGCAAGGTTGACGGCGACTCCGGCCACGACGCGACGCAGGACTAGGAGGTAACGCCATGGACGGACGCCCGGTGCTGGTCTCCACCGAAGCCGAGGACCCGACCGCCGATCTGGTCATAGCGGAGTTGAACCGGCGCCGGGTGCCCGTCCTCCGGTTCGATCCCGGACGGGACTTCCCGACCCGCGTCACGCTGGCCGCTTCGATCACGGCTAACGGATGGTCGGGGAGTCTCACGGTAGACAAGCGTGCTGCCGATCTCTCCGGCGTCCGCGCGCTCTACCATCGACGGCCGAACCCGTACACGCCGGACACCGACCACCAGGCCGACCGATTCGCCGCCCAGGAGAACCGCCGGGGGCTGAACGGGGTGCTCGGCGCACTTCCGGGCTGTCTCTACCTGAGCCACCCGCAGGCCATCGCCCGCGCCGAGTACAAGCCCACCCAACTCTCCCTCGCCGCCCGGCTCGGGCTGCCGGTCCCGGCGACACTGATCACCAACAACCCGACCGAAGCAAAGCTCTTCGCCGCTGCGCAACCCACGATCTACAAGCCCCTGCACGCCGGGGCCTACAACGTGGACGGCGAACCCGCCGGTATCTGGGCGGCGTCGGTCGAGCCGGGGGAGATCACCGACGCCGTGAGGAAGTGCGCCCATCTCTTTCAGGCGCAGGTGCCGAAGTCCGGCGACGTGCGCGCCGTGGTGGTCGGGGGCCAGGTGTTCTGTGCGCTGATCACCGCCCCTGCCGGGGTGCTCGACTGGCGCAGCGAGTACCAGAACCTGACGTACGAACCCGTGGACTGCCCCGCGCCGGTCCGGGCCGCTCTGCTGCGGTTCCTCGGCGAGTTCGGCCTGAGTTTCGGGGCGTTCGACTTCGCCGTGACCCCCGAAGGTGAATGGTGGTTCCTGGAGTGCAACCCGAACGGTCAGTGGGCGTGGCTGGAGCACGCGGCGGGCCTGCCGATCACGTCCGCCATCGCGGATTTTCTGGAGAACGGAGTAACCGGGTGAACGAGTCCGAAGGACTGCGGGCGGTGCTGGCCGCACAGCTCAAGGAAGCGGGGGTGATCCGTGCCGCCGAGTGGGAAGCGGCGGTGCTGGCCGTCCCGCGTGAGGCGTTCCTGCGGGACGGCTGGTTCGAGTACGACGGCGACGGGTGGTACCGGCCCGTGTCTCTGGAGAAGTCCCCCGAGCTGATCGGCCGCGTGTACGAGGACGACACGTTGGTGACGCAGCTCGCCGGCTGTGTGGTGCCCCGACAGGTCGAGGGTCGGTTGGCGCAGGTGCCCACGTCGTCTTCCACGTTGCCCGGCCTGGTGGTAAGGATGCTCGAAGACCTGCGGGTGCAACCCGGCATGTCCGTGTTGGAGGTCGGTACCGGCACGGGCTACTCAACTGCCCTGCTGACGCACGTACTTGGCGACGACCAGGTCACGTCAATCGAGGTGGACGCGGACGTGTCGGCTCGGGCGTCCGTGGCGCTCGGCGGACTCGGCTACTGGCCCGAGCTGGTAACCGGTGACGGGCTCGCCGGGTACGCCAAGGGGGCGCCGTACGACCGGATCATCGCCACCTGTGGGGTCCGGACCGTTCCGGTCGAGTGGATCGCGCAGACCCGTCCGGGCGGCGAAGTCCTGGTGACCGTGGGTGGCTGGATGAGCGCCTCAGAGCTAGTGCGGCTCACGGTGGCCGAGGACGGCACGGCAACCGGTCCGGTGCTCGGCGGCGGTGTGTCGTTCATGCTCGCCCGCCCGCACATGCCCCCGCCGCTCGGCATGCTGCCCGCGTTCGACCAGGGCGAGGCCCGTCCGGCGGAGGTCGGCGCCGACGTGCTCGACCAGTGGGCGGCCCGGTTCGTGGCGCAGTTCTCGGCGCCCACCGCGCAGTACTTCGCCATGCCCCGGAACGGACGCACCGAACACGTGTTGGTGGACGTGGACGGCGGGTCTTGGGCCGTGGTGTTCGAGGACGGGGGCCGCTGGCTGGTCCGCCAGGGCGGGCCGGTCCGACTCTGGGACGCGGTGGCCGAGCTGATCACCCGGTGGCGCGTCGCGGGTGAGCCCACGGGCGAGCGACTGCGAATGGTCGTCAGTGCCGAGGGCCAGCGGATCGAGTGGGACTGAGCCCGCGACAGTCGCAGCCGGGGGCGCATGCGCCGCTCCGCGCCCCTACGAAACGGCTGTCGGTGATCACCGTGGCAGCAGTACTCTCGCCGCCACGGCGAACCCCCTGCGAATCGAACTGTCCGATGGCATCGAAGAGTCGGCGAACCTCGTGCCGGGCGGGTACCGGGTTCGAGGACGGCGTCCTCGTCGGGCGCGCCCGGGCCCTCGCGGCGTCATCGGAGCCGCGAGGGCCCGGGGGCAGCTGCCCGGCGCTGGACTACTGCCCGGTGCGGGCGCGCAGGGCTTGCGTGAACCAGGTGAACACCGGTGCCAGGCTGGGCGGGACGGGCCATCCGTTGATGACGGCCAGCAGGTGCCAGTAGCGCTCCGTGCGGGGATCGCCGGCGATCTCCAGTCGGGTCAGCAGCCAGTGGCGCAGCTCCGCGTCGTCGGCGCGGCCGAAGGTCTGCGCGTAGCGGGCGGTCAGCGCGTCGACGACGGGTACGGCCTCGGCCGCGGTCGGGGCGATGCCGGCGTCGAGCGCGCGGCCGACGCCGTCGCGGACGGCCTCGGTGAGGTCGTGGTGCAGCCCGGTGGCATCGCCGCGGGCGCGTTCGGCCGCCTGGTACTCGGCCATGCGGCGCACGGCGGCACGGAAGTCGGGGTCCCGGGTGAGCTCGGCGAGTTCCACCCAGGCCTCGACCTGTTCGGGTTCGGGATCGTCCGGCAGTTCGGGCATGGCCGCGCGCAGCATGTCGACGAGGTCGGCGTTGGCGTCGAGCCCGCCGAAGGCGTCGTCGATGAAGTCGGTGACCAGGCGTCGGCGTTCGTGGTCGGAGAGCTTGGCGAGCTTGTGCATGAGGTCCGTTTCCTCGGGAGTGGAGCCCCGCTTGGCCACCGCGCGCAGGACGGCGCGGCGCAGTCGGAGGGTGCGGATCTGCACCTCCAGGGCGTCGGCGTGGATGGCGGCGACCTCGGGCACCGAGACCTCCCGGTCCACGACCTGGCGGATGAGGGCGAGGTCGAGTCCCAGGTCGCGCAGGGTGCGCACCAGGTCCAGGCGGGCGAGCGCGTCGATGTCGTAGAGCCGGTAGCCGGCCGGGCTGCGGTCCGTCGGCGGCACGACTCCGGTGTCGGAGTAGAACCGGATGGTCTTGACCGTCAGCCCGGTCCGCCGGGCCAGGTCACCGATCGTGAAGAGCGTGTCGCCGTCCATGCCCGTAACTCTCCCGTCTCCCCCTGCGGGAGACTCAAGCCCGGGCGGTGACGGTCGCGGTACGGCTTCGCGACCCGGGTCCTGCGGGTGCTGGTGCGGGTGCTGGTGCTCGTGCTCGTGCTGGCGCCGGGTCAGCTCAGGCGCCGGCGGGCGGGGTGGGCGGTCCCGGCCGCTTCCGGCGCGGCCAGGGCTTCGCGGAGTTCGGGCGTGCGGGCCCTCTCCGCCCGGAACCAGGTGCCGTAGCGGGCGGCGAGGAACGGGGCCGACATGCCGTGGGCGACCACACTGAGGCCGACGGTGGCGGCGACGACGAGACCGAGCCGGTGGATGCCGGGCACGTGCTCCTCGACCACGAGGAGCCCGAAGACCACGGAGGCCAGGCCGCGCGGCCCGAACCAGCCGATGTAGGCCACGGTGGGCCACCGGAAGCCGGTACCGGCGAGCGCGAGGACCACCGGCACCGTCCGCACGACCGTCAGGCTGAGCACCGCGTACGTGACGACCCGCCAGTCCAGCTCTTCCAGGGCCGGGCCGAGCAGCACCGCGCCGAAGACCAGGAAGCTCAGCGTCGCGAGCAGCCCGCCCAGGTACTCGGTCAGGTCGGCGGCCCGCCCGCCGGATCCGTCCGCGGGGAGCGGCGGGGCCTGGCGCAGTCCGAGGGCGAACGCGAACCCGGCCGTCCAGGCGGCGATGAACCCGCTGCCGTCCGCCGCCGTCGCCACCGTGTAGGCGCCGACGGCGACGGCCAGGACGAACACCTGTCGCCACTCGCCGGTCACCCAGCCCCGGGCCTGTGACCAGGGCAGCAGCCGCCCGCCTGTCAGGCCGACGGCCAGGCCCACGGCGGTGCTGAGCAGCAGGGTCCGCCAGAGGACCCCGTCCGCCCCCTCCGCGGAGGTGGCCGTGCCGGGGATCGCGGCGAGGAACAGGACGAAGAACGGCAGCACCAGCCCGTCGTTCAGGCCGCTCTCGACGTTCAGGCCCTCGCGGACGAGCGGCGGCACCGCGGGGCTGGTCATGGCAGCCTTGCCGAGCGCCGCGTCGGTGGGCGCGAGGATCGCGGCGAGCAGCGCGAGCTCCCCGCCGGTGAGGCCTGGCAGCAGGGGCCAGGCCAGCAGCCAGCCGGCCCCGATCGTGAGCGGCAGGCCGAGGGCCAGCAGGCGCAGCGGCAGGAAGCCTCCGGTGCGCAGGTCCCGTCGGCGCACGGTCATCGCGTCGGCGAAGAGGACCAGGGTCAGCGCGGCCTCGACCAGCGTGCGCACCGCGCCGGCGTCGCGTTCCGGGTGGATGACGTCCAGGCCGGCGGGGCCGATGAGCACGCCGAGACCGGTGAACAGCATCGGCGCCGACAGGGGTGTCGAGGCGAGTCTGCGGGAGAAGAGCCCGTAGCCGCCGGTGACGGCCGCCACGGCCGCCGCGGTCCAGGCGCCGCCGCCGCTCATCGAAGCCGTCCTCTCCGCAGGGCCGGTGGCCGGCCGCACCCCGAGGGATCGGGATGGGCCGGTCGGATCGTCATTGTCGCGTGGGAGGGTGCGCGATCACGGCGGGACATGCCGCCCGGGGGGCGCGCGTGGGGACGCCCGGCCGGGCGGCCGCCCGTCAGAAGGCCGCCGCCGTCACGAAGCCGTCGGCTGCGGGCTCATCGCCCGCTCGTACAGCTTCTCCCGCCCCCGCTTGAGCAGTTCGGCGGCCTTCTTGCGCGCCGCCTCCTCCGCCTTGTCGAGCGCGCCCGGGTAGTCGGCGGACATGCCCGAGCCGGCGCCGTAGTCGACGTCGACCGCCAGGTTCAGGTTCCCGTCGCAGAAAGCCGACTTGAAGCTCAGTTGGTCGACCGGCCCGGGGGTGGTGTCGGTGAGCGGGTGCCGGACCGAGGACTGGTAGCCCTCCTGGCCGAGCCCCCCGCCGTCGTTCATCGCGAACTTGCGCGTCTCGGTGGGCTTGGGCCCGCCGAGCGGGGACTTGGCGATGTCCGCCTCGACCTCCATCCAGTGGCAGCCGCGGGCCGCCTCGAAGACCGTCGCGTCGATGGTCACCCGCCAGTCCTCCGTCGCCGGGCCGCCGTCGTAGCTGCAGCTGAGCGTCGAGGACGGGTCGTCCGCGATCCCCTCGCTCGTCACCGGTATCGAGCTCCTCAGCTGCCCCGGCAGACCGGGATCGCCCACCGCCGCGCAGAGGTCGCCGACCGTGCGGTACCAGCCGACCTCCTTCGCCTTGCCGGCACTACTGCTGCTGCCACTGCCGGCGGTGGCACTGGCGCCACTGCCTGCGGTGCCGCCACCGCCGCCGCAGGCGGTGAGGAACACGAGGCCGGCAGCCACGAGGGCGGCCGCGCCGGTACGGGAGGTTCGATTTCGACTCGTCACCGCGCCAGGCTAGTGCCGGATCATGCGACGCCCGACCCGGGGTGACGCCCCGTCCGTCGCCGACCGCGGAGCCTGCGATCATCGACCGATGAACGCCATCGACCGCCCCATGCCGCCGCTGAACGCCGACGAGCGCACGACGCTCGAGAGCTGGCTCGACTTCCACCGCACCACCCTGGCCATGAAGTGCGAGGGGCTGGACGACGAGCAGGCCGCCACGGCCTCCGTGCCGCCGTCCGGCTTCACGCTGACCGGGCTGGTCCAGCACATGGCGGAGGTGGAGCGGAACTGGTTCCGTCGCGTGTTCGCCGGGGAGCAGGCTCCGCCCATCCACCCGAAGGCCGACCCGGACGGCCCCGACGGTGGCTTCGAGGTCGCTGAGGGCACCGCCCTGAGCGACGCCCTCGCCGTCTGGCACGCGGAGATCGCCCGCGCCCGTGCGCACTGCGCCGAGCACGCCCTGACCGACACGGGCCGCTTCATGGAGCAGGACGTCAGCCTTCGCTGGATCTACGTCCACATGATCGAGGAGTACGCCCGCCACAACGGCCACGCCGACCTGGTCCGCGAACGCGTCGACGGCGCCACCGGCGTGTAGCGCCGGGCCCGGCCGACAACTGCGTGGGCCGAGTTCTCCGAGTTTGACCAGGCCGAGGACCGACACCACACTCAGGTCGCCGCCGCGGCCCCGGCCACGTCCAGCCCAGGCGACAGTGCGGTTGACCGGGCCCACCAGTCGGTACACCATTGGTACACCAGCGGTGTACGATCGCAGTATGGCTGATGCGACGATCAAGGTTTCCCCTGAGACGCGTGACCGGCTCGCCGCTCTCGCGGCGGCCAGCGGCACCACGATCGGCGCCCAAGTGGCCCGGCTGGTGGAGGCGCAGCCCACCGCAGAGCAGATCGCGGAGCGCGTTGCCGAGGGCCGTCGGCTGCTGCGGGAGCACTTCGGGATGACGCTCTCCGACACGGAGCTGGACGAGGGCCCGAACCTGCTGCAGCGGGTCTACGACATCGCTGCGGCCGATGCCCGTGCGAAGGTCGCCCCGAGGCGCAGCGCGTGATCATTCTGGATTCGAGCGCCCTGTCCGCGCTGGCCGCCGGCCACCCGCGTCTGGACCGGATCGTGGACTCCGCGATGCAGAGCCCGTTCCAGCATCTGCTGGTACCGGTGCTCTGCCTGGTGGAGGCCGAGATCAAGGACGAGGGTGCCGCGCAGGCGGTGCTGGCGCTGCCCTCTCTGGAGTTCGAGCCGTTGGACGCGACCACCGCCATGGTGGTGGCGGCGATGGTCCGCGACGGGTACGGGGGCCAGGACGTGGCGCACGCGATCGCCACGAGTCTGCCCACCCCGGTGCGTCCGCAGCAGCACCTGATCCTTACGGCCGATCCGGGGCTCTATCCGCCCGGGATCGTCGCCGTCGACATCGACGACCCCCGTCTGGAGCCGTAGGGGAGAGCGCGCGGCCTCGCCGACGAGGTCGTGCCGCCTTGCTGAACGGAGCCGGCTACTCCAGAACCCGGAAGGACGTGCCCGCGGAGTCGGCGTAGGTGAGCCAGGCCGCGCCCGCGCTGTGGACGTGCAGGTCGACGGTGACCTCGTCGTCGTCCCAGCGGCCGGACTCCGAGATCGCGAGGCCGATCAGCGCGAGGGTTCCGGCCTGGTCGCGTAGTTCGTACTGCTCGCGGCTCTCCTCGCCGAGGCCGTCCGAGGACTCCTCGTCGCGTTCCCAGGCGTCCACGGCGGCCCGGGCTAGGTCCCCGGGCAGTCGCACGGTGACCGGGCCGACCTGGAGGTGGACGTGTTCCCCGACCGCCGCCAGCACCGTCGAGTCTTCCCTGTACCGCTCGTACTGCTCCTGATCGACCACGGCGCGAGGCTAGCCGGGCGGGCGGAACCGTCTCCACCGGATTTGCCCGCCGGGCCCCTGTGGGCGGGCACCCGGGGCCTGACGGCACGTCGGCCCCCGGGTGGAGTGGGTGCGAGGGCCGTGCGGTGTGCACGGCCCTCGCACCCGGGTGTGGGGCGCCCCGTTCCCGCCCTCGTCGTCCGGATCTGCACATGGTGGTGAGCTGTGCGGCGTGTGCCGTCACCTGTGCGCGGTGCTGAGCTGCACTGTTGGTGGGGAATCGAACCCCTGCGTTGCTCTTCACGCGCCAGGACCGGTTTGACCGCCGGCCTCGGTGTGTGCACGCCTCCGTGGCGACTACCTGCTGTCCCACACCCGGTCTGCGGGGTCAGTCCTCGACCAGGTCGATCTCCCAGTTGGTGCGCTGGATCAGGGTGTCCACCTCGCGGATCTCCTTGGCGAGGAGGTCCGCCCGGGCGCGGAGTTCGGCGACCGGCAGGGCGGAGAGGATCCTGAGTTCGGACCGCAACTGCCGTACGGCACCGCGCTGGTCGCGTCCGGAGGCGGCGTCGGCGGCCGCGGTGAGCACCGAGTGGCGCAGCCGCAGGACGTCCCGGCGGGCGAGGGCGTCGGTCAGCGTGCCGCCGCCTTCGACGAGCGTGGTGGAGTTGGTCCGGTTGATCAGGCGGATCAGCCGTTCCAGCTCGTCCAGTACCTCCCCGGCCTGGGCCAGGACCTCGGCCGCGTTCTCGGCCGGCTCCTCGCCCTCCTGGTAGCGGGCGCTGCCGACGACGCGCGAGCGCAACTGCTCCACCTGCCGCACCGCGGCCGCGCGCTGTGCAAGCGCTTCAGCCAGTTTCACCGCGTCATCCACCCTCTGCGTGCCGTTGATCGTCCGGCAAGTATGCACGTCGGCGCCGGTGGCACGGATCGCCGGGGCCCGCCCCCTCGGTGGGCTGCGGTGCGTCCTTTCGTCAGGGGGTGGTGGCGGTCGCCGCGACCTCCCCGGTCAGGCCTGCGCGGGTCAGCGCGCGGGCGATGGCCGGCCCGTCCAGCGGGTCGTCGTCGGCGTTGGTCGGGGCCAGCCGTTCCAGCAGCCGGTGCGGGTCCAGCCGGTAGGCCTCCGCGTCGGCCAGGAGGCCCTGCGCGTCCGGCCCGTCGGCCGTGTCGGCCGTGTCGTCCAGGTGGTCCGTCAGTTCGCCCAGGACTTCGCCGCGGTCGATGAAGGAGCTCATGCCGCAGTCCAGGCCGTCGTCGCGGAGGCCGTCCGGGTACGGTGCCCGGGCCCAGGCGCCGTTCTCGTACCAGTAGACGCAGCCGATCTCGTACGACTGGATCAAGTCCCGCAGTTCCTCGTGGGGCAGCCACTCGGGGCCGCCCGCCAGCACGTCGATCGCCGGCTCGTGCCACTTGACGCCGCTCGACTCGTCCTCGCCGTAGAGCACGAACCGGCCGTCGCCCCGCTGGGACATGACCCACCAGGTGCAGCCGCAGTCGTCCCAGTGCAGGCCCTTGTCATCGATCCACCGGCCGGTGCGGTGGCGCGGCGGGCGTTCCTCGTCCGCGGTGGTCGCCTGGAGGGCGGCGAGCAGCGCCCAGCGTGCCCACAGCTCCTCGGCCGGCGGGAGGTCCTGCGGCAGTCCCGGCCGGTGAACGGTCATGTGTGCCCCCGTGCGTGCGTTCCGATGGTGCTCGCCGCAACCGTACTGTCCACGACCGACAGGGCCGGCACGGGGCCCGGGGGCGGCAGGGGCCCGTCCGGGTCAGTACCCCTCGCGGACCTCGAAGACGCCGCTGTCCCAGTACACGGAGGGCTCGTCGGCCTCGCTCGGCCAGTCGCTCTGCAGGTGGCGGCGGCCGTGGCCGAGGGCCCCGACCCGGTGCGGGCCCAACCGCCCCGCCGCCAGGTCGTCCGCCTCGGCGTCGGTGATCGGCAGCACCGTGCGGTACTGCGCGTCCTGTGAGGCGGCCCAGTCGACGTACTCGGTGAAGACGCTCACGAAGGCCTGCGAACAGAGGGCGCAGCGCTGGACGGAGACGATGAAGTGCGAGTCGTCCCGGATCATCGTCTCGACCCGGACCCCGGTGTGGCTCCGGTGGTGCGCCCGCGCCACCTCGGCGTCCTCGGCGCAGCACGCCGCGCACCCGAAGCCCGCGGACTGCGTCGCGTCGTCCCCCATGGTCGCGCCCCCTTCGGCCGTGGCGCCACATGCTACTCGGGCGGGGGCCGGGAGATCCGGCGGCCCGGGGGGTGCCGTGACGGCCCGGGGCACGCCAGACTGGCGCCATGCTGATCTCCGCCCGGCGTGACCGGCCCCTGCTGAGGTTCTGGACGACGACCCGCGCCGACTTCTACGCCGACGACCGGACGGCCCGGTGGACCGCGCGGGCGGCCTGGCTGCTGGTGACCGCGTCGCTGTGGCTGGTGTTGATGTTCACGGTGGTGTTCGGGGCGACGGTCGCCGGCGCACCGACGGGTGTGGTGCTCGTGCTGATGGTGGGTCTGGGCTTCACGGTGCCGGTCGTCTCGATGCTCGCCGTCACGTCCGGGCCGCACGGCCGGATGGGGGCGCCGCTGCTGACCGCGCTGGTCATGGCGGGCGCCGTGGTGCTCTGCTTCTGGCGGAGCTGACCCGGGCCGCCCGGCGCCCCGGTCCCCGGCCGCGCCCGGCCACGCGCGGGGCCCGGACACGCGCGGGGCCGTGCGGGAGCGCTCCGCGCCCGGGGGCGGCCGATATGCTCCCCCAGCTGGGAGGTGCCTGCGGCAGGAGTGGGGGGCACGGGCCTCGACGATCCGCGTTCGCGCTGGTCGGAGGCACCGTGCAGGCCACCCGGCCACGGCGGGACACCGCACTTCATGACGTGACGACGGGGTGATGCGATGCCTCTCGAAGGCGAGTACGAGCCGAGTCCGGCGCAGTGGGTGCGCGAGCAGGTCGAGCTGTACGAGGGTTCGGGCGGCACGCAGGGGCTGACGCTCCGGGACACGGGCCTGCCCGTCGTCATCCTCACCACGCGCGGCGCGAGGAGCGGCAGGATCCGCAAGACCCCGGTGATGCGCGTGGAGCACGAGGGCCGGTACGCGGCCGTGGCCTCGAAGGGCGGCTCCCCGCACCACCCGCTCTGGTACTTCAACGTCACGTCCGACCCGCACGTGGAGCTCCAGGACGGGCCCGTGCGCCAGGACATGACGGCCCGGGAGGTCACCGGGCAGGAGAAGGCCGAGTGGTGGGAGCGCGCGGTCGCCGCGTACCCGCCGTACGCCGAGTACCAGCAGAAGACCGACCGGGAGATCCCCGTCTTCGTGCTGGAGCCCGCCGCGCGCGGGTAGGAGCGCCTGCGCGGGGCTACAAGGGTGGGGCCCGACGCCCCCGGAGACCGGGTCGCGGCACACTTCGGGAACCGGTCCGCGGCGCGGCGATGAGTTTTCCGGCTCCGGCAGGTCTACATCTCGACGGGGTAGACCGACGCACCGGGAGTACAGACATGGGCCTCATCCAGATCGAAATGTTCGCGACCCTCGACCTCGTCGGGCAGGCGCCCGGCGGGCCGGACGAGGACCCGGCGGGGTTCCCGTTCGGCGGCTGGCAGGCACCCCTGCTGAACGAGACCACCGGGGCGCAGATCCTCGCCGCGTACGAGGGCACCGACGCCCTCCTGCTCGGCCGGCGGACGTACGACATCTTCGCCTCCTACTGGCCGCACCAGAAGGACGGCGAGATCGCCGAGCTCTTCAACCGCGTCCCGAAGTACGTGGCCTCCCGCGGCACGCCCGAGCTGCCGTGGGCCGGGTCCGTGCAGCTCGGCCCGGACCTGGCCGCCGCGGTGCGGGAGATCCGGGAGCGGCACGAGAACGTGAAGGTCGTCGGGAGCCTGGACCTGGTGCAGTCCCTGCTGCGGGAGAAGCTCTTCGACCGCCTCGACCTCTGGGTGCACCCGATCGTGCTCGGCGTCGGGAAGAAGGTGTTCGACGGGGGCGCGGTGCCCACGAACGTCACGCTCCTCGAACCGCCGGTGGCCGGCCCGCAGGGCACCGTGTACCTGCGCTACGGGCTCGCCGACGGCACGCCCGGGACGGGCGACATGAGCCTGCCCGACCGCGGTCTCGGGTCCGACGAGGGCAGGTGATCGCGATGACCACGATGACCACCGTCGACGTCGACGGGACCGCCCTGGGCGTCGAGTCCTTCGGTGACCACGACGCGCCGCTCGTCCTGCTCGCGGGCGGGCCGACGATGCTCTCCTGGCCCGACGCGCTCTGTGAGCGCCTGGCCGCCGGCGGGCGCCGGGTGGTGCGCTACGACCTGCGGGACAGCGGGGAGTCCACGACGGCGGACCCTCAGGCACCCGCCTACACCCTGCGCGACCTGGCCGCCGACGCCGCGGCCCTGGCCGGCGCGCTCGGCGGGGCGCCCGCGCACCTCGGGGGGATCGGCGTCGGCGGGATGGTCGCCCAGGTGGCCGTGCTCGACCACCCGGGCGCGTTCCGCGCGCTCACCCTGGTCGGCACCCGCCCGGTCGCCCCGGGCCCGCCCGACGACGACGGGGAGGCGATGGGCCGGCTGTTCGCGCGCCCGGCGCCCGACTGGGCCGACCGCGCGGCGGTGGCGGAGTTCGCCGCCGCCGGCGCGCAGGTCCTCGGCGACGACCCCGCCGCCGCCCGGGCCGTCGCCGCACGCGTCTGGGACCGCACGCCCGGCACCGCTCCCCCGGTCCAGCTGGCCAACCAGCTGGGCGTGGTGTTCTCCCGGCTGGACTGCACGCCCCGCTGGCGCGAGCGCCTGCCCGGCGTCGGGGTGCCGACCCTCGTCGTCCACGGGCGCCGCGACCGGTTCTTCCCCGTCGGCAACGGCGAGGCGCTGGCGCGCGAGATCCCCGGGGCCCGGCTGCTCGTCCTCGACGAGGCCGCCACCGCGCTCCCCGCCGCGGCGGTCGGCGAGGTCACCGGGGCGATGCTCGAGCTCGGATAGCGGACGGCGGGGGAGGGCGGGGCCGAGGACCGCGACGAGCCCGCCGAGGCGCTGCGCAGGCACCACCGGCAGCGCCCCGCGGGCTTGTCGATCTCCTCCCGCGGGGATACCGCGGGTGCCTCGCTCCTCGAGTTCCCCCTGGGGAAAGGGACTTCCATGCCGCTCGGCAACGCGTTCAACAAGGCCTTCTGCAACGGGCACGACTGGGGCTACTGGGAGCGGTACGACGGCAGCTTCACGCTCTACGGGATCGTCCTGGGTGCCAGGGGGACCCCCGAGGCGGAGCACTGCCTCTGGTTCAGACGGTGCCGCAGGTGCCGCGGCCGCGAGACCGAACTGCGCCACAGCTGGGGCCCCCTGGAGTTCATCAACGAGGACCTCGGCGTGGACTCCGGCAAACGGTACGACGGGTACCGGTGCACCTGGTGCAGGGCCACCAAGCCGGCGTGACGTGACGGCACACGCCCACGCCGCCTGCTCAGCCGTCTGCGCGTCCCGGGCCGAGACGAGCCCGGTCTGTCGGCGACGGATCGTCGCATCGAGCAGCTCGGCGGTGCGGCGGGCCAGCGGCACCTCGCCGCTGGCGACGGCCCCGCCGACCGGGGTGTGGAAGGACAGCAGCTGTCGTGCCCGACAACAACGCGTCGAGCGCTCGGCCCTTGACCGGGCCACCCGACCCCGAGGGCTTCGACTGGCCGTTCGGCGGTGGTGGCTCGTCCGCGCCCCCTGAGATTCACGTTGAGGTCACCTGTCTGCGAGTACGTCGTCTGAACGGCACGCTACGACTGTTGTTGATCTAGATCGTGCACAAGAGAAGGCCCCGCTCGCGCGGCACCATCGTGCGAACCGTTCGAGTTCCCCGGACTCGTCGAACGGCGAGCCGGCCTGGCGGCGACCCTCACCCTGGAGGAGCTGCAGGCTGCGTTCAGACAGTGTGCGGAGCCGTCTCCCGGACCGCCCGGCGCCACCGCGGACGGTCGCTCTGGCCGCCGTCGCGACCGGCGCCCTCGGCCTCGACACCCACCTCACCGGCCTGCTCGAAGCCCTCCTCGCCCGAGGACGCGGTCCCCGCATGACCGGCGGCAGCGGTGAGCCGGACGGACGGGCCCCGGGCCCGTCCGCCGACACCTCGTGGGGACGAATCGAGCCGATCGCAGGATACTGAAGCCATGGCGCAGAACGCCCGCACGCACCACGAGCCGTCGCGTCTCACGGTCAAGGGCCGCGAGGTACGACTGCGCACCATCGCCATGGGCGTCATCGCCGTCCTGGCCGTCTGGTTCATCGCGGTCAACACCGCCTCCGTGACCATCACCCTGTGGGTCGCCGACGTCACCCTGCCACTCTGGGTCGTTCTGACCGTCACGATCCTCGTCGGCATGCTGATCGGCACTTTCCTGACCCGCCGCCGGGCCTCCCGCAGAGCAACCCGGCCATGACCCCGGGGCCCGCACGTCGACGTCCGCCCCGGGCCTGACCGGCGGGAAACCGCAGGCGGAGAGGACTGCGCAGTCGGCGGACGGTCTCCCGCGCGGCGCCGGCCACGGTCCCGACCAACCTCTCCACGCTGCGGGTCCAGGAGGGGGCTCCCAACCGCAGTCGTCCCAGTGCAGACCCTCGTGATCCCCGTCGATGTCGGGAGGGTACGGCTGCGGCGCCGTGGCGTCATTGTGTGAACGCTCGTGCCGTCCCTGCATCCGCCCGGTTCCCCGGAGCCCCTCCGTCCACGCCCCGGGCGGAACGCGCTGCGCCGACCGGCGGCGTGCAGGTGGGAAGGCCCGGCTCGCGGCGGAGCGGGGCTCGGGGCAGCGTCCGGGGGGGCTTCACACCGGTTGTCGGCGGACGCGCCGACCGATCCGGCAGGAAGGACGCGGGAGCCTGCCCGGTCTTCCACCCGATCGTCTCCGCCCCGGCGAACACGGTGATCGCAGCCTGGGTGAGCGCGCGGAGCCGGAACCAGGAGGAGGGCCCCATGCCGCAGGAAGCCGCAGGGGCCCCTGCCGGGGACAGGACCGGCTTCGAGACCGATGAGGCGGCCCGCTGCATGGCCCACTCGCACGACGTACTGCGGTGGCGCGAGCACGCCGTGGGCCGGGCGGTCGAGGCCAAACGGCGCGCCGGCCTGGCGGCGACCCTCACCTCGGAGGAGCTGCAGGCGGCGTTCCGGCAGTGTGCGGAGCCGGTATCCGTCCCGTTCGGTTCCGGCGGGGTCTGATCGGGCCGTGACGAGCTCGTGCAGGCGCCCGGCCGGGGCGAGCCCGGCCCCGGCCCGTCCCCGCGCCCCTTGCCCGCCCAGGGCGGGCTCGTGCGCGCCCCGCTCCCGCCCGGGCGCAATCGTGCGCGCCGTGCCTCCGGCCCCGGGCCGGGCGGCGTTGACGCCCGGTCACGCCGGGGTGGAGCGTGGCCCGGGGCGGACAGGACCCGCCCCGCAGGCAGTGCCCCTAACGCCCCCGTACGCCCGAGGAGTTCCCGTGCGTCGCTCCGGCACCTCCGTCCGAAGAACCCCCGCCCGCATCCCCGCCCTGGCCTCCGCTGTGGTCACGCTGGCCGCCCTGCTGTGGCCGACGGCAGCGGCCTCCGCCTCCCCCTCGGCCCTCGCCGCCGACCCCCCGTTCGGCACCCAGACCACCATCGGCCTGTACGCGCCGGTGCCGGCCGGCTGGGCGGCCGTCGCCCAGAACCAGGCGACCGGGCTGAAGACCATCGAGTTCCTCGGCGGTGCGCCCTACCTGGCCAGGGTCGCCGTGCTGGCCAACACCACCGTGCCCGCGGGCTGGGTGCTGGTCGCGGTGTCCATCGACGCCCGGACCTCCCAGGTCGCCTACCTCGGCGGCGCGCCCCACGGTGCGACGGTCACCGCCGACGTGGGCTGCACGATGCCCGGAGGCCGGGTCTACGGCTACCCCGTGCCGGCCGGCTGGACGATCGTCGGCAGCGGCGTCAACTCCGTCTGCTCGTACCAGAACCTGCGCTACCCCTGACCGGGCTCTGCCCGCCCGGTCCCGCCCGATCCGCCGTTCTGGCCGGGGGACGGCAGGCGGCCCGCCCCCCGTGTGCGGGAAGCGGGCCGCCCGGGCGCCGGTACGGTCACTGGTGGAGGTAGGTGTCGGTGAAGCTGGTGCCGCCGGAGCCGAGCGCGCTGGTGCGGGCCTCGTAGGTGCCGTTGGAGCTGGGGTCGAGGGCGACCGGGCCGAAGGAGCCGAGGGACTTGCCGTTGACGGTGGCCGAGGTGAACGCGAGGGTCCCGAACTTGGGGTACGAGCCGGTCGGCGACTCGATGATGACCTCGGCGCTGGTCCGCTGCGCGGACAGGGACTTGGTCGTGCTGTAGGTCCAGCCCCGCGAGGAGTCGGTCAGCTTGAGGGTGTACTTGCTGCTGCCGGCGTAGGTGACGGAGGCGGTGATGACGTCGCCGGCCGACACCGGGTACGAGCTGAGGCTCAGGTAGACCGGGCTCGCCGGGTACATCTCGTACCAGGCCTGGTTGACGGGGCTGCCGCTGGAGCAGTCGGTGGCCACCCCGGTCTGCTCGACGGTGGAGGAGCCGTACCCGTCGATGCCGACCCAGGGCGCGTAGAGGTCGTTGGTGGAGTTGCAGGTCGCGTGCGGCTCGGTCCAGGTCGCCGAGACCGAGGTGAAACCGCTGCCCGTGGCGGCGTAGCCGCCCCAGTTGTAGCCGTTGGTGTTGTACTGCAGGGGGCGGAAGGACATCGCCCGGGCGGCCGCCGCGGTGGTCGGCGCGGCGGGAGCCGCGAGGGTGGTGGCTGCTGCCGCGAGGGTGACGACGCGTATCAGGAACGTGCGCATGCTGGCTCCTTCGTGGGGGGCGGGCCGGCGGCTCACACGCCGAGTCGGGCCGTGGGGGCGGCCGTGGTGGGGTGGCAGTCAGGATTACCGACTGTCATGAGCCGGGCAAGAGGAGCAGCGGGAAGGTTGATGAAGGAATTGCCTTGCCGAGTAGTGGACTTGACGTTCACCCGGCGCGCACGCACGGGGAGAGGAGTTCCCGGCGGGGCCGCCCCCGGGCCCTGCCGGCCCGGGGAACACACCCGCCCCATGGCCTCGGGCACGGCGCAGGAACGCCGGGCCCGAGACCATGGGGCGGGTGTTGACACCTCGGCGGGTGCCGCGGGGAGGGGCTCCTGTTACCGGGCCTGGTCGTCCACCGCCGCGGCCACTGACGCGACCGGGCAGTCGCAGCGCTTGCGGCCGACCAGGAGGAAGGGGCCTCGCTGTCGGGGACGGGCACGAGGCCGGGAGGGTTTCCTCCGCAGTACTTGGCCTTCTGCGCGTCGGTCATGGCGACCCCGTGGGCGGCGAACACGCCCGTTCCGCCCTTGTCCGGGCTGTTGAGCCGCCACCTGCGCCGGACGGGCTGACCGGGCGGACGCTTTACCAGGCATCCGGGCGGGTGGCCTGACGGGCGGTCTGGCGGGCCGGACGGTCAGGACTGCGGGTCCTCGGCGAGGAGTTCGAGGACGGGCAGGGCCGCGAGCAGCGCCGCGCGCTGGTCGGCGGTGAGCAGCGCGGTGCGTTCGGCGAGGACCTGATTGCGTTCGGCGCGGATCTGGGCCAGCGTGGCGCGGCCGTCGTCGGTGATCCGGATCAGGGCGGAGCGCCGGTCCTGCGGGTCGGCCTCCTTGGTGAGCAGGGCGTCGGCGTGCAGCGGGGCAAGGGTGCGGATCAGGGAGGGCGCGGACACCTGCTCGCGGGCGGCGAGGTCGACCAGCCGGATCGGGCCGTGGGCCTCGATCCTGGCGAGGGCCGAGAGCTGGGCGAAGGTGAGGTCGCGCCGGCCGGAGGCCTGGACCATGTGCCGGTGCAGCCGGGAGACGGCCAGGCGCAGCCGGGCGAGGTCGTCGGCCGGTAGCGGGTGTTCGGCCCCGGGCGGGGTCGTGGTGGTCGCCATGGGCCGGTGGTCCTCCTCAGGTGCGCGGGTCGGTGCCGGTCCGCGCCGGGGCGGGCGTTTGCTTCACCGTACCGGCCGGCGGGGCGGCCTCGGCGGGACGGGCGCGGATCAGGGAGGCGGCGGCTCCGGCGAGGGAGAGCGCGATGGCGAACCAGAACACCACCACCAGGCCGTCGTGGAAGGGGCCGGCGATCAGTTGGGGGAAGAACTGGCGCCCGGTGAGGGTCTGGGCGTTGGCCGCCGGGAGGTGGCCGAGCAGGTCGGGGCCGAGGAGTTCGCGGACCGGGTTGCAGCCGAGGAAGGCCGCGAACAGGGTGCCGACCGGGGGCAGGGCGGCGATCGTGTGCGCGGCGGGGGCCGGGACGCCCTGCGCGGTGAGGCCGGTGTCCAGTCCGTGGGGCAGCGAGCTGGACAGGCCGGCGACCATCAGCGAGAAGAACACGCCGATCGACAGCACCATCCCGGCGTTCTGGAAGGTGGCGCGCATGCCGGAGGCGGCGCCGCGGGCGTCGGCCGGGACGCTGGACATGATCAGCGCGGTGTTCGGGGCGGCGAACAGGCCGCCGCCCAGGCCGTTGAGGAGGATCAGCAGGGCGAACCAGCCGTAGCCGAAGTCGGTGGGCAGGAGCAGCAGGCCGCCGAAGGACAGGGCCATGACCGCCAGGCCGGCGGCCGCGTACAGCCGGGCGCCGTGCTTGTCGGAGAGGTGGCCGGCGAGCGGGCCGGCGATCAGGAAGCCGATGGTCAGCGGGATCATGTAGATGCCCGCCCACAGCGGGGTGTCCTCGTACTGGTAGCCGTGCAGCGGCAGCCAGATCCCCTGCAGCCAGATGATCAGCATGAACTGCAGGCCGCCGCGGGCGACGGAGCCGAACAGGGTGGCCGCGTTGCCGCCGGTGAAGGCGCGGTCGCGGAACAGGCGCAGCGGGAACATCGGTTCGGGGGCGCGGAGTTCGACCAGGCAGAAGAGGGCGAGGACGGCGGTGCCGCCGATCAGGCCGGCCAGCACCCACGGGTTGGTCCAGCCCATGGTGCGGCCGCCGTAGGGCTGGATGCCGTAGGTGATGGCGGCGAGCAGGGCGGTCAGGCCGACGGCGAAGGTGAGGTTGCCCCACCAGTCGATGCGGGCCGGGCGGCGCACGCCGGTGTCGCGCAGCGAGCGGTAGGCCCAGGCGGTGCCCAGCAGGCCGATCGGGACGTTGACCCAGAAGATCGAGCGCCAGTTCCACTCGGCGAGGACGCCGCCGAGCACCAGGCCGATGAAGGATCCGGCGATGGCCGCGACGACGTTGACGCCCAGGGCCATGCCGCGCTGGCGGGCGGGGAAGGCGTCGGTGATGATCGCCGCCGAGTTGGCCATCAGCATCGATCCGCCGACGGCCTGGGCGACCCGCCACAGGATCAGCCAGAGCGCGCCGCCCCCGCCGGAGACGGGGTCGAGGGAGAGGGCGACGGAGGTGAGGGTGAAGAGCAGGAAGCCGGCGTTGTAGATCCGCACCCGGCCGTGGATGTCCCCGAGCCGTCCGAGGGTGACCACCAGCACGGCGGTGACCAGGAGGTAGCCCATCAGCATCCAGAGCAGGTAGCTGACGTTGCCGGGCTGCAGCGGGTCGAGGCCGATGCCGTTGAAGATCGCGGGCAGCGAGATCAGCACGATCGAGCTGTTGATGGTCGCGACCAGCGTGCCGAGGGTGGTGTTCGACAGCGCGACCCACTTGTAGCGCGGGTCCTCCTGCTCGTGGCTCGGGTTCTCCCGCTCGTGGCGCGGGTGTTCCTGCGGGACCGCCGGCATGCCACCACTCCGCCCGGGTGAGGTTTCCTGGAACGCCTGGAATAGTTAGTTGCTACTAGCTAACTATCCTCCTGGCGGGTGCCCGGACACAAGGGTCGCGGGGGCTGCTGGAAAGGCACTCGAACGCGGACCGGCCCGCCCGGATCCCGCCCCCGTCCCCGGGCCCGGGGACGAACCCGGGGACGGACGGTGCGGGCCCGGTGCACGGGGGTCACCGGGCCCGCGTCGGGACGTGCGCGGGGCGGCCGCGGCGTCAGGCCCAGGGGTTGAACGGGATGCCGCCGGGCTTCGAGGCGTTGAGCAGGTTGCGGAAGCGGTCGTCCTTGTCGGTGGTCTTGATGGTCGCCGATCCGAAGTCCGCGTTGTTGAGGCGGTCACGCAGCCAGGTGCTGGGCCAGCCGTTCCAGTCGACGATGGGGGGCTGGCGCCAGTTGTGGTAGTGGTTCTCCGGCGGCTCGTCGTTGCCGTTGGCGAGCCGGAAGAGGTGGCTGCCCGGGCCGCCCGTGCCGCCCTCCTTGTGGTAGACGACCTTCGGGTGGCTGCCGTCGAAGCGCACCGACGAACGCGGGTAGGTGTGCTGGCTGTTGTGCTGGGTGACGGTCAGGAACTCGACCTGGTTGGACGACTGGTTGACCCACGAGACGACGTGCTCGAAGTCGTGGCGGTGGCCGCCCGCGCCGCCGTTCTGCGTCTGGTCCTTCTCGAAGTAACTGGCGTACACGATGGCGCACCAGCCGTTGTTGCACTTGGAACGGGCGTAGGTCTGCGAACGGTCCAGGTCGGACTTGTCGCGGCAGTTCCCGTTGACGTCGCCGCCCAGCTTCAGACCCGGGTTGAGGGTGCCGTCCGGGGCGATGGCGGCGACCGCGTAGCAGCCGTCGGTGTCGTAGTCGTAGGCGGGCGAGAAGGACGCCTCGTAGCCGCCGGCCCGCTGCGGCAGGTTCGGCAGCGAGTCCGCCTGGGCGACCGGCCCGGGCAGGGTGAGGGCCAGGGCGCCGGCGCCGACGAGCGTGGCGACCCGGCGACGGACCCGGGTGGCGCGGGTCGTCCCGGACGCGGTGTCCGCCTGCGTGGCGGCGCGGCCGCGTGTCAGGAGGTCTTTCATCTTCGCCTGCTTTCCTGGTCGTCGGTGCGGCCGTCCCGCGCGGTGGCGGGCGGCCGGTGACGATCCTGGCGGCTTGGTCCGGACCTGCGGATCCGTCAAATGACGCAAGGAAATCGGTGAGTTACGCAGTCACGCGGTCCGGACGGCTCCGCCGACGTTCCGGCGACGTTCCGGCGACGGGCAGTCAACCGCCGTCAACGACAGGAGCCCCGGCCCACTCCTGGCCACCGGCCACCATGGATGCCCTGGCTCACCGACTCACGGCGGCTCACCGACTCACCGCGGCGCAGCGGGCGGCGGGCCCGGGTGGCTGCCTACAGTGGGGGCCATGACCGACCCGCGCCCCACCTCGGCCTTCCACGCGGCCAACACCGACCCCGCGGTCACGGACCGGATGGTCGCCGCGCTGGACGTCCAGGCCGCCAACCCCGGTGTGCGGAGACTGCGGGAGTGGGCGCACGCGCGGCTGGGCGCGCGCCCCGGTGAGCGGGCGCTGGACGTCGGTTCGGGCACCGGCTCGGAGACCCGGCTGCTCGCGGCGGCCGTCGCCCCGGGCGGCGAGGCGACCGGCGTCGAACCCAACCCCGGCCTGCGCGCCGTCGCCCTGCAGCGGGCCGCCGTCGACGCCTCCCCGGCCCGGTTCCTCGACGGCGACGCGCTCGCGCTGCCGCTGCCCGACGCCGACCGGGACGTGGTCTGGTGCGAGCGCGTCCTCCAGCACCTGACCGACCCGGCGCGGGCCGTCGCCGAGATCGCGCGGGTCCTGCGCCCCGGCGGCCGGGTCGCCCTGCTGGACACCGACTGGTCCACCTTCGTGCTCCACCCGGCCGACCCGGAGGTCCGCCCGGCGCTGGCCGCCGTCACCCGGGCCACCGCCGCCACCCCGGACGCCGGACGCCGCCTGGCCGGCTGGCTGAGCGCGGCCGGCCTGAGCGTCGACGAGCTCGGCGCCGACGTCCTCCTGCAGGACCCGCACGCCGTCGCCTGGCCGATCGTCCGCGCGCTCGGCGCGGCGGCCGTCGGGCGGGGCCTGGTCACCGAGGAGCAGCGCGACCGCCTGCACGCCGGCCTCACCGCCGCCGCCGAGCAGGGTGCCTGCCACCTGTCGGTGACGATGTTCGCCGCCGTCGCCCACCGGCCGCGCTGACCGGCGGCTGCCCGCCCGGGCCGTGGTCGGGCTACTCGCCGTCCCAGGGCAGGGCCACCAGCACTCCCCCGCCGGCCAGGCGGGCGTAGCGGCAGGTCGCGCCGATCGCCCAGAAGTCGACGGCGGCGCGGCCGGTGACGGAGCGCAGGTCGGCCAGCCTGGCGTCGTCGGGCAGGCCCTCCGCGGCCGCGCGCAGCACGTCGTCGCCGCTCGTGCGCAGCCGGGCCGCGGTGACGTCCTCGACGCTGGTGGTGCGCCGGTCGCCGTCGGGCCACAGGTCCCCGAACCGGCGGCCGAAGGCCCCGACGTCGGCCGCGGTACCCCTGGTGCCGGTGGCGGCGAGGGCCTGTTCCAGGCAGTCGGCCAGGTGGTCGAGCCACGCGGTCAGGGAGGGTGCCATGCGGTCGGTGTCGGCGGCGTCCCAGAACCGGAACACCGGGCCCCAGGCCCCGGTGCGCAGGTCGACGTCCACGTAGGTGTGGCCGTCGCCGTGGTCGGTGTGGACGAACCAGTGGGTGCCGACCCCGCCGGCGTGGTCCTGGTACCAGCTGACGTCGGCGTTGGCGTACCGGCCGCGGTTGTAGGCATGGTCGAGGTCGACGTGCTCGTGGGACTCGTGGCCGTTCACGGCGGAGCGGCTGACGGTGACGCGCACCCCGCCGACCGAGCGCAGCAGGGCCCGGACCTCCTCGGGCACCGGGACGGGCCAGGCGTCCATCCGGGCGTCGTCGATGCCCGGGTCGAGGGCCACCAGCCCGCCGGAGGCCTCGGCCAGCCGGTGCAGTCGGGCCGCGGTCGCGGAGGCGGTGCCCACGGCGGGTGCGGTCGCGGTCGCGGAGGCGGTGCCCACGGCGGGTGCGGTCGCGGTCGCGGAGGCGGTGCCCACGGCGGGTGCGGTCGCGGTCGCGGTGCCCACGGCGGGTGCGGTCGCGGTCGCGGTGCCCACGGCGGGTGCGGTCTCGGTCGCGGTGCCCACGGCGGGTGCGGTCTCGGTCGCGGTGCCCACGGCGGGTGCGGTCTCGGTCGCGGAGGCGGTGCCCACGGCGGGTGCGGTGGCGGTGGTCGTGGTGGTCTGGTCGGTCATGCGGTCGGCCCCCCGGTTCGTTCGGTATCGGGGTCGAAGCTACTCCGGCCGTACGACACCGCGGGCCCCGGTCCTGCCGCGGCCTGCGTCAGCCCCCGGTGGCGCGGTCCTCGACGAAGGTCTTGAAGCGGCGCAGGTCACCGCGCACCTGGCGGTCGAGCACGCCCAGCTTGTCGGCGGCCTTCTCGGCCAGGCCGGTGGGGTGGAAGACCATGGTCATCCGCACCCGGGTGCGGTCCGCGCCGAGCGCCTCGAAGTCGACCGTGCCGGTGTGCTTCACGCTCTCGCCGGTGGTGCGCCAGGCGACCCGCGCATCGGGCACCCGCTCGACGATCTCGGTGTCGAACTCCCGGGCCAGACCGGCGATCTTGGTCCGCCAGTGGGCGTGCTGGTCGTCCAGCTGCCGGACCTCCTCCACGCCCTCCATGAACTCGGGGAACTCCTCGAAGGTCGCCCACTGGTCGTAGACGACGCGGACCGGCACGTCCACGTCGATCGACTCCTCCACCATGCTCATCGCCGCACCTCTTCACGTTCGTCCGGGCCGGACCGGGGCGGGCCGCATCGGCCCTCCGGGCGGCCCGGTCGGCCCGGTCGTACGGGACCAGGGGCCCCGGGGCCGCGGACGGCGCCGCCCCTGCCAATCTGGGCCCTGCGCCGGACGGCGGCAACCGGCGCGCCCGGCCCCCGGCCCGATCGGCCCGCCCCGGCGCCCGCCGGTGCCCCTGTGCGGTGAACCGGCCGAGGTCCGGGCCGGCGGGCGCCCCGGGCGGGCCGGGGGTTCGCTACCCGCGCTCCGGGGGCCCCGCCATCGAGCGCAGGCGGGCCTCCAGGGCGGTGACCTCGGCGAGCGGGGAGCCGTAGAGCCGGGGGATCTCGGCCGCGAGCCCGCGCATCAGGCCGAGGGACTCCGTGGCGGCGGCCAGGGCCTCGGCGAGGTCGGTCCCGGCTTCGGCCCGAACCCGGGCGTGGAAGGCCAGGGCCAGCGCGAGGTCGCCGCGGCGGGCCACCGGGTTGAGCGCCGCCTGCTCGCGCATCATCGCCAGCGCCCGGGTGGTGACCCGGGCCGCCTCGCCGAACCTCCCCAGGTCTGCCAGCGCCGCCGCGAGCAGGGACAGCGAATCGGCGAGCAGTGCGCCGTGGACGCCGGGTTCGGCCCGGTCCAGCTCCTCGAGGATGGCGACCGACTCCTCCACCGCGGCCAGCGCCCCCTGCCGGGTGTCGTGCATCCTGGCCAGGTTGCCGAGCCCCATCGCGAGGTCCCGCCGGTGCACCGCCGGGTTCGCGCGCGCCAGCCTCCGGTAGAGCGCCACGGCCTCGTGGGCGCTCCTGAGCGCCCGGCGGTGCTGGTTGCGGGCCGACTGGCGGCGGGCCAGGTTGTTCACCGCCTGGGCCAGCCCGGGCGTGTGGGTCACCGGGTCCGCCGCGGCCAGCCGGCGCATCAGCACCACGGACTCCCGGGTGACCTTCAACGCCTCGGCGTACCGCCCGAGCCGGGACAGCACCACGCCGAACTGGCTGAGCGCGTTGGCCAGTTGCGGGCGGTAGGCGGCGTCCGCGTGGGCCAGCCGGCGGTACAGGCCGACGGCCTCGCCGGTCACCGTCACCGCCTCCTGCGGACGCCCCAGCCCCCACAGGGCGGTGCCGAGCCCCAGCAGCGTGGCGCCCAGCGGCGCGGCGAAGGGCGCGTCGGTCTGCCGGCCCCGGCCCAGCGCCACCGCCTCCGAGGCGGTGGCCAGGCACTCCTCCCACCGCGCCAGCTTGGACAGCGCCTCGCAGCGGAGCACCAGCACGTAGGCGAGCGTGGCGGCGGCACCCCGGGCCGCGGCGCCCCTCGCCCCGGCGAGCCGGCCCCGCAGGAGCCGCGCGGCCTCGTCGGTGGCCGCCAGCGCCTCCTCGTACCGGCCTGCGAGCACCAGCCGGGTGCACCGCTCGAAGGCCTCCTGGGCGGGGTCGGGCGCGGCGCCGGGCTTCTCGCCGGGTCTCGGCGTCTGGTCGGGCAAGGGGGGCTCCTCGGGCTCGATGACGGCTGACATCGCACGATCAACTCGCCGCCAGACAAGTTGAACTGACGCTAAGTCGGTTCCTGATCCCCCGCCGTGCCGGACGGCCCGGTCAGTATGCCCGCGCCGGCCGCCCCCGGACCCCCGCGGAACGGCCCGCCTAACTGATCGTTTCAAAATGGGTTGAGCTGGGCTCCTTGCGCTTGTCGATCTTGGTCGCCAAGCTGTCCGGATGCGTGTTGATCTTGTTCCGGATGGTCTCTGGGAGCGGGTGGCTCCGCTGCTGCCGCCCGCTCCCCGTCGGCGTTACTGCCACCCCGGGCGGCTGCGACTTCCGGACCGGGCGGCCCTGGCCGGCATCGTCTACGTGCTGCGGACCGGTGTCGCCTGGCGTGATGTCCCCGCGCAGGCCGTGGGCTGCTCCGGAGTGACGGCCTGGCGCCGACTGCGGGACTGGACCGAGGCCGGCGTCTGGCCCCGCCTGCACACCGCGCTGCTGACCGAACTGCGCCGCGCGAATCTGCTGGACCTGGACGACTGCGCCGTGGACGGCTCGCACGTCCGGGCCCTCAAAGGGGGCAATCATGTCGGCCCCTCGCCCGTTGACCGCGCACGCCCCGGCTCCAAGCACCATGTGATCGTGGACCGTTGGGGCACTCCGCTCGCCGTGACGCTCACCGGAGGCAACCGCCATGACGTCACTCAGCTGCTTCCCCTGCTGGACGCGATACAGCCGATCCGCGGACTGCGAGGACGTCCGCGGCGCAGGCCCCGGCGCCTGTACTTGGGTTCTAGCGGTTGTCGCAACACCCCAGCTGAAGGGGTGCGATGGACTTCGAGATTCGCGAGGACCGGAAGCCGCAGGGGCCCAGGAAGCTCCGTGCCGAACGGGAGGAATACTTCCGGCTCGTGCGACAGGGCTACAGCAACAGAGAGGCGTCCCGGCTGGTGGGCGTTCACCCGCGTACTGGACGCGAGTGGCCCAACGGCCGGACGGACCCGAACAGGTTCAGGGCGCCCGCTCGACCCGAGCGGGCGCCCTGCGCCGTGTCCCGGTACCTGCGTGAGGACGAGCGGATCCACATCGCCGCCGAACTCAACGGCCGCCCACGCAAAACGCTCGGCTGGGAAACCCCAGCCGAGCGCCTGCATAAACTCGTCGCGGCCTGATCAAACCGACCACGTGTTGCAACGACCCCTAGAAACCGCCGTACGCCGACCGGGGCTACGACTTCGACAAGTACCGCCGCCTGCTCTGGAAGCGCGGCATCAAGCCGATGATCGCCCGCCGCGGCGCCGCCCACGGCTCCGGACTCGGCACCGTGCGCTGGGTCGCAGAGCGTGCCTTCGCCTGGCTCCACCAGTTCAAGCGCCTGCGCACCCGCTACGAGCAACGCGCAGACCTCCACCAGGGCCTGCTCGACCTCGCCTGCGGCATCATCTGCCTGCGGCGCCTTCGAAAATCCTCCTGAAGCGACCGATGCGGCGGCCCGGACAGGCTGTCGCAAGTGCCCGACCTCAAGGGATGGAGGGCCCGAGCCGGGAGGCACATCCCGCGCAGGCTCCGGGTTGCGGCCACCGCCCGGGCTGACAAGGCGGCGGGTGAAGGGCAAGCCGTGGTGGTCCTCGGGTGCGGGTGTGGGGCGCCGCGTGGTGGCGTACCGGCTGCCGGAATGCCCATGACAGGCATTCACTACAGTGATCACACGGAGTGCTCGCCTCGTGACTGGCCGGAATGTGAACGGAATGTCATGCTGCCCATGACTCGTGAGTCGGACAAATCCTACTTACCGCGCCGACATCCGATCGCGGTCCGCAGATCTGAGAGGTCTCGTCATGCGTTCCACCACCCGCATCAAGCAGCGCAGAACCGCCTTGGCTGCCGCCCTCGTGGTGGCGTCCAGCGCACTAGTAGCGGCCCCCCTAGCCGCCTCCGCCCACGCCGCCGCCCCGCCCGACTGCGTGAACGGCCGCGAGTACACCGGCTCATTTACGTGCAGGCTCCCCGCCAGGCTGGTGGTGACTTTCCATCTCATTGGGGGTGGTGGTGGGGGCGGGGCGGGTTCCGAATTCGGTGACATTCATGGCGGTGGCGGCGGTGGCGGCGGCGCTAGTGTTCGATGCACGAAGCTCCTGGCAAGGGGCACCGTCCTCTCCGGTACGGTCGGTGGCGGCGGTGGTGGCGGAACTGAGTTCGCAGCGGGAGCGGGGGGCTCGGGCGGCGGCTCGGGCGGCAGCAACGCAGCCGGTGGTGACGGGGGCGGCGGGGCGGAAGGTGGCGCCGGCGCGAGCCAGGATGTTCTCGGCTTTGGTGGTGGCGGCGGTGGTGCATCTACCCTAAGTGCCGGTACCGGCATGCAGCTCTCTGCGGGCGGCGGCGGAGGCGGCGGCAGCCTAAGCAATGCTTTTGGGGTTCCGCTGAGCGGCGGCGGCGCCGGAGGCATTGCCACCGCTACCGGTTGCGGTGGCGTCGGCGTGCTGGTAACTGACGACGGGTCACACGGTGGCGCCGGTACCGAGTCTTCGAGCGGCGCCGGCGGCGCCAGCGGCGACTTCGGGTCCGCCGGCATTGGCGGCTACGGTGGCAGCAGCCCCGGCCCCATCAGCGACACTAGTGGTTTCGCCGGGAGTGCAGGCAACATCAAGGTGTCCTGGCTGCCCTGATTCACGCCGTTTCGCAGGGCCGTGAGGCGCCGCCGTCCCGCCCGTGAGCCTGCTGGTGTTGCCCGGCGACCTTGTCGGTCGCCGGGCACACGTCGCGGAAGCCGCACTCGTGCTGCTGTCAGTGAGCGAGCCGCTATCGGCGCTGGTGCCACCCTCTGCCTCGCACCGTCAGCTCAGGTTGTGGCACACCTGACAGATCGTGGCTACATGCAGACCTCCGCCATCCTGGTGGCCGTCTCCGCCGTGCCTCCGCTCGTCGTGGCGCACATGCTCGACTCGGCAGCGACCCCGCCCGCCACGCTCACCGTGGAGGCCCGAATGCGCGAGCTAGAGGGAACTGCTCGCCGTGACATTGGCAGAGCACTCGATCGGCCTTGCACATTCCCGACCGCACAACCTACGCAGCTCAACCCATTTTGAAACGATCAGTAAGGTGCCGCGACGCTCGGCACCCCGACCGGAGCGCAGCCGCCAGCGCTCACTGGGCGCTCGCCGTGGGGCGGACGACGAGCTCGTTGACGTCGACCTCCCGGGGCTGGGAGACGGCGTAGGCGATGGCGTCCGCGACGGCGGACGCGGGCAGGGCCACGGCGCGGTACGTCCGCATGGCCTCCCGGGCGGTGGGGTCGGCGATGCCGTCGGCGAGCTCGGACTCCGTCACGCCGGGAGCGACGAGGGTGACCCGGATGTCCCCGCCGCACTCCTGGCGCAGCCCCTCGGTGATCGCGCGCACGGCGAACTTGGTGGCGCAGTAGACGGCGGCGGTGGGAGAGACCTCGTACGCGCCGACGGACGCGACGTTCACCAGGTGCCCGCCGCCCTGGGCCCGCATCACGGGCAGCGCGGCGGCGATGCCGTGCAGGACTCCCCGCAGGTTCACGTCGATCATGCGGTCCCACTCGTCCGTCCGCAGCGCTTCCAGGGGCGAGAGCGGCATCACCCCGGCGTTGTTGACCAACACGTCCACCCGGCCGTAACGGCTGCGGGCCTCGGACACGAAGGCCCGGACGTCGGCGGCGTCCGTGACGTCCAGGCGCCGGAACGCCGCGGTGCCGCCCGCGGCTTCGAGCTCGCCGGCCAGCGCGGCGAGGCGGTCGGCGCGCCTGGCGCCGAGGAGCAGGCGGTGGCCGTCGGCGGCGAGGCGGCGCGCGGTGGCCTCCCCGATCCCGCTGCTCGCCCCGGTGACCAGGACGACCTTGCCCCTGTCCTGCGTCATGCCTGCTTCTCCTCTCGGTGGAGCACGAGGTGTTCGTGGTGGAGGACCCCGTCCCGGATGTCGCCCGTGGCGGTGAACCCGGTGTCGTCGACGTAGTCGAGGTGGTGGCCGGTGAGCGTGTAACGGCCCGTGTAGGCGTGGCGGCGGCTGCCGCGGGCCTCGTCGTAGCGGCCGTCGGCCCGCAGCTCCTGGCGGATGTACCCGCCCGCCGTCACCCACGTGCCGACCACGTCGACACCGCCCTGCTCGGTGCTGCCCGTCAAGGACGGACTCCCTTCGTCGCTGCGTGCGGAACCGTTCCGCGCCACCGAGTCTGGGCACGCCGGGAACGACCGGCCAGGACGCGCCCCGCCTGGGTGCAGTGCACCCGGGCAGGGCACGGAGAGGGACCCTAGGGTGGGGGCGTGACGGACAACCAGCTGGGAGAGTTCCTGCGCGCCCGCCGTGCGGCCCTGCGGCCGCAGGACGCGGGTGTGGTGAGCCACGGGACGCGCAGGGTCGCCGGACTGCGCCGGGAGGAGGTCGCCGTCCTGGCCGGGGTGAACGCGGACTACTACACCCGCCTCGAACAGGGCCGCGAACGCCACCCCTCGGCCCAGGTCATCGACGCGCTCGGCCGCGCCCTGCAGCTGGGCCCGGACGAGCAGGCGCACCTGCACCAGGTGGCGGAGACGGTGCCGGGCAACCGGTTCGCCCACACCACGGACCTGGTCAGCCCCGCCCTGCGCCAACTACTGGACGGCTACCCGGCCGCCCCCGCGTTCGTCGTCAACCGGACCCTGGACGTCCTGGCGGCCAACGCCCTGGCCGAGGCCCTGCACTCGCCCTTCGAGCGGATGGACGACCTCGCCTCGATGGTCTTCCTCGACCCGGCGGGCCGGCAGTTCTACGAACGGTGGGGCCACACCGCCCAGGCCGTCGTCGGCCACCTGCGGCAGGCCGCCGGGCTCGACCCCGGCAGCCCCCGGCTGCAGGAGCTCGTCCGCACCCTCACCGCGCACAGCACCGACTTCACCCGCCTGTGGGAGTCCCACACCGTACGCGGCAAGACCCAGGAGGCCAAGCACTTCCTGCACCCGGACGTCGGCCCGCTCACCCTCACCTACCAGGCCTTCGACGTGCGCGACGCACCCGGCCAGCAACTCGTCGTCTACCAGGCCGAACCCGGCAGCCCCAGCGCCCGGGCCCTCGCCCTGCTCGGCTCCCTCCACGCCACCTCGGCCCGGGCCACCTCCGGGCAGGCCCGGGCCACCGCCGGAGAGGCCCAGGGCCGTTCGCATGGCTGACGAGTGCTTCGGGCACCCGCGGCTCGCCGCCGTCCACGACGCCCTCGACCCCGACCGCACCGACCTGGACGCCTACCTGCTGATGGTGGAGGAGTTCGGCGCGCGTCGGGTCCTGGACATCGGCTGCGGCACCGGGGTGTTCGCACTGCTGCTGGCCGGGCGCGGCATCGAGGTGACCGGGGTCGATCCGGCCGCGGCGTCCATCGACGTGGCCAGGGCCAAACCGGGCGGCCACCGGGTGCGCTGGATCCACGGCGACGCCGACGATCTGCCGCCGCCAGCCGTCGACCTGGCGACGATGACGGCCAACGTCGCCCAGGCGATCGCCGACCCGCCCGCCTGGCGGCGCACCCTGCGGGGAGCCCGGGAGGCGCTGCGCCCCGGCGGGCGCCTGGTGTTCGAGACCCGCGATCCGGCGGCCCGGGCCTGGGAGGAGTGGACCCGGGAGCGCTCCCACCGCGTCACCGAAGTCCCCGGCGCCGGGCCGGTGGAGAGCTGGGTGGAGCTGGTCGAGGTGCGCGGGCCGCTGGTGGCGTTCCGCTGGACGTACGTGTTCGGCGCGGACGGGCAGGTGCTGACCTCGGACTCGACGCTGCGATTCCGGGAGCGGGCGGAGGTCGAGGCGGACCTGGCGGCCGCCGGCCTGGTACTGGAGGAGGTGCGCGGCGCGCCGGACCGGCCGGGGCGGGAGCTGGTGTTCGTGGCCCGGCGCCCGTAGGCCCTGGTGGGGCGCGCGGAACCTGGTGGGGCGTGCGGCCAGGCTCCACAACCCCGGCCGCGCCGGGCGGGCCGACGCGCTTCCCCGGCGCCACGAACGAGCGCCGCCGGGCGGCGGCACCCGGGATAGCGTCCCGCCCATGACCTCCTCCCCCGCGCAGCCCGCGGACCCCACCGATCCCGACGTCGCCCTCGTGCTGGCCGCCTACGCCGCCTACGCCCGGGGCGACATCGACACCGCCGTCGCCGACCTGCACCCCGACGTGGACTGGGTGGAGCCCGAGGAGTTCCCCAACGGGGGCGTGCACCGGGGCCGGGACGCCGTGCACAAGTACCTGAGCGCCTCGTACGCGATGTGGGGCGAGATGCACTCGGAGCCGACCGCCTACCGGCGCGGCGAGGACGTCGTCATCGTCCACCACGTGCACGGCGTGCTCACCGACGGCAGCCCGCTGGACATCACCGCCGCCGACGTCTTCACCCTGCGCGACGGCCTGGTGGTCGCCATGCACGCCCACGCGGACCCGGCCGAGGTGCTGTAACCGCCTCGGGAGCGCCCCGGCCGGATGCCGACGCGGCGCCCGGCCGGGCCGGACGGTCGACCGTCACAGGGGGCTGAGCCGGGTGCGCAGGAGGCAGAACTCGTTGCCCTCCGGGTCGGCCAGGACGTGCCAACTCTCCTCGCCGCTCTGGCCGATGTCGACGGGGCGGGCGCCGAGGGCGAGCAGGCGCTCGAGTTCGGCGTCCTGGTCGCGGTCGGTGGCGTTGACGTCGATGTGCATCCGCAGCTTCCCGGTGCGCGGGTCCTCGCTCGGGCTGAACAGGAGGGTGGGCTGCGGGCCGCCGGGGACGGACCCGGGCGGGCCGATCTCGATGCTCCCGTCGTCGTCCCGGTCGAGTTCGACGTAACCGAGGACCTCGCGCCAGAACGCGGCGAGCCGCTCGGGATCGGCGGCGTCGATGACCAGTTCACTGATGCGGCATGCCGTGACTCCTCCCCGGCGTAAACGCCGGGGCTTCTCGTTAAGCCGATACGGCTTCGCGACGGGCCAGCCCGGCCCGTAGAACGTTGATGGCTCCCACTGTGTCGGCGTGTGCCTGGTGGCCGCAGCTGACGCAGTGGAAGGTTTCCTGGGTGGGCCGGTTCTCCTTCGCGGTGTGCCCGCAGGGAGGGCAGGTGCGGGAGGTGTTGCGGGGGTCCACGGCGATCACTTCCCGTCCGGCGCTTTCAGCCTTGGCGTGCAGGATCGTCAGGAACACCCCCCATCCGGCATCCGAGATCGAGTGGTTGAGGCCGGCCTTGGCCGCCGCGCCGTTGGGCAGGAAGGTGTCCGGCGTCTCGGGGTCGGGCTTCGGTGCGGGGGACCACAGCATGTTACGGATCTTGAGGTCTTCGTGCGCGATGAAGTCATGCTGACGCACGAGGCCGAGTGCAGTCTTGTGGGCGTGGTCGAGGCGTTGGCGGCGCACCTTGCGTCCCGCAACATCTCGGCAAGTGCTTGCTGCTGGCCCACGGTGGGCCGCATGAGGAACTTGTACGCACGGATCATCCGGCCCACCCCCCTCCAAGGCCGACATGACCACACGACACTTGGCCCATGTCACCACGCTGGGAACCAGACCCCGATATACGGCGGGGAAACCACGTCGCCCACAACCTGCACGCGCACTTGATGTTCGTCACCAAGTACCGGCGTGAGATCTTCGATGACGCCATGCTGACCCGCTGCGAAGCCATCATGCGGGACGTGTGCGACAGCTTCGGTGCGGAGCTGCGCGAGTTCAACGGCGAAGGCGATCACGTCCACCTGCTGGTGCACTACCCGCCGAAGGCCGCCCTGTCCAGACTGGTCAACAGCCTCAAGGGCGTCAGTTCTCGGTACCTGCGCGCCGAGTACACCGGGCGCATCAACCGGACCGGGACGGGGTCCGTGTTCTGGGCACCCTCGTACTTCGCCGCATCCTGCGGCGGAGCGCCGCTCAGCATCGTCAAGGAGTACATCGAAGGCCAGAAGCGGCCCGTCTGACCGTCACTCCGGAGCCGCAGCCAACTCCGCCGCTTCGCGGCTCCGGGCCAAGGATCGCATTCCCGCCCGGCCTGAAGGCCGGGATTCCCTGCGAAGATCGGGGGATGGACCGTCACTCTAGTTCCGCGGCGGACGGTTTCCCTGTGCGCGGTGTCGTCGCGTTTCCGGGGCCGGAATACGCCGGTCGGCCGCCGCGTGGCGGGCGTTCCCCGGACGGCGGGCGAGGTTTCCTCGAAGGCGTCAAGCCTATTCCGGGGAAAAGTGGTTGGCGGAAATCCGGGGCGTGCCGCCGGCCTCAGGGGTGGGCGAAGAGGGTGCTGGCGAGGGCGACGTGGACGGCGGTGCCGCCGAGGATGCTCAGGACGGCGTTGCGCCGCCACAGGTGCAGGCCCAGGGTGGCGGCCAGGGCGAGCAGGGTGGGGGCGGCCCGGACGGGGCTGGTGAGGGGGAGGTCGCGCAGGGCGTAGACGGTGAGGATCACCATCACGCCGACCGGCATCCGGGCGCTCAGGTAGTGGAGCACCGCGCTGGCCCGCAGCGGGGCGAGGGCGGCGAAGGGCAGCGCACGCAGGCCCCAGGTGACGGCGACGGACACGCCGATGGCGGCCAGCAGGTAGGACGTGTCAGGCACGGGTCGGCTCCTTCGCGGCGGCGGTACGGCGGCCGTCTGCGGTGCGGTGCCCGGCGGGGCCGCGGCGTCCGGCGAGGGCGCGGCGTCCGGCGAGGGCGCGGCGGGCCAGCAGGGCGGCGGTGAACAGCGCGGTGGCGGCCAGCAGCATCTGGCCGGGCAGGACGAAGCGCGCGGCGAGGGCGCAGACCAGGGCCAGCGCCGGGGTGGGGATGTCGCGCCGGGCCCGGAAGGCGTCGACGGCCAGGACGACGAACAGGGCGGTGAGCGCGAAGTCGAGGCCGACGAGCTTCGCCGGCACCAGCGCCCCGAAGAGGGCTCCGGCGGTGCCGCCGGCGACCCAGTAGGCCTGGCAGAGCACCTGGAGCCAGATGATGCGCCGCCCGCTCCAGGAACGCGCCTGCTCGCCGGTGGTCAGGGCGTAGGCCTCGTCGGTCATGGCGAAGGTGCTGTACGCCCGGCCGAAGCGGCCGCCGACCCGGTGCAGGGGGAAGGAGAGGGCGTAGAAGACGTGCCGGAAGTTCACCAGGAACGCGGTCAGGGCGATCTGGGCGAGCGGGGTGACCGCGACGACGAGCCCGATCAGCAGGAATTCCAGCGACCCGGCGTAGACCAGCGCGGTGAAGGCGGTGGCCCACCACCAGCTCAGGCCCGCGTGGGCGACCAGCACGCCGAAGGCGATGCCGAGCGGGAACAGGCCCAGGCCGACGGAGCTGGAGTCCCGGAGCGCGGCGGCCAGGTCCGCCCGGGCGCTCGGCGCGGCGGTGTCGGGCTCGTCGGCGTGGGATCCGGCGGCGTTCGGTCCGGGGGTGTGCGGTCCGGCGGCGGGAGGGGGCGGCGGAACGGGACGGGTGAGCGTCCCGCCTGGTGCGGAATCCATGAGGGAAATTCTAGGACGAATTCCGGGTAATATGGTTTCCAATAATTGCCCGGGAGTAGCACTGTGAGCAACAAAGAAATGCTGGACGGCGTCGATCGTGAAATTTTGTTCCACCTGCGCCAGGACGGCCGGCTGACCAACGTCGAACTGGCCAAGCGGGTCGGCCTCACCCCGCCGCCGTGCCTGCGCCGGGTGAAGCGGCTGGAGGAGGCCGGGATCATCGCCGGATACCGGGCCCGGATCGACCCGGCGGCGGCCGGGCGGGGCTTCGACGTGGTGGTCGCGGTCGAGATCGGCGTCAACGACCTCCAGACGGTGGAGGAGTTCGAGTCGACGGTGGCCTCCTACGAGGAGGTGATCGAGTTCCGCCGGCTCTTCGGCCGGCCCGACTACTTCGTCCGGGTCGCGGTCGCCGACCACGCCGCCTACGAGAGCTTCCTCACCGCCCGGTTGATGGGGCTGCCGGCCGTAGCCCGGGTGGACTCGCACCTGACCATGAAGATCATCAAGGGCGACGGCTGACGGGCCCGCCGTCACGGCGCCGCGGGCCCACCGGCAGTTGTCGGCGGCGGCCCAGGGCTGTGACGGCCGGCGGCCTCAGAGCCGCCGGGTGCGCAGCACGCCGGTGCGCATCGGGAGGGTGAACCCGCCGTGGGCGGTCTCCGGCCGGTCCGCGAGGAAGGCGCGGATCCGGGCGAGGGCGTCCTCCCGTTCCGGTTCCGGCATGACGATCATCCCCGCGCGCGTGGCGAGGGTGTCGACCAGGGTGTCGGCGGTGCGGTGCTGCCCGTGCGGGAAGTCGGCCTGCTCCGGCGAGCCGAACCGGGCGGGCGCGCCGGCCCCGGGCAGGTGCATGTGCGCCGTCGCGGCGCGCCAGCTCGCGGGGGTATCGCGGGGGCCGACGGCCGCGCTCCCGGCGACCCGGGCGAGCCCGGCGACCCAGGGGACCTGGTCGTCCATCAGGTTCCACAGGCCGGCCAGGACGCCGCCCGGGGCGAGGACCCGGGCGATCTCGGGCCCGGCGACGGCCATGTCGAACCAGTGCATGGCGTTGCCGGCCAGCACCGCGTCGACGGAGGCGTCGGGCAGCGGGATCGCCTCCGCGCTGCCCGGCAGGGCGCGGACGTCCGGCAGGCGGCGGCGCAGCTCGGCCAGCATCGCCGGGTCGGGTTCGACGGCGGTGACGTCGGCGCCCAGGGCGGCCAGGACGGCAGTCAGCTTGCCGGTTCCGGCGCCGAGGTCGAGCACGCGGGGGCCGGGGGCGGCTTCGAGCGCCCAGTGCACCGCGGCCCGGGCGTAGTCGGGGCGGTGCTCGGCGTAGGCGGTGGCGGCCGCGCCGAAGGAGGAGGCGTGCCGTGACTGTTCGTCATGATCCATACGGGTGAGGCTAACCGCGCGGACGGGGGTCGGCCAGACCCTCGCGGGCGGGGGCAACCGCCGGGCCGGTCCCGGTGTCTTCCTTGCTGACTGACGATGCACAGCCAGGCCGGGCGGGGGCGGCCCGTCGGCTGTCCTGATGATCCGGGGGGATCCATGGGTTCGCGTTCCCTGTTGACGGTTTCGGTGTCCGCGCTGCTGGCCGGGCTCACTCTGACGGCCTGCGGGGCCGGCGGCGGTTCGGCTTCCGCTTCCGGCTCCGCGGCCACTTCGACGGCCGGCTCCACGGCCGGTTCGCCGAAGGCCGAGGCCGCCGCGCCGGTGTCCGAAACGCCGGTGTCCGCAGCACCGGTGTCCGCAGCACCGCTCGCGGGCCAGTCCACGGCCGCGCCCACGGGGCGGCCCGGCACGCCGGCCACCACCGGTGCGACGACCGGCTCCGGACCCGGCTCCGGCGGGCCGCAGGACGGCAGGTGCCGCGGCGAGGAGCTGACGTGGACGCTCACCCGGCTCACCGCCGAGGGCAGCGCCGACCGGGACCCGGCGAACGCCGAACTCGTCGCCCTCAACTCCGGCTCCCACGCCTGCACGCTGGCCGGCTACCCGAGGCTCGAGTTCCACCTGGGCAAGGGGCCGAAGGCCACCGGGGCCGGCAGGGGCGGCCCCGCCACGCTGGCGCTGGGCCCCGGCAAGCGGGCGGTGTTCGCCCTGCGCTACTCGGAGATGAACGGCAAGGGGCCGGACAGCGGGAACTGCAACCCGCTGGTGACCGCCGGCGCCGCCGAGGTGACCGCGCCGGGCGGGGGCGCCGAGGTCCGCGTCCCGGTGGTGGACCAGGCCGGCAAGCCGGCCCGGGTCACCGTCTGCGGCCAGGAGGTCCGGATCAGCCCGCCCACCGCCCGGTAGTCACTCCGTGCGCCAGTCCGCGGCTCCCGCAGGGCCACTGATTGACGTCCTCCCCGCCCCAAGGGGCGGGAATTCCGGCCGCGTGCACCGTGCGGGTGCGTGTGGCCGGCGGTTGGCGCTTCCCGGACCGGGCATTCCCGAGGTCTCCACGCCCTGACACCGCATGTCCTGCGGCGTTGAGGATGTTCTTCGCGGCGTTCACGTCGGCGTGGTCCTGGTGTCCGCAGGCGGTGCACTCGAAGACCGCTTGGCTCTTGCGGCTTTTCGGGTCCACGTTCTTGCAGGCGTGGCAGGTCTGTGACGTGTACGCGGGATTGACCAGCACCACACTGGTGCCGGTGGTGCGCGCCGCATTGCGGAGCGCCTGTTCCAGCAAGTGCCAGCCCTTGTCCAGGATGGCGCGGTTGAGTCCGGCCTTCTGCCGCACGTTGCGGCCGGGCTTATCCCGGGTGCCGGCCGCCGACGCGGTCATGTCGCGGATACGGAGGTCCTCGAGCACCACGACGGCGTTGCGGGTGGCCAGCGTGCTGGCCGTCTGTGCGCAGAAGTCGGCGCGGCGGTTGCGCACGCGGCCGGTGATGGCGTTGATCTTCTCCAGCACGCGGTGGCGGCGGTTGCTGCCGCGCTTGCATCGGGCGAGCTGCTGCTGCAGACAGCGCAACCGCTTCCGCTCACCGGTGGTGACGAAAGACCGGTCGTGAAAGCCACCCGCACTGGTGGTCACGGCGACCCGGACACCCCGGTCCACACCCACGGCGGTGGCCGGCATCGCATGGCGTTGCGCTGGACTTCTTCCGTCCTCCACCAGGAAGGAGATGTACCAGTGCCGCCCTCGCCGGGTGACCGTCGCCGACCGCACCTCACCACCGAGCGGCCGGGACCAGCGGAACCGGACCCAGCCCAGCTTCGGCAGCTTCGCCCGGCCCCACCGGCGGCCGATGCGCTCCACGGTGATGCGTCTCCCCGCCGGGAACCGGAACGAGGGCAGCCAACGCGTCTTGGAGCGCCATCTGACGTTGAAGGTGCCGTTGTCCCGGCATGCCCGGTCCAGATCCCGAAGCGTCTGCTGCAGCACGTCGGCCGGCGCCTCCCCCAGCCAGGGGAACTCCCGCTTCGCTGCGGCCATCTCGGCGGCCTGTGGCACGTAGTTCATCCACGCACCGCGCCGGCGGTACTCGCGACGCTGTTCCAGGGCGGTGTTCCACACCGAACGGCACAGGCCACCGAAGATCTCGCACAACTCGGCTTGATTCGTGTCGAGTTCAAGCCGGTACTTACGTCCGGACAGCAAAGGAACACCTCCCGTCATCCATGGCTGAGGAACCTAGCGCACGCCACTGACATTGATGCCGGGTCGTCATGCCCCCTCTTCACGGCCGAGATTTCGGGAGACGGGCCATAATCCGTCGGCAGAACGGGCGGGCCCCGCCGGGCGGTGGGGGAGGTCGCTCGGCGGGGCCCGGCGCGGCCCGGGGGCCACGCGGTCAGGTGGTCGGGTGGCCGGGCGCCCGGGACCGGGCGGGTGGCCGGGACCGGTCGGGGCGCCGGCCGGTCAGGCGGCGGGGCGGTCGGCCGGGGTGTCGGGGATCCAGGAGCCGTGGATGCCGCCGGGCACCCGGTGCGGCAGGTGGACGGCGGCGACCCGGTCGAGGCCGCAGGCGTCGAGGACCAGCAGCTGCGAGGCGTCCTGCTTGAGGTCGGAGACGACGGTGAGCAGGTAGCCGTCGTCCTCGCGGGTGGCTCCGGCGGCGGGGACGAAGACCGCCTCGCTCGGCAGCCGGGCGTCGCCGATCTGGTGGATGCGGCGGGCGCCGGTGGAGCGGTCGTACTTGACCACGCCGTAGCCGCCGAAGCCCTGCTCGTCGGGGAAGGAGACGGCGTACTGGTAGCGGTTCTCGACGCCCTGGTACTGCTCGTTGAGGGTCGGGAACTCCACCGCCAGGTCGTCGATGATCTGCTCGTCGACGGTGCCGGCGACCGGGTCGATCACCCAGCGGCGGGTGAAGGAGCGGGTGTTGGGCTCGGTGCCGCGCCCGGGGGCGCCGACCCACCAGTTCCAGGAGAGCCGGAAGCCCTCGCGGTCGACGGTCGGGCCCTCCAGGATGATGCGGCCCCGGCCGTCCTCGTAGGCGTTGGAGACGTGCAGCATGTTGCCGGGCTCGATGGAGAACCAGCGCACGTGCCGGGCGCCGTCCTCGCCGCGGGGCATCACGCCGATGCGGGCGGGCTGGTCGTCGCGCCAGGCGTAGGGGATGCCGGAGTGCTCCTGCGGGTCGAAGGTGACGTTGCCCTCGATGAAGATGACGTGGCGGCGCGTGAGGGCGAAGTCGTGCTTGAGGGCGGCGCTCGCGCCGGGGACCTCGGCGCTGTGGACGAGCTGCCCCTTGGCGTCGACGACGTGGTGGACGAGGTACGGCGGGATCGGCGAGGAGCCGAAGAAGTGCAGCTCGCCGGTGACCGGGTCCTCCTTGGGGTGGGCGGTCATCGCGGTGCGCAGCTTGCCGTCGAAGTCGTAGGCGCCGACGGTCTCCAGCTCCGGGGTGAGTTCGAAGGGGAGGTTGGCCTCGCAGAGGGCGAGCAGGCGGCCGGCGTGCTCGATGACGTGGGTGCCGGCG
Organism: Kitasatospora sp. NPDC051705; assembly: GCF_044453265.1. NCBI lineage: Bacteria > Bacillati > Actinomycetota > Actinomycetes > Kitasatosporales > Streptomycetaceae > Kitasatospora > Kitasatospora sp. NPDC051705. The sequence goes on along the minus strand of NZ_JBITCO010000007.1, from coordinate 207,186 downwards.
GTGCTGGCGGTGAGGTCGGGGCCGGTCTCGGTCATGTAGGGGGCGCCGTCGAGGGCGGGGGTGTGGACCCAGCGGTTGCGGTACCACTCGGCGCGGCCGGCGCGCAGGCGGATGCCGTGGACCATGCCGCTGCCCTTGAACCAGTGGGTGGGGGTGATGCCGGGCTTGGGGTTGTGGCCGTTGCGCAGCAGTCGGCCGGTGAGTTCGGGCGGCAGGGTGCCCTCGACGGTCAGGTCGGTGGCGGTGACTTCGTCGACGAGGGGGGTGTAGTGGCCGGTCAGGTAGGGCTTGGCGGTGGTCATGGCGGGTTTCTTCCTCCGGGTGGAGCGGGTGGACGTCAGATTGCTTGCTGTGCTGATGACTTGGTGTTTCGGGTGAGGATCCAGGCGAGGGCGGCGGTGGCGGCCAGCAGGGCGGCCGAGGCGGTGAAGGCGGCGCGGTAGCCGGCGGTGAGGGCCTCCGGGTGGGGGGTGTGGGTGGCGGCGTGGGCGGTGACGGAGCCGGCGAGGGTGGCCAGGGCGGCCAGTCCGATGGCGCCGCCGACCTGGCGGGTGGTGTTGACCAGTCCGCCGGCCAGTCCGGTGTCCTGGGGCGGCAGGCCTCCGACGGCGAAGGCGGTGAGCTGGACGAAGGCGGTGCTCAGGCCGAGGCCGACGAGGACGCTGGGGCCCAGGACGTCGGTGAGGTAGCCGCCGTGGGCATCGATGCGGGACAGCCACAGCAGGCCAGCGGCCTCGGTGGCCAGGGCGGCGGTGACCGTCGCCCGGGCGCCGATCCGGCGGGACAGTCGCGGGGCGAGCGCGGAGCCGAGCATGTTGGCTGCGGCGAGGGGGAGTTGGCCGACTCCGGTGAGCAGCGGTCCTGATCCGAGGACCTGCTGCTGGTACAGCGGCAGGAAGTAGAACAGGGCGATCCAGACGGATCCCAGCAGGGCCATCAGGAGGTTGCCGGCGGCCACCCGGCCGGTGGTGAGCAGGCGTGGCGGGATCAGCGGGTCCGGTCCGCCGCGGGCGCGGCGCAGCTGGAGGGCGGCGAAGGCGGCGAGGAGGGTGGCGGCGGCGAGGAGGGCGGCCAGGACCGGGGTGTCGCTCCAGCCGGCGGCGCGGGCGGTGGTCAGGCCCCAGACGAGGCAGGTCAGGGCGAGGGTGACGGTGGCGGTGCCGAGCAGGTCGAGGCGGCCGGTGCGGCGGTCGGCGGTGCGGTGGTCGGCGGTGCGCGGTAGGAGGGCCACGGTGGCGGCGAGGACCAGCAGGGTGCCGAGGGCGACGCAGTGGAAGATCCACGGCCAGCCCCAGGCCTGGGTGAGGGCGCCGCCCAGCAGGACGCCGCCCGCTCCCCCGGCGCCGGAGACGGCGCCCCAGACGCCGAGGGCGCGGCCGCGGCCGGGGCCGGGCGGGAAGAGGTCCATGGTCAGGGCGAGCGCGGCGGGGGCGACGGCGGCGGCGCCGAGGCCCTGGACGGCGCGGGCGGCGATCAGGGCGGCGGGGGTGGTGGCGAGGCCCGCGGCGAGCGAGGCGGCCGCGAACAGGGCGAGGCCGGTGGTGAGCACCCGGCGGCGGCCGAACAGGTCGGCGGCCCGCCCGCCCGCCAGGAGCAGGGCGCCGAAGGCCAGGCCGTAGGCGTTGACGACCCAGGTGGTGCCGGTGTCGGAGAGGCCGACGCCGGTGCGGATCCGGGGCAGGGCCACGTTCACGATCGAGGTGGCGAGCATGACGGTGAACTGGGCCGCGGCGAGCACCGCGAGCGCGGCCCCCGGCCGCCGGGCTGACGGCGCCCGCGGGGCCGGGGGTGCGCCGGGGGCGGGGGCGGCGGCGGTGCGCCCCGGCGGTGTGCGGTGGGGGGTCATGACGGACACCCTGGTGCGGGGCGGTGTCCACTCTCCAGGCCCGGCGGGGGCGGGGACTGTCCACTGCTGTCCGCGGCTGTCCACCGAGCACGCCGGCCGGCGCGGCCCCGCTCCCCCGCGGCCGCGCCGGACCCGTCCAACCCGCCGGACCCGCCGTCACCGCGTCCCGTGCAGCTCCCGGCGCCACAGGGCCTCGCAGAGCAGGTCCAGCCCCTGGCGCAGGTGGCGCCGGTAGGTGCCGTACGGGAGGCCGAGGCGGCGGGCGGCGGCCTCCTGGGTCGGGGCGCCGGAGAAGTGGCCCGCCGTCAGGGCCTCGCGGGCGCGCACGCCGCGCGGGTCGCCGGCGAGGTCGTCGACGGCCCGGCGCAGCAGGGCGCGCAGGTCCTCGGCGGGGTCGGCGAGGTCGGCGGCCAGGCGGGTGCGGGTCAGGGCGCAGGCGGCGAAGGCGGACGGGTCCCGCCAGTGGGCCAGTGCCTCGCGCACGGCCTGGTCGAAGGCGCTGCGGGAGAGGGCGGAGGGGCCGGGCCGGGCGGGGGCGTCGGTGGCGTCGAGGAAGCGGCCGAGCCAGGCCTCGACGCCCTCCTCCCGCCAGTCGACGCCGAACACGCCGTAGGTGTGCTCGCCGACGAGCGGCCGGGCCCCGGTGTCCTCCAGGGTGCCCTTGACGCGTTCGGCCCAGGTGTCGGCGTCGCGCCAGACGGCGAAGCCGTAGGCGCGGCCGTGGGCCCGGGCGGCCTCGGCCTGGGCGCGGGAGCTGCTGAGGTCGATGACGCGCGAGGGGAGCTGGTACTGCTCGGGGTAGACGGTGAAGCGGCTGACGCCGATGTGTTCGCCGGGGCGGACGGGTGCGGTGGCCTCGGTGTGGGCCCAGGCGGCCGCGACGACGGGGTCGGTGGCCAGGTCGAGGGGGTCGGCGGGGGCCGGCAGGACGAGGCGGGCGGTGAACGCGACGGTCTCGCCCGTGCTGACGCGGCGGTAGACGCTGAAGGCCTGCGGCTGGCGGCGCATCCAGTAGTGGGCCAGTTCGGCGGAGGCGGGGCCCTCGGTCCGTTCGGCCATCCGCAGCACGGTGTCGGTGTCCTCGGGGCGCAGGGGGCAGTCGTGCACCTCGTCCTCGCGGGACCAGGTGCGCAGCCGGGTGAGGACGGGGCTCTCGCGGAAGAGGTAGAACAGCTCGTCGGTGACGGTCCGGACGCGTTCCTCGGGGGCTTCGCGCAGCAGGCGCAGGTATTCCTGGGCGAGGCGTCGGCGGATCGTCTCGAAGGCGTTGGGGGCGCGCCAGCGCAGGTCGGCGGTGAGGGTTTCGCGGGCGGCGTCGTGCGGGTGCAGGCCGCGGGGGGTGGATTCCATGAAGGGCAGGTCGCGCAGCCAGCCGAAGAGGGGGTGGGCGTCCTCGTCGGGCAGGACGGCGGCGAGCAGTTCCTCGGAGGTGGCGTGGGCCTGGGCGGCGACTTCCAGGGCGCGGCGGTGGGCGGCCGTCGGGACTTCGCCGATCAGGCCGGTGAGCAGGGTGCGCAGGAGGTCGGCGGAGGGGGCCCAGACCTCCTCCCGGTTCCAGCCGGTGGAGCCGGCGGCCGCGGCGAGGGAGAGCGCGAGCGGGTTGCCGCCGGCGAAGCCGAGGACGCGTTCGCGCAGTTCGGGCCGGACCCTGGCGGTGGTGAGCAGGCTGCGGGCCTGGTCGTCGGAGAAGGGCTGCAGTTCGCGGACGTCGAGCAGGCCGGCCCAGGCGGGGTCGGCGGTCCACTGGGGCTGGGGTGGGAGGCGGCCGGCCAGGACGACCAGGGTGTCGTCGGCGGCGCGGGGCAGGAAGCGCTGCCACAGCCAGGTCTCCAGCCACTGGCAGTGTTCGAAGGAGTCGACGAGGAGGACGGTGCCGGGGGTGCCGAGGAAGCCGGCGGCCGCGTGTTCGAAGTCGGCCGGGTCGCGGCTGACGAAGCGTCCGTCGAGTTCGAGGAGCGGGCGGCCCGCGGTGCGGGCGCGGTCGGCGAGGGTGCGCAGCAGGGCGGACTTGCCGATGCCGCCGGGGCCGAAGGCGTAGAACGCGAAGGGTGCGTGCGGGTCCCCGGCCAGGGCGCGGGTGAAGCGGCCGAGTTCCTCCTCGCGGCCGATGAAGGCCCGGGCCCGGGTCCTGCTCAGTCTCTCTCCCACGGACGCCACGCGGGCTCCCTCCCCTGGTGCGGCCCGGGCTGGTCCGCCCGGGGTCCCCGTCGGTCCGGCCGGGCGGGGGCCGACGCGTGCACGGGGTGCGGGTGCGTGGCGGCGCGGGCGGTTTCGGCCGTCCTGGTCGGCATGCACCTGCCCGGATTGAAGCACCGGGCCGGGGCGGCCCCGGAACCGGGCCCGGCGTCGGGGCGGGGCCGCGACCTGCGGGGAGCGGGGCCGGCACGGCCGGCGTGCCGGCCCCGCCCGTACTGACGGACCGTCAAGAACGGTGCGGTCAGGGGTCAGCCGGTGGTGCGCTGGGCGGCGTAGCGCTCGGCGGCGTCCGCGAGCCCGCGCACGCGCCAGTCGTCCTCGCCGCCGTGGTGGTCGGCGATGGCCCTTCGGGCGGACTCGAGGTCGCCGCCCAGCAGTTCGCAGACGATCACCAGGGAGTCGGCGGTCCCCGTGTGCCGCTCGGAGGTGCGCCGCAGGACGGCGTCCAGGCCCTCCTCGGCCAGCACCGGCCGCAGTTCGCCGATCAGCGGTGCCAGCCAGCGGGCGCGCAGCAGGACGACGGACGCGGGCCGTCGAGGGGGGCGCGCGGGGAAGCCAAACGCCACGCCAGGGTCCGCACTCCAGTTCCACCCACTTGGCGGACGCGCGGACTGGTTGTCGGTCATCGCAGATCGATAGCGGTGCGGCATCTCATCGCTGAACACGTCGCGCCGGTGCTTGGTCACGAAGGGCAAATGAATGTGCACCATCGAAACGAAGGCCTTGCTCGCCTGTAGTCAGTTTCGGGTGCCATGGAGCGGACGATACGATCGCGGTCGTGCAGCTCAGGTACAACTATCGGGTGTATCCCACGTCTGGTCAGCGCATGGCGTTGGCAAGGGCGTTCGGGTGTGCCCGCGTGGTGTACAACGACGGCCTTCGGGCGCGTCAGGAAGCCCACGCTGCGGGGCTTCCGTACATCAGGGACACCGACCTGCAGAAACAGGTCCTCACCGCGGCGAAGCGCACTGAGGATCGGGCATGGCTGGCGGAGGTGTCATCGGTGGTGTTGGTGCAGTCCCTGCGGGACCTGCACACCGCCTACCGGAACTTCTTCTCCTCGGTCACCGGCAAGCGCAAGGGGCCGAAGATCGCGCCGCCGCGCTTCAGGTCCAAGCGGGACAGCCGGCAGTCGATCCGGCTCACCGTCAACGGCTTCCGCCTGCGGGACAACGGCCGTCTGTACGTGGCGAAGATCGGCAACCTCGAAGTCCGCTGGTCGAGGCCGCTTCCGGCCACGCCGACCTCGGTCACGGTCACCAAGGACGCCGCGGACCGGTACTGGGCCAGCTTCGTCGTGGAGACCGCGCCGCATATCACCGCCGACCTGGACTTCGGAGGTGATCTGGACGCCGAGACCGGGATCGACCTCGGGCTCACTCACTTCGCCGTCCTGTCCGACGGGAAGAAGATCGACGCGCCGAAGTTCCTGCGTCAAGCCGAGCGCAAGCTCAAGCGGATGCAACAGGCCCTGAGCCGGTGCGCGAAAGGCAGCAACAACCGGGCCAAGGCCCGCAGGAAGGTCGCGCGCCAGCACGCCCGCGTAGCCGACCGACGCCGGGATTGGCACCACAAGGAATCCACGCGACTCGTACGCGACAACCAAGCCCTGTACGTGGAAGACCTCGCCGTCTCGGGCCTCGCCCGGACCAACCTCGCCAAGTCCGTGCACGACGCCGGATGGTCACAGTTCCTCATGATGCTGGAGTACAAAGCCGTCAAAAACGGCCGCTACTTCGGCCGCATCGGCCGCTTCGAGCCGACCTCCCAGATCTGCTCGGCCTGCGGGATCAAGGACGGCCCCAAGCCCCTCTCGATCCGGCACTGGACCTGCGAGCGCTGTCGCACTACCCACGACCGCGACGTCAACGCCGCACGTAACATCCTGGCCGCCGGACGGGCGGACAGGCTAAACGCCTCGCAGAGCGCAGGTAAGACCGGCCCCGTTCCGGCGCAGCGCGTTGAAGCAGGAACCCACCGAGACGGCCAAACGACCGTGGTAGGAATCTCAGCCCGCTAAGGCCGAGAGGACGTCAAGTGATGTTCGAAGTACCGGTGCGGCCCGTGCGCCGCGGCGTCGCCGTCCGTGGCGGGGACGCCCTCGGCCCACGGCGTGGCCTCGATCTTGGTGCGCAGGACGGCGAACCCGGCCCGGGCCAGCCGCCCGGCGGTGCGGGCGGTCGCCGCGGCCGTCTCCTCCAGCGTGCCGCGGGCGCGCAGGGTGAGCATCGGCTGGGAGGGCGCCGCTCCCCGGGCCAGCAGGATGTGAGTGAACTTCAGGCCGTGGTCGGCGGCCCACGCGGCCAGCGCCTCGGCGGCGCCCGGCCCCACGGTCAGGTGCACCTCGAAGTCACCCCGCAGGCCGGGCAGGTCCGACGGGTCGTTACGGCGCTGGTCAGGACAGGTGGCGAGCATGGGCAGCATGCTGGCACCCCCCTGTGACAACGCCCCCGCCGGGGCCACCGGCGCCCCGGCGCCCGGCCGGTCCCGCTCGGCGGCGACGGGCTCGTCCGTGCACCACCCGGGGCCGGTCCGGGCGCGGGGCCGCTCCCCCGGGCCTTCCCTCGCCGTCCGCCCCTCGCCTCGGGGGCGGACCGGCTCCGGTAGGGACACCCGCCGCGGCCCCGGGGACACGCCGACGGTTGCGGCGGTTCCGGGCCATCCGGTCGGTGTACGGATCCATAGGGGTCACCCGTCTTGCCGGGGCCCGGGGCGGGTGTTTGCGTCGGATCCGTGACCGGACGTCGAGTCACGGATCCGAGGGAACAGCGCAGAAGGAGAATCCTCTTGTTCAGTGTCAAGCAGGCCGCCGCCGTCGCCGCCACGGCCATCGCCGTCGCCGGTGTGCCGGCCACCGCCCCCACCGCCTCGGCCGCCGGCGCCTCGGCCGGTCGGCCGGTGGTGGTGGCCGAGAACGTGCGCTTCTTCAACGAGGAGACGAACGGAGCGCTGGACGCCAGCTCGTTCGGGCCCGTCGCCGTCACCTGGGAGGCCAACGGCGGGGCCTTCCAGGACTGGCTCCTGCGCCCGTCCCCCCGGGGCTACCTGATCGAGAGCGTGGGCAGGCGCGGCAACTGCCTCCAGGCGCCGGCCAACCCGGGCGAGCCGCTCCCGGTGGTCAAGTGCAACCCGAACGTCCCGACCCAGCAGTGGGCCTTCGACCGGGTCGGCGACCGGGTCGTCATCGGCCAGATGCTCGACGAGAACTACGTCATCGAGGCGACCACCAGCGGCAGCCCGGTGGTGAAGAGCTTCCGCGACGACAACCCGCGCCAGCTGTGGGACATCACCCCCTCCTGAGGCGGCTGCGGGAACACGGCAGGGCCTGGCACCGGTTCAGGTGCCGGCCCGTTCCGGCCGCCGACCGCGGGGAAGCCGCCGCTGTTCGATCCGTGATCCAGGCCGTGTCCTGCGGCCCCTCCCCCGCTGGTGCGCAGGAAGTCGGCCGGGCCGACTTCCTGCGCACCGGCTTCCGGCCGGCCCCGCCCCTCCGAGCCGCGCTCGCGAGCACGGGCCCAACCCCACGGGCGGTGGGCAAATGGGCCGAAAAGGGGTCAGGGGTGAGAAGGATCACCTGCCGGAGCCGCGCAGCGGGGCGATGCGGGCCCGGGCCCGGCAGGACTGGTCGGGGGCCGTCGCGGCACGGGCGCAGGGCCCGTCCGCTTCGGGACCTTGGTCACGAATCCGCCCGACCTTCGGCCCGGTGGCGCCCCCTCCCCGCCCGGGCAACCGTGGACGGTCGCCCGGTGTGACCGGGCGACGGCACCACCCGCCGGGCGGTGCCGTTCCCTGCCGTCTACCCGGCGCACGCCGTGCGGGAGCACACCGTGCGCTCCGGAGGACCCGAAGACCCATGTCCAGCACCATCGACAACGCCCCGTATACCGCCTTCCACCGCAGACTGGCCCTGGCCTGCTCCGGTGGACCGCTGCTCGACGGCTACATCCTGAGCATCGTCGGCGTCGCCCTCATCGGGATGCGCCCCGAGCTCGGCCTCTCCACCGCCGAGGTCAGCCTGATCGGCGCCGCCGCCCTGGTCGGCATGTTCGTCGGCGGCGCGCTCTTCGGCGTGCTGACCGACCGCATCGGCCGGGAGGTGATGTACACCGCCGACCTGCTCGTCATGGTCGTCTGCTCGGTGCTCTCCTTCTGGGTGGACACGGTGTGGGCGATCGCCCTGCTGCGCTTCGTGCTCGGCATGGCCGTGGCCGCCGACTACCCCATCGCGACCTCGCTGCTCGCCGAGTGGCTGCCGGCCAAGCACCGCGGGCGGCTGCTCGGTCAGCAGATCGTCGCCTGGTACGCGGGCTCCGTCCTCGCCTACGTGACGGGCTACGCCTTCCTGCGCCTGGCCGGCCCGGGCAGCTGGCGCTGGATGCTGGCCAGCTCCACCGTGCTGTGCGTCGTCTTCCTGGTGATCCGCCGCGGCTCGCCGGAGTCCCCGCGCTGGCTGGCCGCCAACGGGCGGGTCGGTGACGCCGTGCGCGTCGTCGAGCGGCACCTCGGGGTGCGGGTCGACGGCCGGGAGCTGATGCCCGACCCCGCGCAGGTCGCCCGGCCCGGCGGGCTGCGCCTGCTGATGACCCCGCCCTACCGGCGCCGCACCCTGTTCTGCGGCCTGTTCTTCCTCTGCCAGGTCGGCCCGCTCTTCGCGATGCTCACCTTCGGCCCGCAGATCCTCTCGTCCTTCGGCATGCCGGGCGGCACGGTGATGGACACCCTGGGCACCGGCCTGATCAGCCTGGTCTTCCTGCTCGGCTGCTACCCGGCGCTGCGCCTGATCGACACCCGGGGCCGGCGGCCGGTGATCATCTGGTCGTTCGCCCTGATGACCGTCCCGCTCGCCCTGCTGGGCGTGTGGCCCACCGCCCCCGCCGCGGTCGCGCTGACCGCGCTGTGCGCCTACGCCTTCCTGTGCGGCGGGCCGAACGTGCTCGACTGGACCTACCCCAACGAGCTGTTCCCCACCGAGATCCGGGCCACCGCCGTCGGCGTCGCCACCTCGGTGAGCCGGATCGGCGCGGCCGTCGGCACCTACCTGCTGCCGCTGTCCCTGACCGGGCTCGGCACCGGCCCGACCATGCTGATCGCGGCCGGGACGACGGCCCTGGGCCTGCTGGTGTGCGTGCTGTGGGCCGAGGAGACCCGCGGCACCGCCCTGGGCGCCGCACCGGCCGCGCCCGCCGCCGGGGCCGCCCCGGCGGCGGGCGCGCGGGCGGGCGTCCCGTCCCAGCGCGTGGCGCAGTCCGTGCGCTGACGGCACCCGCTCCGGCCCCCGGTCCAGGTCGATGAGCCCCTGCTCCCGGCGTCCGTCCACGGTGGACGGGCGCCGGGGGCGGGGGCTTTCGGCCGGGCTCCTCGACCCCTTGGATCGACCCCTTGAAAGAAAGTCGTCGCGGAGATAGTCTGCGCGTAGAGCAAATCGGGAACGGGGAGAGGGGCACCACCATGTGGAACCACGAGTACACCGGTGAGACGACCGCGGCGCCGGAGGCGGTCTGGGCGGTCCTGAAGGACATCGACGACTGGGCCCGCTGGGACACCTCGATGGAGGCGGTCTCCCTGCTGGGGGCGTTCGAGGTCGGCGGCAAGGTGTCGATGACGCCCACCGGCCAGGAGCCGATCGTCTCGGTGATCACCGACATCCAGGACGGCGTCCGCTACGCCGACGAGACCGAGTTCGAGGGCGTCGTCCTGCGGTTCAGCCACACCCTGAGCCCCCGGGGCGACGGCGGCACCCGGGTGGTGCACCGGCTGGAGATCTCCGGCCCGCAGGCCGACCGGGTGGGCCCGGAGCTGGGGCCCGCCATCACCGAGGACTTCCCGCAGGCGATGGCCGCCCTGCTCGCCCGGGCCGTCGACCTCGCCGCCGGTGCCGGCGCCGGCACGGGCGGCGCCACGGGCGGCGGCGCCCGGTGAGCGAGGCCGCACCCGCCGCGGACGGCGGGCCCGACAGCCCGGGCTTCTGGCTCTGGCACGCCACGCTGCGCTGGCAGCGCGAGATCGCGGCCGCGCTGGCGCCGTTCGACCTGACCCACGCCCAGTTCGTGCTGCTGGCCTGCGCCTGGTGGCTCAACGGGCGCGGTGAGGTGCCCAACCAGCAGGAGCTGGCCAGCCAGGCGGGCACCGACGTGAAGATGACCTCCCAGCTGGTCCGCAAGCTGGAGGCGAAGGGGCTGCTGGACCGGGAGACCGACCCGCGGGACACCCGGGCCCGCCGGCTGCGGATCACGGCGCGCGGCACGGAACTGGCCCGCACCGCCGTCGTCGCCGTCGAGGAGGTCGACGCGGCGTTCTTCGGCCCCGCCGGGCGGGCCGCCGGCCTGGACGAGCGCACGGTGACCTCGCTGCTGCGACACCTGGCCGGGCCCGGCGGGCCGCGGTAGCCACAGGCCTCACGGGGCTCGGAGGCCGCGGCGGCCGCCGGGACGTCCGGGAGTCGAGTCCGGGCCGAGTCCCGGAGCACCCGGGAGCCCAGTCCGGGCACGGCTATTGACTACCAGTCCAACAGTGGCGATTCTCGTCACAACCGAGTGCGCGGTTCATGACATCCGGCCCGGACGGGCCGGTCCGCACGTCCCGGACGGTGCCCGGTGCCCGTCCGCGCCACCCCCTCACCTCGGACACGGGTGGTGACCCCTTGCACCGACTTCCTCACGGCAGACGCGGATTAGCCGCGCTCCTGGCCGCCCTCCTGACCCTGGCCGCCATGGTGCTCGCCGCACCGGCGCCCGCCGCACCCGGCACGGACGGCTGGTGGAACCCGACCGCGCGGCCCTCGCCCGACTCCCAGATCAACGTCACCGGTGAGCCCTTCCGCGGCACCGACGACCAGGGCCGGGTGCGCGGCTTCGTCGACGCCCACGACCACATCATGGCCAACGAGGCGTTCGGCGGCCGCCTCATCTGCGGCAAGTCCTTCTCCGAAGCGGGCATCGCGGACGCCCTGCAGGACTGCCCCGAGCACTACCCCGACGGCTCGCTCGCCATCTTCGACCTCATCACCAAGGGCGGCGACGGCAAGCACGACCCGGTCGGCTGGCCCACCTTCAAGGACTGGCCGGCCCACGACTCGCTCACCCACCAGCAGAACTACTACGCGTGGATCGAACGGGCCTGGCGCGGCGGCCAGCGCGTCCTGGTCAACGACCTCGTCACCAACGGGGTCATCTGCTCGGTCTACTTCTTCAAGGACCGCAGCTGCGACGAGATGACCTCCATCCGCCTCCAAGCGCAGAAGACGTACGACCTGCAGGCCTACGTCGACTCGATGTACGGCGGGCCCGGCAAGGGCTGGTTCCGCATCGTCACCGACAGCGCACAGGCCCGCGAGGTCGTCAAGCAGGGCAAACTCGCCGTCGTCCTCGGCGTGGAGACCTCCGAGCCCTTCGGCTGCAAGCAGATCCTCGACGTCGCCCAGTGCAGCAAGGCCGACATCGACCGCGGCCTGGACGAGCTGTACGGGCTGGGCGTGCGCAGCATGTTCCTCTGCCACAAGTTCGACAACGCGCTGTGCGGGGTGCGCTTCGACGAGGGCGCGCTCGGGACGGCCATCAACGTCGGCCAGTTCCTCTCCACCGGCACCTTCTGGAAGACCGAGAAGTGCGCCGGGCCGCAGCACGACAACCCGATCGGGCTCGCCCCCACGCCCGCGGTGCAGCAGCAGCTCCCCGCCGGGGTCGCGGTGCCCTCCTACGCCGGCGACGCGCAGTGCAACAGCCGCGGGCTCACCGAGCTCGGCGAGTACGCGGTGCGCGGGCTGATGAAACGCAAGATGATGCTCGAGGTCGACCACATGAGCGTCAAGGCGGCCGACCGCTCGTTCTCCATCCTGGAGTCCGAGTCCTACCCGGGCGTGATCTCCTCGCACAGCTGGATGGACCTCGACTGGATCGAGCGGGTCTACAAGCTCGGCGGCTTCGTCGCCCAGTACATGAACGGCGCCGAGGCGTTCAGCGCGGAGGCCAAGCGCACCGACGCGCTGCGCGACAAGTACCACGTGGGCTACGGCTACGGCACCGACATGAACGGCGTCGGCGGCTGGCCCGGGCCGCGCGGGGCGGACACCGCCAACCCGGTGCACTACCCGTTCCGCAGCCAGGACGGCGGCTCCCTCATCGACCGCCAGACCACCGGCTCGCGCACCTGGGACATCAACACCGACGGCGCCGCGCACTACGGCCTCGTCCCGGACTGGCTGGAGGACATCCGGCAGGTCGGCGGCCAGGACGTGCTGGACGACCTGTTCCGCGGCGCCGAGTCCTACCTCACCACCTGGGGGGCCTCGGAGCAGCACCGGTCCTCCGTGAACCTGGCCGCCGGCCACCCGGCGACGGCCAGCACCACCGAGTGGTGGAACCCGTTCGTCAGCTACGCGCCCGGCCGGGCCGTGGACGGCGACACCGGCACCCGCTGGGCCAGCGAGTGGAGCGACGACCAGTGGGTCCAGGTCGACCTCGGTGCCACCACCCTGGTCGGGCGGGTCACGCTGGACTGGGAACGCGCCTACGGGCGGGCCTACCGGATCGAGGTCTCCACCGACGGCAGCACCTGGCGCACGGCGTGGTCCACCGCCACCGGGGGCGGCGGCCTGGAGACCGCCCGCTTCGCCGGTGTGCCGGCCCGCTACGTCCGCGTCCACGGGGTGCAGCGCGGCACCCAGTGGGGGTACTCGCTGCACGAGGTCGGCGTCTACAGCGCGTAGGCGCCGCCCGCGGCCGACGGCCGCCCCGGGCCCGGAGTGGCACTCCGGGCCCGGGGCGGCCGCGCGTGCGTCCGGCCGGCTACCGGCTACCGGTCAGGGGCCGCTGGCTAGCGCAGGGTCGGCAGGGAGCGGTAGCAGCCGAAGGAGTCCTTGGTGGACTCGACCATGACGTCGCCGGTCCGCGGGCCGACGACGCCGTCCTGCTCCAGCGAGGCCCACTTCTGGATGGCCACGATCGCGCCGTAGGTGTCCGGGCCGAACCGGCCGTCCACCGCGATCTCCTTGTACCCGGTCTGGTAGTGCAGGGAGTTGGACGTCTGCTGGACGCACTTGACGCTGGCGTACGCGTTCGCCTTGCCGTAACCGACCCAGAGCGAGCCGGAGTTGGGTATCGCCTGGGCGGTGCCGCCCAGCAGGCCGGCGGTGACGAGCCCGGTCGTGGCGAGCAGGAACGCGCCGCGGCGCGCGGTGGAGTTGCGGTTCAAGGGGACCCCCGTAAGCGTGCAGGATGAAAGATCGTCAGGGTCCGCACCATACAACGGCCCACCGACACTCACCTGCGGTTTTCCCGGCGGGGCCGGGGACCGCTCCCCCGGTCACCCGTTCCCGTTCCCCGTTCCCGGCGCAGGCTGCTCGCGATGGCCCGTGGGGTGGCCACCGCGAGATCGCCCCCAGTGGACCGCGGGCGGCCGGGCGGGCGCTATCCGGAAACGGCGGACGGCCCCGCCGTTTCCGGACAGCCGTTTCCGGGGAGTCGTTTCCGGCCAGCCGGTGCCGGCCGGCCCGGCGCGGCTCACAGGCTCGCGAGCAGCGCGGCGAGCGGGGCGGGCACCCGGTCGGGGGCGAGGGCGCCGGCGAGGAGGCCGCCGTAGCGGATCTTGCGGCCCTTCTTCGTGCCGAGGAAGCGGCGCAGCCGGTCCTGCGGGGGGCGGTCGCGCTGCGCGGGCTGGCGCACGAAGGTCTGCCAGGCCGGGAGGTCGCCCTCCGCGCGCAGGACCTCCTCGACCCCGGCCACACCCAGGGCGCGGATGAGTTCGTCCTCCAGGTCCGCCGCGCAGACGAAGACCGCCCGGTGGGGCGCGGCGCCGGCCCGGTCGAGGGCGCGGTCGTAGAAGCGCTGTTCGCCCTCGTCGCAGAGGCCGACCAGGCGCAGCCCCAGTCCCGACGGGCCGAGCAGGGCGGCGTAGCGGCCCACGCTCATCGCCCCGCCCATCGGCTGGACGCACACCCCCTCGGCGGGCAGGTCCCGGCCGGTGAGCGCGGCCAGCGCGTCGACGGCCGCGAGGTCGCTGGGCCCCTCCAGCAGCACGGCGGTCCGCACTCCCAGCAGCCCGGCCAGTTCCCGCGCGGGTTCACCGGGGCCGCCCGCCGCCCAGCCCGCCACCGCGTCCCGCAACGCCTGCATGTCCACCATGGGCTGATTCTGCAGCTGACCGGGTGGCCCCGGCACCGCCTTTTCCGTCCGCCGGGGCCCGTCGGTTGTCGGTGGCGCGTGGGAGGGTGCGGTCCACGGGGCTGCGGGGACGGGGGCGCTATGGGGTACGTGGGCGGGGTCTGGCGGTTGGTGCAGGGCGGGGAGCCGCTCGGCGGGATCGTGGTCGACGACGCCGACTTCCCGTGGCTGCACGGTCGTTTCGTCCCGACGGAGGCGTTCGCGCGGGTGCGGCCGTGGTTCGACGAGTGCCTCGACCTGCTGGAGGCCGAGCAGTTCGAGCGCTTCGACGACTGCTACGACCGCATCGCCGCCTCCCTCTCCCTGGTGTCCCCGTCGGGCCCCGTCCCGGAGTTCCTCCTGCACGTCCGGGACACCCGCGCCTGGTTCCGCTGGAGCGACACCCCCTTCGACCCCGCCTGACCCGGCTGGACGTCAGGAGGGCCCGACGGTGGTGGCCGGGGTGGGGTGGGGTGGGCGGGTGGGGCTGGGGAGGGTGGCCCTGCGGGCGTGCAGGAGGGTGGCGCCGAGGGGCAGGGGGGTGCGGTCGAGGAGTTCGAGGCCGGCGTCGGCGAGCAGGCGGGCGTAGTGGTCGGCGCGGCGTTCGCGGCCGCCGGTGTTGCACCGCATGTGGAGGTCCCAGGCGGTGGCCAGGGAGGTGGAGGCGTCGGCGGGCAGGACGCGTTCGACGATGAGCAGGTCGGCGTGGGCGGGCATGGCGCGGGCGCAGTGGCGCAGGATCTCGCGGCAGCGCGCGTCGTCCCAGTCGTGCAGGACGCGGGAGAGCAGGTAGAGGTCGGCGCCCGCGGGGACGTCGGCGAAGTCGCCGCAGCGGTAGGTGCAGCGGTCGCCGCAGCCGGCCGCGTCGAGGGCGTGGCGGGCGGCCTCGACGACGTGGGGGCGTTCGAGGAGGACGCCGTGCAGGTGGGGGTGGGCGGTCAGGATGCGTCCGAGGAGTTCGCCGTTGCCGCCGGCGATGTCGACGACGGTCCTGGGGGCGGGTGAGCGGCCGACGGCGGTGACGGCCGGGTGGGCGGGGACGGGTTCGAACATGCGGGAGCTCGCGGCCATGGACCGGTCGAAGAGGTCGGCGAGTTCCGGGTCCCGGGCGAAGTGGTCGAAGTGGTTCTCGCCGAAGAGGTGGTCGAAGGCGGCATCGCCGGTGCGCACGGTGTGTTCCAGTGCGGCGAAGGACTGGTAGAAGGGGCCGCCGTACATCAGGGCCAGTGCCCGCATCGAGTCCGGGGTGTCGGTGCGCAGCAGGGCGCCGAGGCCGGTGAGGCGGAAGCCGTCGCCGTCGGGGGTGACGACGTCGAGCATGGCGAGGTAGTGCAGGAGGGCGTCGAGGGTGTCGGGGTGGGTGCCGGTGTGCCGGGCGAGGGTGGCGGTGGTGGTGGCGGTGCGGGGGTTCAGGGCGTCGGCGAGGCCGAGGCGGGCGCAGACGGCGAGGGCCTGGGTGGTCCAGGCGCCGGTGAGCAGGTGCAGGAGGGTTTCGGCGGGCTGGTGGGCGTGGTGGCGGGCGAGGTGGGTGGCGAGGATGTCGGGGTGTTCGCCGCGGACGTGGAGTTCGAGGCGGCGGTAGGCGGCCTTGGCGTCGGTGGGGGTGGTGAAGTAGAGGACGGTGGCGTCCTCGTGGGGGTTGTAGCCGCCGCCGTCGGGGGTGGCGTCGTGCCGGGCGAGGAGTGCGCACAGGCCGCGCAGGACCAGCGGGTCGGGGTGTTCGACCTCGAGGGCGAGGTGGGCCTCGTGCTGGTGGGCGCGTTCGTGGGCGGCGATGCGGGTCAGCGGGGAGCCGGGCGGGACGGTCAGGGCGAAGACCTCGACCTCGCGGGGTTCCCGGCCGGGGCCGAGCACGGCGGGGCGCAGGATCCTGACGTCGAGTGCGGCGGGGTCGTGGTGGTGGCGTCGGGCGAGGCGGTCGCGGACGACGACGCTGGGGATCGGGGGCGTGTCGAAGGCCATGCCGCAGGCGGCGAGTTGGGCGTGCAGGGTGGGCCGGTCGGGCGGGAAGACGAGCAGGGCGGCGTGGGCGAGGCGGCAGTGGGCGGCCAGGGCCCACAGTTCGGGGCCGTCGAGGCCGGGGAGCAGGAGCGGGAGCAGGGCGGCGGTGTCCTGTTCCCTGACGAAGGCGGCGGCCTGGCGCAGGCGGGTCTCGTCGTCGGGGGGTGTCGTCGTCATGGCGGGGTGTCCTCGGTGCAGGTGCGGGGTGCAGGGGTGCGGGTGCGGGGGTGCGGCGGTCTTGGGGGGGGACGGGCGGGCGGTTCAGACGCCGACGTAGTTCTCGGCGAACCAGTCCTGGTGGGTGCGGGAGGTGCGCAGCGATGCGAGGCGGGAGCGGCGCAGGGATTCGTGGAAGAACGATTCGCCGTGCGGTTGGCCGGGTTCGGCGTGCAGCAGCCGGATCATCCAGAGGGAGAAGTCCTGGGCGCGCCAGATGTGGGTCAGGGCCTGGGCCGAGTAGCGGTCGAGGGCGCCGCGGTCGCCGTGGGCGAGGGTGTCGGTGAGGGCGTGGGCGAGGAGTTCGGCTTCCAGGACGGCGAGGTTGGCGCCCTTGGCGGCGGAGGGGCTGATCAGGCTGGCGGCGTCGCCGGCCAGCAGGAGCGAGCCGTGGCGCAGTGGCTGGACGACGTCGGATTCCAGGTCGACGACGGTGCGGTGGGCGATCGGGCCGTGGTGCAGGGGGCCGTGGTCGTCGGTGCGCATCCGGGTGTCGAGTTCGTGCCAGATGCGGTCCTCGGTCCAGGCGTCGGCGGGGGTGCCGCGCTCGTACTGCAGGTAGTAGCGGGTGACGTGGGGGGTGCGGGCCATGTGGCCGGCGAAGCCGTGGGGGTGCAGGGCGTAGCCGACGGCGTCGAGGCTGGGCGGGGCCTGGGCGAGCAGGCCGAGCCAGGAGACGCCGTGGTCGCGGTGGTGGCGGACGGTGCCGGGGGGCAGGGAGCGGCGGGCGGCGCCGTGGCGGCCGTCGCAGCCGGCGACGTAGCGGGCCTGCCAGTGGTCGGGGCGGCCGTCGGCGTCGCGCACGGTGACGGTGGGGCGGGTGCTGTGCGGGTCGGGGACGGCGAGGGCCTCGGTCTCGAAGTGGATGCGGCCGCCGGCGTCGAGGTAGTGGGTGAGCAGGTCGGTGACGAGGTCCTGTTGCGGGTAGACGGTGTGCTGGTCGCCGCGGCCGAGGGTGGCGTAGTCGAGGCGGAAGCGGCCGTCTTCGGTGCGGAACTCGCAGGTGCCGTGCCGGTGGCCGCGCCGGTGCAGGCCGTCGGCGAGGCCGTGGCGTTCCAGGGTGCGCACGGTGGTGGCGGCGAGGAAGCCGGCGCGGGCGCGGGCCTGGACGTGGGCGCGGGTGGCGCGTTCCAGGACGGCGCAGTCGACGCCGTTGCGGTGGAGGAGGTTGGCGAGGAGGAGTCCGGCGGGCCCGGCGCCGAGGATGACGACGTCGGCGGTATTCCGGGGTGCTGGGGTGTTCTGACGTTGCGTCACAGGGAGTGGATCATAATCGGCGCGAAATACATCGAAGTGCAGAAATCACCCGAAGCAGTGAATAGGGTGATTTCCTTCTCGGTGGCGGGCCCTGGGGGCGGCCCCTCAGAGCACCAGTTCGACGAGCCCCGCGACCAGCCCGACGGCGATGCCCAGGACCGCCACGGCGCCGAGCCCGACGAAGAGGCTGACCACCAGCGCTCCGCCGTCCGGGGCCCTGCCGCGCCAGGCGCCGACCAGCAGCCAGCCCGCGGGGGCCGCGCCCAGCGCGAGGATCACGGCCGCCACGATGCCCGCCTTCACCGCGGGCGAGGACGAGGGCTCGTAGGCCACGCCGCCCACCAGGCGCACCGTGAGCCGGGCACCGGCCGGGTGCTTGTCGGTGGCGCCCCTCACCAGGATCGGGCGGGCCTGCGCCGGTGGGGCTCCGGCGGGCGTGAAGCGGCCGGCGCAGTCGGTGCCGTCGTTGTCCCCCTCGCTGTCGTACGCGTCGTAGCAGCGTTCCACCAGCACCACGCCGTCCGCGGGCCCCAGGCCCATGGCCGCCGCCATCCGGTCCGCGGCCGCCCACCAGGCCAGTGACACCGCCGCCGCCAGGAACGCCGTCGCCAGTACGGCCGCCGCCGCCCGCGCCATCGTCCGCCCCATGCCCCGCCCCCTCCGCGTGCCCGCTCCCCCGCACCGCTCCCCTGCCCGGTGGAGGCGGGCCGGAATCAGTTTCCGGAGAGGGTGGCGATCAGGCCGATGACTCCCACGAGGCAGGTGATGACGGATATCGCGAGCATGATGGTGTGGCTGCCGCCTTCGGGCGGGGTCTTCGTGACGCCGTAGCTTCCGGCACCGGCCATTCCGCCGAAGAGGAGGAATCGGGACGCTTCCATCACGGTGGTCATGATTTCTCCCCTCGGGGCCGCCAAGACACTGTGCCGGGAAGATAGTTCAGGAGAACAGCCGCTTCGGTGGCGGGGCCGGAAGGCGTGCACGCCGGGCGAGGCCGCGCGCCGGACGAGAATTCCCGGGGGGCGTGTCACGGCATTTCCAACAATGAATCCGGGGGCCGTTTCTCCCTCGCCCCGGGCCGGCCGCCGGAATTTCCCCGGAACCCGGCTCCGATCGCCTCCCGGACGGACGGGAAGGGCTCCACGGGCCGTCCAGGTGCGCGCGGCGGCGCCCCTCCCCCGCTGCCGCGGCCCACGGGTCGTGTGAGAGAGTCGGCGGCCCGAAGGCGAGGAGAGGGCGATGGACGGGAGCGGGAGCGGCGCGGCGGTCGGCGCCGGCGGCGGGGCCGGGAGCGGCGGCCGGGTCCTGGTGGTGGACGACGACGCGGCGATCCGGCGCACCCTGGAGCGCGGCCTGCGGCTGAGCGGGTTCACCGTCGCGCTGGCCGAGGACGGCGAGAGCGCGCTCGCCGCGATGCAGCCGGCCGCACCGGACGTCCTGGTGCTCGACGTGTCGATGCCCGGCATCAGCGGCGCCGAGGTGTGCCGCACACTGCGCGCCCGCGGCGACGACGTCCCGGTGCTGATGCTCTCGGCCCTGGACGAGCCCGCCGACCGGGTGGCCGGCCTGCAGGCCGGGGCGGACGACTACCTGGTGAAGCCCTTCGCCCTGGAGGAGCTGGTGCTGCGGCTGCGCGCCCTGCTGCGCCGCCGCCCGCCGCAGCCCGCCGACCGGGTCGCGGCCGGGCCGCTGCTGATCGACCCCGGGACCCGGCAGGCCCTCCTCGACGGCGAGGAACTGCGGCTCACCCGGCGGGAGTTCGAGCTGCTCACCCAGCTGGCCAGGAACGCCGGGCTGGTGCTCTCCCGCGAACTGCTGCTGGAACGGGTCTGGGGCTACGACTTCGAGGTCCGCAGCGACGCCGTGGACACCTTCGTCAGCTACCTGCGGCGCAAGACCGAGGCCGGCGGCCGCCCCCGGCTGATCCACACCGTCCGGGGCGTGGGCTTCGTGCTGCGCGCGCCCGGCGGGAACGGGTAGCGGCCGCCGTGAGGCTCTCCACCCGGATCGCCCTGTGGGCCGCCGCCGTGGTGCCGCTGCTGGTGGTGCTGGCCGGACTGCTCCTGCTGCCGCTGGTCGGGCGCGACCTGCGCCACCAGCAGGACACCCGGCTGGGCGACCGGGCCGCGGCCGTCCTGCCGGGCGTGCGCGCCCTGGTGGCCGCCGACACCAAGGGGCGGCCCAAGGTCGAGCAGAACCAGCAGCGCAAGGTCCTGGACGCCGCCCTGGACTCGGGTGTGCGGGTCGCCGCCGCGGACGGCACCGTCCTGCTGTCCGTCGGCCCGCAGCCCGCCGACCCGCAGGCCTTCCCCACCGCCCCGGGCGGCCCGGCCACCGTCCACGACCAGGGCGGCGCCTGGCGGGTGCTGACCGTCCGGATCTCCGGCACCGGGGCCAACGGCGGCAGCGGCACCCTGTGGGTGGTCGCACCCGCCGGGCAGGCCGACACCCAGACGGCGGCGGTGCGCCGCCGGGTGCTGCTGGTGGCGGCCGTCGCCGCGCCGGTCGCCGCCCTGATCGGCTTCGCCCTCGCCGAACGCGCCACCGCGCCGCTGCGCAGGCTCAGCCGCCGGGCGGCGCAGCTCGACCCGGCCGCGCCCCCGGCCGCCGGTGACGGGCCTGCCTCCGATGGGAGTCCCGGCGCCGGCGGCGGACCGGTCGGCGCGCAGTTCACCGCGGAGCGCAGCGGCACCGTCGAGGTCGACGAACTCGGTGCCGCCCTGGCCCTGTTGCTCTCCCGCTACGACGAGCAGGCGCGGCGCACCGCGCAGGCGCTGGACACCGCGCGCTCGTTCTCCTCCGCCGCCTCGCACGAGCTGCGCACGCCGCTGATGAGCCTGCGCACCAACCTGGACGTGCTGGCCGCGCATCCGGACCTCGCGCCCGGCGAACGGGCCGAGGTGGTGGCCGAGTTGCGCGAGGACCACGCCCGGGTGCTGGACCTGCTGACCGCGCTCGGCATGCTCGCCCGGGGCGACCTGGTGGAGGCCGACTCCTTCGGCTGGGTCGACCTGCCGGACCTCGTCGACGCGGCCGCCGCCGAGGCCCGGCGCCGCCACCCGGAGGCCGTCCTCACCGTGGACGTCCCGGCGGAGCTGCGGGTGTTCGGGTGGGAGTCCGGGCTGCGGATCATGCTGGCCAACCTGCTCGGCAACGCCGCCGTGCACGGGCGCGTCGGCACGGATCCGGCCCGGGTGGCGGTCCGCCTGACGGCGGCCGGCGCGCTCGCGGTGCTGACCGTCGACGACGCCGGGCCCGGGGTCGCGCCGGGCGAGCGGGAGGCGGTCTTCCACCGCTTCCACCGGCGCCGCGACAGCCCCGGTTCGGGGCTCGGGCTCACCCTGGTCGCCCAGCAGGCGGCGCTGCACCGGGGCGGCGTGCGGATCACGACGCCGCCGGACGGGGCCGGGTGCCGGGTGGAGGTCGGCCTGCCGCTGCCCGTCAGCGAGGCACCGACCGTGGAGCTGCCGGGGCGGCGGGACTGGATCTCGGGCGAGCAGCACTGAGCGACGGCGGCGGCCGGGCTTCGGGCGCCGGGCTTCGGGCGCCCGCCGAGCCGCCGTGGGCGTTCCACAGGGAATCCACAAGAAGCCGTCCTACGCTCCCGGTCGTCCGGCGCCCCCGGCCGCACGTCGGGGGGTCGCCGGGTCTGGACGCTCGTCCGTGACCGGCGCGCTGCGCGCCGCGCCCGCGGACGCAACGGAAGAAGGAAGGGACTCCCATGCTCGTCAACCGCATGCCCGTCGCCCGCCGGGCCGCCGCCCTCGGCGCCCTCGCGCTGGCCGGCTCGCTGCTGGCCGTCGCCCCCGCCCAGGCCGCCGGCTCCGGATCCTCGGCCTCCGGTGCCCCGACCGCCAAGGCGGCGCCCACCGGCGACGGCGCCAAGGGCATCTGCAAGCGGCTGCCGAAGACCGAGGAGCGGGTCACCAAGGCGCTCGCCCGGCTGGGCGGCGACGCGACGGTGGTCGGCTCGGTCTCCCGGCTGCAGCAGCGGGTCACCAACGCCAAGACCGCCGGCCACACCGAGATCGAGACGCTCCTGAACGACCGGCTGACCGCCCGCAAGGCCCTGGTCACCACGCTGCAGACCCGTCAGAACGACCTCAAGTCCGTGGCGACCTGGTGCGCCGCCAACGGCGAGGGCGGCTCCAAGTGACCCGCCGCCCGGCCACCGTGCTGGCCGCCCTCGTCCTCGCGGGGACGGCCCTGCTGACCGGCTGCGGGCCCTCGGGCTCCGGCGCGGGCGCCGACAAGGGCGCCGGGGCCGCCGACAGCGGGCAGGTCCAGGACATGCAGCACAAGCTCGACGCCGCGGAGAGCGCCGCGGCCCAGGCGGACGCGGACACGGCGGCCGACAACGGCTGACCGGGCGGGCGCCCCGGCCGCGCCCCGGACCGGGGTCGGATCCGGGGCGCGGTGCCGGGGCGCGGTGCCGGGGCACGGTGCTCTCCGCGGCGTGGGGGTCAGAGCCCGAAGTGCCGCACGGCGCGCTCGGCCACCGCGTCCGGTTCCAGGTGCGTGTTGTCGATCCGCAGGTGCGCCCCGGGGAGGTGGGCGAAGTCGTCGACCGAGTTGAGGCGGTACCTGGCGTCCATGCCGACCAGGTTGTCGTTGGACCACGCCAGGTCGCGCTTGGAGGCCTTCTCCGCCAGCCGGGACTCACCCGCGTTGCGCTCCAGGCGGACGTCCTGGTCGGCGGAGAGCTCCAGGAACAGCACCCGCGCGCCGCGCTCGCGGAACGGGGCCGCGTAGCGCTCGACGAGCGCGGCGTCCTCGGGGTCGTCGAAGTCCCACACCAGGGTGAACACCAGGCCCGGCAGGTCGCTGGCGGCGGCCTCGGCGAAGATCTGCTCGCGGAAGCCGTGGTTGAGGCGCTGGAACTGCGGCGACTGGTAGTCGAACAGCCTCAGCAGCGGCTCGATGGTCAGGTGGTTGTGGAAGAGCTTGAACCCGGTGCGTTCGGCGATGGCGCCGCCCACGGTCATCTTCCCCACCGCGGCCGGGCCGATGACGAAGAGCAGGGTCGGGCAGGTGCTGTCGGACATCGGGACAGCATAGGCACGTCATGATCTTGGTCGCACACCGGCCCCGGTCAGTGCCGTGACCGGGCCCGGCGCGGCGGCCGGCGCGCCCGCCGCTCGCGGACTCCGAGGTGCCCGGGAGCGGCGGGTTCGGTCAGCCGCCGGTGGGGACGGGGTCGTCGGGACTGTCCAGCCAGGCGGTGTGGCGGTCGGGGGTGACGGTGAGGCCGAAGCGCTCGTGTCCGGGTCGGCCGCGGTCGTCCCACCAACGGTAGACGGCTTCCACCTCGTCCCACAGGCGGCGCGGGCCGGATTGGTACACCTCGTACTCGGTGCGGCCGTGCTCGTGGTCGGCGGACGCCCAGGACCGCTTGTCCCGGCTGTGGATCCACAACGTGTACGCGCCGTTGTCGTAGCGCTCGGCCCGCCAGAACGCGCCCGGGACTCCGAGGCCGATGACGAACTGCCGGAACCACTCGCCGGTGTCCCACGGGGACAGCGTCGTGGTGCTCCTCACGCCGTCGGCCGGCCACTCCACCCCGTGCAGGTACTCCTCGAACAGCGGCCTTTCGGTGCGCTGTTGACGCAGCCTCATGAATGCGGACCCGCCGGTGAAGTGGCCGACCGCCCGGGTACCGTCGCCGTTCACGGTCAGCCGCACGATCTGTTCCCCGCCGTACTCGGTGCCGAACGGGGCGACGATCACCGCGCCGGGGGCCGACTGCTCCAGCCAGGCCGCGGGGATCTCCAGCAGGGAGCACGTGGCGATGATGCGATCGTAGGGAGCGCCCTGCGGCCAGCCCGCCCGGCCGTCGCCCTCGACCACGGTCGGCGCGAGTCCGGCCCGGCTCAGGTTCTCCCGGGCACCCCGGGCGACGTCCGGGTCGTACTCGACGCTCACCACGTTGGCGTCTCCGAGCCGCCGGGCCAGCAGGCCCGCGTTCCACCCGGTGCCCGTGCCGATCTCCAGCACCCGGTCACCCGGACGCACGTCCAGGTCCCGGAGCATGGAGACCACCATCGTGGGCATGGAGTTGGACGAACTCGGGGTGACCCCGAGGCCGTCCCCCTCGTGGGCGCCGTCGTCCCATTGCGTGGTCAGCGGGATGTCCGAGTAGACCGCCCTGTGCCACGCCTCGGGGTCCTTCGAGCGGTGGACCACGGGGTTCTGCCGGGTGCCGTCCGCGATGCCCGGCCAGATGCGGTCCGGGACGAACCGCTCGCGGGGCACGGCCTCGAAGGAAGGGAGCCAGTCCGGTCGGAGTGCGCCGCCGGCCACCAGCGCGGAGGCGAGCCGCCGGGGGCCCGCCTCCTCGTGCGTCTCTCCGGCCACCGCCTACCTACCGCCCGCCGGGTTCTGGCCGTCCGAGGTGTTGCCGCCCTCGTCCGAGCCGCCACCGCCGTGCCCGGAGCCCTTGTTGCTGTCGTCCTGCTGCTTGCCGCCGTCACCGGAACCGGTGCCGCCACCGCGCTTGCCCATGTCAGGCCCTCCCTGCTGATCGTGCCCGGCAGGCGGATGCCCGCCGGGTGCTACCGCCCGCCCCGGCCGCGCCCCCGGGGTGTCCTGGTCACTCACCGGCCACCCCTGAAGCAGCGCACTCCCCGTCCTCGACGTGCCGGGCACGATTGCGCGCGAGCATCCGCCCGATCGTCGGGTGCTCGACCTGCGGGTACTGCGCCTCGGCCCGGTCGAAGTACGTGCACCCCGGGCACTCATCGGTGTCCGGCGGCGGCACCTCGGGCAGGCGGACGGCGATCTCGCGGAGGCTCACGACGCGCCCCCGTCCGGACACACGTCCCTGCCGCAGGTGCAGGGCTGCCATTCCCGCAGGATTCCGACCCGGTCCGGGGCGGAATCGCCGGCAACGCGGTCGGCTTCCACCGGTTCCTGTAGATCCGTCGTCTGCGACATTGGCCGTGGCTCCCGTCTCCAACCCTGATTCGTCGTCAGAACCGTAGAGAGCGGGACCAAATCACGGCCACGAAGTTCTATGGGATTCCACGCGAGATGACGAGGTCACCCGAGCAGCGCAGTCGCCGACGCGATCAACTCTCGGGCAGCGACACCATGGACCGCCAGCTCGGCCAGTTCACCGAAGGTCTCGGCGTACAGCTTGATCTCGCCGGGTTGGGTGATCGTGAGATACCCGGAGACCAGTTCAACGTTGACCTGGGCGTTGTCGAAGATCCAGAACCCCTCGGCCGGCCAGCGCACCCGGTCCGGCCGCATCGGAACGACTCCCAGGCTGACGTTGGGGAGTGATCCGACCGTGGTCAGGTGGTGCAACTGGTCGCGCATCACGCCCCTGCCGCCGATCCCGCAGCGCAAGACCGACTCCTCGACCAGGAAGGCGAACCGGCGATCGCCCTCGTACAACACTCGCTGGCGCTCCATGCGGGCAGCGACCGCCGCCTGAACGTCGTCAACCAGCCCCCGGCGCTGCTGGATCGCCTGAAGCGCCGCCGTCGTGTACCCCGGCGTCTGGATCAGTCCGGGGACCAGCCACGACGAGTAGGAGCGGAACCGGCGAGTTCGCTCGTACAGTGGCAGCCGGGCCTCCTGCGCGGCCTTGAGGCCCGCACGCTCCAAACGCCGCCACTCGATGAACATGCCTTCCACGGCCCGCAGGGACGCCACCAAATCCGCTGCGCGCTCCTCCGCACCACAAGCGCGGCACCACGCCCGGATGTCGTCCTCCGAAGGCGGCGTGTGGGCGTTCAGCAGGCGAGAGACCTTGGACGGGTACCACCCGCACGCAGCCGCCAACTCTCGCCCTGTCAGCCCAGCGTCCCGCTGGATCTCGCCGAGCCTGTCAGCGAGGTTCTGGCGGGCGCGCTGGACACTTGAAGATGCCGAGGCTGCCATGAACTGTTACCGATCAGGCGGGACGGTACTCCGCATGGGGAGTCGCCCGTTCCCAGGCCGCTTCGTAGGCCGCCAGGTACCGCTTGGCCAACTCCGGATCGGTCCGGACCTCCATCTTGGCCTCAGCCCACTGTCCGTCGCCCGTGAAGTGGTGGAGGATCACCACCTCGTCGTCCATCACCCAGCCGTCCAGGCCAGGCAGCAGAAGGTCACCAGCGCGGGAACGCGGCAGCCACCGTACGTCCTCGCCCGCCGCGACGTTCGGGAACGTCACGTCGTACTCGTACCGGATGTAGTCGGTGACCGGCTCGGAGACCACGCGCAGGCGCCGCATGACGACCCCTCGGCCGGTCGCCTCAGCAACGACGTCCAGCCAGGATCGCCACCAGGATTCACGGTCGGCGGGATCGAGCCGCTTGCCATTCTGCCAGGCGATGAATTCCGGGTCGTCCAGCATGTAGCTGTCCCGCATCTCCAGGTGAACCGCAGAGCGCCGGGCCTTCGCCAACTGCTCACGAACCGCTGTTGCCACCGCTGTTGTCCTCGCCCTCGGGCCGGGGGATGAACTGGATCATGTTGGCGGGCAGCCGGATCATGAACTCGTGGTCCGGGATGTCCGTGGTGTGACCGGGGACCGAGCCGACCTCCTGCGCGGCCTTGATGTCGTCCTCGCTGGCCTTGTACGACTGGATGAGCAGGTCACCGGTCTCCGTCTCCCGCCAGATGGTCGGGGAGCCGTCGTCCGGGGTGTTCGGGTAGATCCCCAGGAACTCTAGAGCCATGACTGCCTCCGATGCCGATCAGGTTCTACGTGGTTCCAAGGATGCTGGTCCGGCGCGGTCCTGTCAGACGAACGCCCCAGCCGCCCAATGCCGGCTGGGGCTGCCTGGCCATACTTGCCCAACCCTTGAAAGGGACCGCCCGGTCAGCGGGCGGTGCGGTGGACGTGCAGGGCCCAGAGGGCGAGGGGCAGCTGGAGGGGTAGGCGGGCGGTCGCCAGGTGGCGCCAGGGGGCCGGGCGGTGGCGCCAGTCGCGGGCCATCTTGACGTTCGCCGGGAAGACGGCGGCGAACAGGCCGACGGCGGCCAGCGCGCCCGCCGACCTGGTGCGCGGGGCGAGGACGGCGGCGCCGACGGCGAGTTCGGCCGCGCCGCTGGCGTAGGTCCACGCCCGGGGGCTGCCGGGCAGGGCCCGCGGCACGATGGCGTCGAAGGGGCGGGGCGCGGCGAAGTGGGCGATCCCCGCGGAGACCAGCAGGGCGCCCAGGAGGCGGGCGGGCGTCTGGGACGCCGTCTCGTGCGTCACTGCCGTCGGTTCCGCCACTGCCGCTCCTTCGGGTGCGGCGCCGCGGTGGGGCGCGGCGCCTTGGTTACCGAACAGTAGCGGTGCGGGCGCCCGATGCGAAGAGGGGGACGGGCGGCGGGTCCGGGCCGGGTCAGGCGGCGGGCAGGCGGGTGCGCAGCTGGTTCCGGTCGGGCTTGCCCGCGGCGGTGAGGGGGATGGCGGGCAGCAGGTGGAGGGCGTGCGGGGCGTAGAGGCGGCCCCTGCGGGTGGTGACGAACTCCTGCAGCTCGCCCAGGGTGGGCCGGCGGCCGGGGGCGGGGACCACGGCGGCGTGGACGTGCTCGGCCCGGTCGGCGTCCCGGGCGCCGAAGACCACGCACTGGGCGACGTCCGGGTGGCTGAGCAGCAGTTCCTCGACCTCGGCCGGGTAGACGTGGCCGCCGACGACCACGATCATCTCCTTGATCCGGTCGACGACGTAGAGGTAGCCGTCCTCGTCGAGGTAGCCGACGTCGCCGGTGTGCACCCAGCCGTCGCGCAGGACCTCGGCGGTCAGCTCGGGCCGCTTCCAGTAGCCGGTCATCACGTACGGCGAGCGCACCTGGACCTCGCCGGGTTCGCCGGCGGGCAGGGTGGCGCCGTCGGCGTCCCGGACGGCGATCTCCACGCCGGGCAGGGCCCGGCCGACCGTCAGGTGGCCACCGCGGCCGGTGCGTTCCTGGTCGCCGGGCAGGGTCTGGGTGATGTGCTGGGTCTCGGCCTGCCCGTAGTAGCCGTAGAGGACGGGCCCCAGGGCGTGGGCGGCCTGGCGCAGCCTGGCCGGGGAGGCGGCGGTGCCGCCGTAGGTGATGCGGCGCAGGCTGGACAGGTCGGTGCGGGGCAGGTCGGGGTGGTCGAGCAGCCGGTAGAGCAGCGGTGGTAGCAGCCAGGTGTGGGTGATGCGTTCGCGTGCGATGGTGGCGAGCACGTCGGCGGGGTCGAAGCCGTGGTGCAGGACGACGGTGCCGCCCTGGTGGAGGGTCAGGTCGGTGAAGATGCCGGCGAGGTGGGCGAGCGAGGTGCAGGCCAGGTAGCGGGGCGGGTCGCCGGCGCCGGTGAGGGGCTGGTCGAGGACCTGGCGGTAGGCGGCGTGGGTGGTGCGGATGCCCTTGGGGATTCCGGTGGTGCCGCCGGTGTGGCGGATGCACCAGTCGTCGTCGGGGCCGGCCGGGCCGTCGAACGGGTGGGCGGGGCGCTGGGCGGCCGCGGCGAGGACGTCCTCGGCGGCGCCGTCCGGACCCAGGCAGAGCAGCTGCGGGGCGCCGGGGATCTGCTGCAGGTCCCATGCGGTGTCGTGGCGTTGTCCGTCGGCCAGGAGGAGGGAGCAGTCCGTGCCGGCCATGATGCGGGCCATCGTCGAGGAGCTCATGCCCTCGTAGAGGCTGACCACCCGGGCGCCGGCCAGGTTGGCGGCGTAGCGGGCGGCGAGGGCCTCGACGGTGTTGCCGGTGAGCAGGGTGACGGTGGCGCCGCGGCGCACGCCGCGCTCGGCGAGTTCGGCGGCGAGGCGGTGGACCTGGTCGTGCAGGTCGGCCGCGGTGACGACGCGCCCTTCGGCGGTGGTGACGGCCGGGCGGTGCGGGTCGGCGGCCAGGGCGGCGAGGAGGGCCTCGACGTAGCCGCCGGCGGCCTGCCCCGGGGCGTCCGGGCCGCTCGGGCCGGCAGGTCCGTCGGGGTTGTTCGGGCCGCTCGGGCCGGGTGCGGTGTGCGTGGTGTGCGTGGAGGTGCGGGGCCGGGTCATCGTTGGTGTCTCCCCCTCGTGGTCGAGGAACCGGTGGGCGCCTTCGACGCTAACGCCGCCCGCTCATGCCTTCCACGACCTGTTGCAGCATGTGCTCATGCCTCCTCGGGCATGAGGATCCCGCTCGGCACGACGCCCCCGTCCGGCCCGCCGCCACTGCCGGGCGCCGGGTCTCCCCCGGGTCTGAAGTGCTCGACCGCCAGGCGGCGGAAGTCCTGGGCGGCCGGGGAGAGATAGGCCTCCCGGCGCCACACCAGGGTCAGCGTCCGGTGGCAGTGCGCGGCGTCCAGGCGCAGCCAGACCACCGGGCCGTCCTCGCCGAGGGCGCGCCGGGCCACCTCGGGCATCAGACCGACACCGAGTCCGGCGCGGACCAGCTCCGAGGTGGCGGCCGCCTCGTCGCCTTCGCAGACCACCTGCGGGGTGAGCCCCTCGCGGGCGAACAGCCTTTCCAGCAGGGCGCGTTGCCAGTGCCCGGCGCGGGTGCTGACGAAGTCCTCGTCGGCCAGTTCGGCCACCGTGACGCTCTCGCGGCCGGCCAGCCGGTGCCCGGGCGGCACGGCCAGCAGCACCTCCTCGCGCAGCAGCTCCACGGCGCACAGGTCGGGGCCGGCCAGCGGCTGGGAGGCGAGCGCGAAGTCGACCTCGGCGGAGCGCAGATGGCGGCGCATCGCGCCCACCGGGGCCTGGAACAGGTGCACCCGCACCCCGGGGCGGTGGGCGCGGAAGGCGGCCAGCGCCCCGGCCAGCTGCGGCAGGGTCTCGGCGGCGACGGCCAGGCGGCCCGGTCCGGCGACGGCGGCGTCGGTCATCTCCCGTCGGGCGTCGTCGAGTTCGGTCAGCACCCGGTCGACCCTGCGCAGGAACGCGGCGCCGTGCTCGTTGAGCCGGATCCGCCGGCCCTGGCGGTCGAACAGCGGCAGGCCGAGCTCGGACTCGAGCCGGATGATGGTGCGGCTCACCGACGGCTGGGCGACCCGCAGTTCCTCCGCGGCACGGCTGATGTGCTGGTGGCGGGCGACGGTCTGGAAGTAGCGCAGGGACAGCAGATCCATAGCCGGTAGTGTCGCCGGATCCGTGGCCCGGCCGGGGGCCGGGGCCCTCGCCGAATCTCGCCGGATTCCGTCACCGGACCACCGTGGGACCGCCCTCGGGACCACCGCGGAGCCGTCCTCGGGCCGTCCTCGGGCCGCCGCACCCCTCCTCCCCCGGCCCCCGCCACCCGCCGTCCGCCGCCGGGGCCGCTCCGCGCGGCGGCGGGGCGCCCCGCCGCTGCGCCGTCCGGATGCCGGGATGGGCCGTGGGAGTGCGGGATGGCGGCAAACGGGGGTGGGACGTGTGCGGAGCACTGCGGGCGGGCGGGGCGGCGGCGAGAATGGGCCGCGGGGGCCGGGAGACGAACGGAGTCGCTGGTGAAGGTGGTGCCGGCCGGCCTCGTCGCGCTGCTCGCCGCCCTCGCCCCGGCCGCCTACCCGGCCCCGGCGGCGGTCCCGGCCCCGGCGGCGCTCCCCGCCGTGTCGGCGGTCGCGGCCCGGGCGATGGTCGCGGCCCCCGCGGCCCCGGCGGACACCCCGTCACCCTCCCCCTCGACACCGCCCGCACCGTCGACCCCGCCTGCGACCCCGACCCCGGCCCCGACGTCGCCCTCGGACACCGGGTCCGGCACCCGGCAGCCGGCCCTCGGGCTGGTCCCGGCCCGCGCACCGCAGCTCGGAACGGTGCAGGTGACGGTCTCCGGGTTCGGCGCCTGCCGGACCTCCAAGACCAAGCGCCCGACCATCGTCCAGGTCACCTGGGACGACCCGGCCGGGGTCCTCGCCACCATCGGGGTCGACGGCGACAACCCGTCCACCGGCACCATCAAGGTCCCGCCCGGGTCCGGGGCCGGCCCGCACACGGTGACGGCCACCTGCCAGGGGCCGGCCACCCGGGCCGACGCGACCGCCGTCCTCACCGTCGCACCCGCCACCCTGACGGCCGATCCGCCGCAGGGCGCGGCCGGCTCGCGCATCACCGTGACCGGCGCCGGCTTCGCCTGCCCCGCCGGCGACACCGCCGCCCTGACCTGGGACGGCACGCCGCTGCCCGACCAGGGGCGGCCGGACGGCGGCGGAGGCTTCGCCACGGCCGTCACCGTGCCCCGCGACGCGGCCGCAGGCGACCACGACGTACGGGCCTCCTGCGGGTCGGAGGCGGGCATCGCGGCCACCGCCCGCGTCCGCGTCCGGGCCGTCGCACCGACCCCGCCCGTCACCCCGACCCCGCCGGGGCCGACCTCCCGCGAGCCCGACGGGACGTCCACCGCGACCCCCGGCACCGCGCTCTCCCTGTCCGGCCCGACGGACGGCTGCCCGCGGGGCGGCGGTCCGCCGTGGGTCGTGCTCTCCTGGGACGGCGGCCCCAGGTCGCACCCGATCCAGGCCGACGGCTCGGGCCGGGTCCACGCCCGCGCCACCATCCCGCCGGACGCACCCCTGGGCCCGCACACCATCACGGTGGAGTGCGCGGACACCCACGCCGTCACCCAGACCGTCCCGGTCCTCGTCGCCCGGCAGGTCCCGCAGCCCGGGTCGGACCGCACGACCTGGATCGTGCTCGGCGCCGCCCTCGCCACCGCCGCCCTCGCGGCGCTCGCGCTGCGGCACCTGGTCCGCGGGCGCCGCCCGGCCGGCGCACAGTCCGGCACGCCCTCCGGCACGTCCGGCACGCCGGGCCGGGTGACGGCCGAGATCGGCGCCCGGTGGGACATGGAGACGAAGCTGACCGAGACCGAGCGGGGCGGGGACACCCGGACGGGTCGGGTCGTCCGACTGGAACCGCGCCCGGACCCGGGCCGGCAGAGCCTCGAGGAACCGCCCGACGACCGAGGGAGCACCCCGTGACGACCGTCTCGACGGACGACCCCTACGCCCTGGGGACCTTCCTGGGGGCGGTGGAACCGTTCGCCGACTCGCTGCACCGCGAGGGGGCGCTGCAGGCCCTGACCGGCCTGGGCCGGCCGCTGGCCCGGGCCGCCGAGCAGGAGGTCGCCAGCGTCGTCCAGGGCTTCCTGGGGCTCGACATGATCGACCTGCTGGCCGGCGGCTGGCGCACCCACGCGGCGCTCACCGCCGCCGCCCGCAGCACCTGCGCGGCCCCGGGCAGCGAGGAGGTCGTGGCACTGCTGGACCACCGGATCCGCTCGGTCCACCACCCCAGCGTCAAGGTGCTGGTCGACGGGGTGTCGGTCGGCACCCTCGCGGTGGACATCGAGGTGGAGTTCGACCTCAGCGGGATCATCGCGGTGGTGCGCGGGGGCCGGCTGGTGGCCGTGCGGGCGGGCTCCTGCACCGCCAAGGCCGGGGTGGCCGTCGAGCGGATCCCGGTGGCCGGCCGGCAGGGGCACTTCGACCTGCCCGGCGGCGTGCGCTTCCGCCGCGGCGTCGTGCTGCGCCGCTGCGCGGACCCGCCCGGCTGAACCGCGCCCCGCCCGGCGGAGCGGCCGGGCGCGCGCCCTCGCCGGGCCGGACCGGCCGGTGCCCGGGCACCGGACCGCAGGAGCTGCGAGCACCCGCGGGGACACCGTGGTCGGCAACGACGTCTGGCTCGGCCACGGCGCCCTGGTGATGCCCGGGGTCCGCATCGGCCACGGCGCCGTCGTCGCCTCCGGTTCCGTCGTCGTCGACGACGTCCCCGACTACGGCATCGTCGGCGGCAACCCGGCCCGGCTCATCCGCACCCGCTTCAGCGGACCGACGTCACCCGGCTGCTCGCCCTGGCCTGGTGGGACTGGCCGGTCGAACACCTCACGCAGCACCTGCGCACCGTCATGTCCGGCACCGTCGAGGAGCTCGAAGCCGCCGCACCGGGCAGGTGAGGGAGCGGCGGGGGTCCGGTTTGAGTACGCGTACTCAGGTGCGCCGGGGCGCGACGGCGAACACTGGTGGACGGCTCATCCGACCGTCGGAGGATCAGGATCCGTCATGCTCAGCCGTACCGCCGCCCTGCTCGTCCCCGCCTTCGGGCCCCTGCGGATCACCAGCGACCCCGACGCCGACCTCGCGCCCGGAAGCATCGCCGCCGCCAACCACACCTCGCTCGGCGACCCGGCCGTCGTCCTCGCCGCCCTGCACCGGCTCGGCGCCCGGCCGGTGGTCCTCGCCACGGCCGGCCTGTGGCGGGTTCCGGTGCTCGGCCGCCTGCTGCGCCACGACGGCCACATCCCCGTCCACCGCGGCACCGCGCACGCGGCCGATGCCCTGGACCGGGCCGCCGAGGCGCTCGCCGCCGGGCGGATCGTGCTGATCTACGGCGAGGGCGGCCTGCCCCGGCGCCGCGACTCCGGCGAGCAGCCGCCCCGCCCGTTCCGCAGCGGCCTGGCCCGCCTCGCGACGGCCACCGGTGCGCCCGTCGTCCCGCTCGGGCAGGCCGGCTCCCGGCGCCTGACCTCCGGCGGCCCGCTCAAGCAGCTCGCCGGCCTGGCCACCGCCCCCGTCCGCCGCCCGGCCCTGCACGTCCACCTCGGCGCCCCGCTGCGGCTGACCGGTGACCCGGCCGCCGCCACCGCCACCGCCCACGCCGCGGTCACCGCCGCCTGGCACCACGCCGCCGACCGGGCGACCGACCGGGCCGCGGCCTGACGCCTACGGTCTGACGGCGGGTCGGATGTCAGTGACGCGTGGCACAGTGCCGGGCATGAGGAGCACGACCACGGATCCCCTGGACGGCCTGGACGCGATCGACTGGGCCGGCCTCGACCACGCCTACGGCGGGGCGGGCGACGTACCGGGGCTGCTGCGCGCCCTGTGCGGGCCCGGGGAGCGCGAACGCGACCGGGCGCTCGGCGCCCTGTACGGCAACATCTTCCACCAGGGCAGCCGCTATCCGGCCTCGGCCGTCGCGGTGCCCTTCCTGGCCCGGCTGGCCGTGGACGCCACGCTGCCCGGCCGGGCCGAAGTCCTCGGCCTGCTGGCCTCGTTGGCGATCGGCTACGACGAGGCGCACCTGCCCGCGGGGGTGGCGATCGCACAGTGGCGCCACGAGCGGGCCGAGCTGGCGGCGAAGGACGGGGCGGCGGTCCTCGCCGAGCTCGACGCCTGGGTCGCCGCGGCCCCCGACGAGGGCGAGCGCCGCGTCCGGGAGTTCCGGCGCCGCACGTTCGACCTTGACGAGCACCTGCGCTCGGTGGACGCGGAGCTCGGCGCCTACGACGCCGTCCGCGCCGAGGTGCCACGGCTGGCCGCACTGCTGGCGGACGGCGACGCGGGCGTGCGCGCGGCGACGGCGTACCTGCTGGCCTGGTTCCCCGAGCAGGCCCCGCACTCGCTGCCGCTCCTGCTCGCCCTGCTGGACGCCCACGGCTCCGGGGGCGAAGGAGCCGGGGGGCCGGACTCCTCCGTCGCCGCCACCGCCCTGGTCGCCGTCGGGCTGCTCGGCGACGCCCCGCTCGTGCCGCGTCTGCGCCCCTTCCTGGCCTCCCCCGACGGGCTGCTGCGCTGGGCGGCCGCCGTCGCCCTCGCCCGCCTCACGAGCACCCCCACGGCCGGCACCGGGGAGGCCGACCAGGGCCTCGGGGCGGCGGTGCTCACCGAGCTGACGGCCGCCGAGGCCGATCCCCCGGAGCCCGGCGCGCCCGGCGTCGCCTTCCACGAGGGGGACCTGCGCGGCTACGCCGCCGCCTCGCTCACCCTGCTCGCCGCCGACCACCCCGAGGAGGCCCTGGACGCGGTCATCGACGGCCTGGCCCGGACGTCGGGCCCCGCGGCCTTCGCCGTCACCACGGCGGCCCTGCGCCTGGCGTTCGGCCCGCCGCGCCCCGGGCCGCTGCCGCCCTTCGCCGAGCTCGACGAACGCCGCCGGCGCCTGGTCCGCACCCTGGCCGACCTCGACGAACCCACCTGGCGGTGGGGCAACTTCCTGGAGATCCTGAGGGCCTGGGGGCTGCCGCAGGACCGCCCCGCGATACGGGCCTACGCCGGCCTGCCCGCCGCCTGACGGCCCTGCCCCGCCCGCCCGTCCGCCCGTCCGCCCGTCCGCCCGCACATCCGCACATCCGCACATCCGAGGAGCGAGCTTCGATGACGGCACCTTCCCCCGGAGAGGCCGGGATGCGGACGGACCTGCGCCCGGCCACTGCCGTCGTGGCCGGCCTGGTCCGCGGCGTGCGGGACGACCAGCTGACCGCCCCCACCCCCTGCGGCCCGCTCACCGTCGGGGAACTGCTGGACCACCTCGCCGGCCTCAGCGAGGCGTTCCACGACGCCGCGGCCAAGACCGTCCGGGCCGACGGCGGCGGGGCCCGGGTGCCGGACGCCACCCGGCTGGACCGGGACTGGCGCGAGAGCCTGCCCGCCCGGCTCGCCGCCCTGGCGGAAGCCTGGCAGCCCGCCGGGGCCTGGACGGGCACCGCGACGGTGGGCGGCGGTGAGATGCCGGCCGAGGTCGCGGGGGCCGCCGCGATCGACGAGGTGCTCGTCCACGGCTGGGACCTCGCGGTGGCCACCGGGCAGCGCTTCCCCGGCGACCTGCCCGCCCTCGCCCCGGCGATCGGCTCCGCCACGGCCTGGGTGCGCACGGTCGCCGAGGCCCACCCGGACGGCCTCCCCGGCCTGTTCGGCCCACCCGTCGCCGCGTCCGCCGCCACCCCGATGGAGCGCCTGCTCACCCTGACCGGCCGCGCCCCCTCCTGGACCCCGCCCCCGGCCGCCTGACGGCCCGGCCCCTGGCACCCCGCCCTCCGGCAGCCGGCTTTCCCACAGGGGGTCAGGTGTTGCGGCGGGCCGACTCGTTCTCCTGGGCGAGACGGCGCAGGGCGAGCAGGGCGGGTTCGAACAGGATGGTGCGCAGCAGGGCGCTCTCGGCCTGGTCGAGGGGGTCGGCGTCGGGGTCGAGCTGGTCGAGGTCGAGGGCGGCGGTGCGCTCGGCGAGGGCGGCGTAGCCGCGCAGGGCGTCCGCGGAGACCTCCTCGCCGAGGGAGCGCAGGGTCTCCAGGGTCTCGCCGAGGACGGCGCGGGCGGGGGCGTGTGCGGAGACCTCCCAGCCGAGTCCGTCGATCAGGGCGTCCACCTCGGCGGCGCCGGGGGCGGGGGCCGGTGGTGGCGCGTCCTCGTCGGCCGGGCGGGCGCCGACGACGAGTCCGAGGACCTGGTGGCGTTCCCCCCCGTGGGCGGCGGCCGCGCCGAGGATCTCCTTGGTGGCGCTGACGCTCAGTCCGCGCAGGCCGATCAGCGCGCGCACCAGGCGCAGGCGGCGCAGGTGGGTCTCGTCGTACTCGGCCTGGGTGGCGGCGGTGGCGCGGCCGGGCGGCAGCAGGCCCTCGCGCAGGTAGTACTTGATGGTCGCGGTCGGGACTCCGCTGCGGCGGCTCAGTTCGGAGATGCGCACTGCTGCTGCACCGGCCTTCCTCTGGCTTCGTCTTCCCCGGGGCGCGTTCTCCCCTGGCTTTTGGATACCGGTACTGTCTAACATAGATAGTGCCACTACCCAATGTGGCGCCGACCCCTCCCCGAGGAGCATCAGCCATGCCCACGCTGCCCTGGACCGCCCCGAACCCGGCCACCCCCGGCACCTCGGCGATCGTCATGGCCTCCCGGTTCGAGGTCCGGTCGCTGTCCGACGTCCCGCGCTTCTTCGCCCGGTCGATGACCGTCTGGCGCCAGCTGCGCCGCTCCCCCGGTGCCCTCGGCGGCTCTCTGATCGCCCGCCCGTTGCGCCGGACCTTCTACACCCTGTCCGCCTGGGAGAGCCGCGAGGCCCTCGACGCCTTCGCCGCCGCCGAACCCCACCGCAGCGTGATGCGGGGCCTGCGCGGCACCATGCGGGAGTCCACCTTCACCTTCTGGCAGACCCCCGTCGAGCAGCTCCCGATCACCTGGGCCGACGCCCACGGCCGCCTCGACGCCCAGCGCACCGCGGGCACCGTCGGCGGGGGCGGGGACGCCGCGGGAACGCGCTGAGCGGCGACGCCGCCCGCAGGCCGTCCGCCACCCGCAGGACGCGCCCCCGGCCGTGCGCCACCCGCGGCCGGTGTGTCACGGCCCGTACCGGGCCGGCGCCCCGGGCACACTGACGGCGTGCCCGCCGATCCCACCCGGAGCCAGGTCCGCATCAGCCTGGTGATGTCCGCCCTGACCGTCAGCGCGGGCGCGGTCGACGCCGTCACCTTCCTCGGCCTCGGGCACGCCTTCGCCGCGCTGGCCACCGGAAACGTCCTGCTGCTCGGCTTCGGGGCCGCGCAGACCGCCGGGATTCCGGTCGCCCGCCCCGCCGAGGCGGTGGCCTCCTTCGTGATCGGGGCCGCGGCCGCGAACAGCGTCATCGCCCGGGCGAGCGGGCGGGGGCGGCGCTGGCTCGTCCTGGTCCTCGCCGCCGAGGCCGCGGCCCTGGCCGCCGCCGGCGGGTACGCCACCGCGGTCGGCGGCACCGGTGCACTGCCCGGCGGTGCCGAGGCCCTCGTCGCCGCGCTGGTCGCGGGCGCCATGGGGTGGCGCAGCCGCGGGATGCTGGAGGCCGGGGTCCCCGAGATGCCGACCACGGTCGCGCAGATCACCCTGGTCAAGCTGCTGGCGGACGTGCTGTCGATCCACACCGCGCCGTCCCCGCGCCTGGTCCTCGTCCGGGCCCGGCGCAGCGCCACCGTCCTCGGGATGTTCGTCGGCGGGGCGCTCGGCGCGCTGCTGCTGCGGTCGGGCGCCGGGCCCGCGCTGCTCGCCATCGCCGCCTTCGAGGCGTGCGTGACCGCCGTCTACTCCCGCGCCACCCGGTTCCGGCCCCAACCGGTCCGGGCCTGACGCCCGGTCACGGGCCGGCGGCCGCGGCGCCGCCGGGGAGCCGGCCGGGATCCCGTGCAACGGCCGGCGGGTGGACGGGCGGAGCGGGCGGATCCGTGACGGTCACGGTGAACCCGGCTGCTGCACGGCGGCGTTCACACCGGCGTCCTGGCGGCCCGCCCCGCCCGCCGCGTTCGGCACCGGGCGCCGCGCCCGAGCAGCGGCCCGGCAGGTCGACGATCTCCCCGTGGGAGTGCGGGCGAGGGAGGGTGTCCGGCTCCGCTGCCGGACACCCTCCCCGGTACGCGGACCCCGGCCGCCGGGGCCCAGGGCGTGTCTTGTGGATCTTGTCGGATAGGTCGCGGCGTCAGGGTGCGTGCATCGCAAGGCGGAGGATGGGGGCACCTCCCGGCCGAAGGCTGGGGGAGAGTCCATGCGGTGGGGGCACCTCCCGGCCGCCAGGCTGGGGGCCATCGGCGACCGACGACAACGCGGCGTGGGGGTACCCCCGGCCGAAGGCTGGGGGAGTGCGTGCCCTGGCGTCGCGACCCCGGCAGTGATCCACAAGACACGCCCTAGCGGTGCAGGTCGGCGAGGAGCAGGTTGGGGTCGGTGCGGGTGAAGTAGGCCGCGCTGGGGACGTAGACCGTCCCGCCGCGCACCGCGACCGAGGTCGGGTTGGACAGGCCGTCGGCGCCGGTCAGGACGGTGTGGTGGCTGCCGTCCGCCGTCACCTCGACGGCCTCGTCGGGCGCGTTCAGGGCGGCGATCAGGTCGTCGCCGTGTCCGGTGAAGGCGAAGTCGTCGATGCCGTCGAGGCCCGCGGCGTGGACGCGGGCGGGCGCGGCCGAGCCGTCCCGGCGGACGGGGATGCGCAGCAGCTGGCCGGTGTCGGTGTTGCCGACCCAGACGGCGTGGTGGTGCACCTTCAGGCCGTTGGCGCCGAACGCGGTGACGGGCTTGAGCAACGCGTCGTCGGACCAGGTCGTCGCGGTGCCGCCGGCCGCCGGTACCGCGTAGACCACGCCGAGCGCGGAGTCGGCGGTG
This sequence comes from Kitasatospora sp. NPDC051705, assembly GCF_044453265.1. NCBI lineage: Bacteria > Bacillati > Actinomycetota > Actinomycetes > Kitasatosporales > Streptomycetaceae > Kitasatospora > Kitasatospora sp. NPDC051705. The sequence goes on along the minus strand of NZ_JBITCO010000007.1, from coordinate 168,788 downwards.
TAGAGGCGGCCCTCGTGCTCGTCGAGGGCCAGGCCGTTGGGGAAGCCGGTGACGGGCAGGGCGGCGATGCGCTCGGGCGTCCCGCCCGGGCACAGCCGCCAGATGCCGTGCAGGTCGTCGGTGCCGGTGGCGTAGCCGAAGTAGAGGGTGCCGTCGTGGGCGCGGGCGATGCCGGTGACGATCGCGGCACCCAGGAGCGGGGTGTTCGGGTGGGCGGGGGCGGGCAGGGTGGCGAGGACGGTGAGGGCCCCGGCCGGGTCGACCCGGGCGATCTGGCGGGCGAAGGACAGGGTGAGGTCGGCGGAGCCGTCGGGTTCGAGGGCGATGTTCTCCGGCTGCTGACCCTGGGCCAGGTCGAAGTGGGCGATGATCCGCGGGTCGGACAGCGGTGGGGCGACGGCGCCGGCCGGGGTGGCGGCCACCAGGGCCAGGGCGGCGCAGGCCGCGGCGGCGGCAGCGGCGCGTCCTGCGGCGCGCGGGCGCCGGGCGGTTCGGGTCTGACGGGGCATGGTCTCTCCTCTGCGGGTCGGCGATGGCCGGGTGCCCGTCGAGGAGAGCACGCCTGACGCTCCGTCACCGCGCCCCGGCGGCGCACCCGCCGCAGCGTCCCCCGGTCGGCGGGGTGGTCAGGGCGCCGGCAGGACGGTGACGGCGCAGATCACGTCGGGGCCGCTGCAGGGGTCGCCCGGAGCGTGGACGGACGGGGTGCGGGCCGGGGTGGCCGGCGGGGCCGGCTGCGGGGTGCTGTCGGCGCCGTCGTCGAGGAGCAGCACCCCGGCGCCGCCCCCGGCCACCAGGACCGCCCAGGTCACGACCGCACCCCGCTGCCACCGCTGCACGCGCCCCCCGCTCACCGCCCCGCCATGACCGCCGCCACCGTAGCGAGCCCCGTCCCCGGGCACGCGCCCGGGGGCCGGGGCGGCGGGATCGGCAGGCCCCCGCCGGGCCCCCGGTCGGGCGGCCCGGATGCGTGGGGTGAAAAATCGCACCGCCACCCGCTCTAGTTCGTCCGCGTCCCTCTGTGGTGGGATGTGCCGTCACGGGTTGATGACCGCTGGTGGGGGTGTGTGGTGAGGAGTGGAAGGCTGCTCGGCCTGGACGGGGACGCGGTGCGGCTCGCCGCCGTGGGCCTGGTTCGTCTGGGTACGCAGGAGTGGCAGGACGGGGCCTCGGGGGCGCCGGGCTGGCTGGGGCGGGTGCGGGCGGCCTCGTTCGCGGACGCGTGGCTGGCCTTCGGCGGCTCGGCCGCGCCCGGGCTTCGGGTGCCCGCGGGAGAGGTGCTGCGCTCGGTGGCCTACCGGGCGGGCGAGCTGGTCCTGCGGGCCCGCCACGGGGACGGCGCGGAGGCGCTGGAGTGGCTGGGCAGACGCTCCGCCGAGGCCCGGGAGCAGGCCCGCCGGGAGGAGGTGGCGCACCCGGCCGAGCCGGCGGCGCTGGCCCTGGTCTGGCACGGCGTGCAGGCCGCCTGGGCCGAGGACGGGCCCGCCGCGGTGGCGGACCGGGAGGCCCACGGGCGGCGCATCGACGAGCGGGCCGAGGCGTACGTGCGCGAGCACCACCACCGCCAGGACGCCCTGGCGCTCATGCTGTCCTGCGCCCGGATCGCGGCGGCCGCGCTGGTCGACCTGTGCGACGGGGACCCGGGGCGGGCCGAGGAGTGGCTGGAGGCGGAGGCCGCCCGGTCCATGCCGTGCGGCACCCCGGTGCCGCTGTGGGTGCCGGGCCGGCCCGGGCAGACCACCGGCTGAGACCCCGGCGCCCCGGCCCGTACCCGGATCCTTACGCAGGCCCCGCACCGGGGCCGGGGCCGGACCGGTGGGGCGGCGGTGACGGGAGTGACGGCAGGTGACACCGTGACGGTCGGTGTGCGACGCTGCAGGACCGGCGCGCCGGGAAGCGCGCCACGAGGGGGAACCGGGGGGTTCACATGGGCCGCACACGCGGGCCCGGGGGCCGGCACGTGGCCGCGCTGCTGGTCGTCGTCGGACTGCTGACGGCCGCGGCGGCGCTGCGCCCCGAGGGCGGACTGCTGGGCACGGCGGCCACCGGGCCGGTGGGCGCCGTCGGCTTCGTGGTACTGATCGGGATCGGCTGGGCCGCCCTGGTCGGACGGTTCGCCGTGCGCTTCCGCGAGGAGGTGCGCCACCTGGCCGGGCCGACGCCGCGGGCCGAACGGCTGCGGGAGGCCGCCATGGTCCTGCTGCCGCTGGCCGCCGCCGCGGTGCCGGTGCTGCTGCTGGTCCTGCACGGCCGCACCGCGCCCGCGGCGCTCGACGCGCCCCAGCTGCCGCCGCCGCTGCCCCTCCCGGACCTCCCCCCGGGCCCGCCCCCGCCCCCGGTGAAGCCGGCGGACGACCCGGGGTTCGGCGTGCTGTTCGTGGTGCTGGTCGGCTCCCTGGCCCTGGCCGCGGTCGCCGCCTTCGTGTTCGTCCTCGTGCGGGCGCTGCGGCACCTGCGCATCCACCGCCGCCCGGCGCCCCCGCCGCTGCCCACCGCGCCGGCCGGCCCCGAGGCCGCCCTCGCCGAGGCCGTCGCCTCCGGTCGCAGGGCGCTGGAGGGGGACGACGCCCGGGCGGCGGTGATCGCCTGCTACGCGGCGATGGAGGGCTCGCTGGCCGCCTCCGGACTGCCCCGGCAGGCCTGGGAGAGCCCGACGGAGCTGCTGGAGCGCGCCCTGTCCGACGACCGGGTCGACCCCGGCGCGGCCCGGGCGCTCACCGCACTGTTCCGGGAGGCCCGGTACTCGACCCACCCGATGGACGACGCCCGGGTGCGCCGGGCCCGTACCGCCCTGGACGCCATCGCCGCACGGCTCGCGGCCACCGACCCGGCCGGGGCGGACGCCGACCCCGCCGCCGGGGCGGGCCCGACGGCGGCGGCGGACGCAGCGGGCGCAACGGGAGGGAACCGATGAGCGGCGAACCCACGATCGGACGCACCGGACGCACCGGACGCACCGGAGAGGCCGGGCAGGCCGGAGCGGCCGGGCAGAACGGGCAGCCGGACGGCGGGGCCGAGGGCGGGATCGCCGTACCGGGCTCGGTGCGCCACAGCCTGCTCGAACTGGCCGTCCCCGCCGTCCTCGCCGAGGTCCTGTGCGCCCTGGTCGGCGGCTGGCCCGGCGCCGGGGCCGGGGCCGTGCTGCTGGCCGCCGCCGCCCTGCTCACCGCCCGCCACGTGGCCGGCGCGGGCACGACGGGTTCCCCCCTGCGCCGCCGGCCGCGGCAGCTGGAGGCCTACGAGCCCGGCCTCGGCGACTGGCGCTGGACCGTCGGCCAGGGCCTCGACCCGCAGGGCGACACCGGGCCGCTGCGCACCCGCCTCCAGCGGCTGTACGCCGTCCGGCTCGCGGAGGGCCACGGCGTGCACCTGCTGGCCGACCGCGAGCGGGCCGCCGAACTCCTCGGGCCCCGGCTGTGGCCGTGGATCGACCCCGCGGCGCCGGCCCCGGCCGGGCCCCTGCCGGCAGCGGTCCTGCGCGCCCTCGTCGACCGGCTCGAGTCGCTGTGACCTGAACCCGCCGGGGCCGGCGCCCCACAGACCCGGCCCCGGGCCCACCACCCACCGCATCGTTTCCGCAGGAGAGCCATGCCCGCCCCGTCCAGCCCTGCCGACACCACCGCAGCCACCGCCCCCGCCGGTCCCGGTCACCGGGAAACCGACCCCGGAGCCGCCCCGGAAGCCGCCCCGGGGGCCGTCCCCGTGCTCACCCCGCAGAAGGCCGGGGAGCTCGCCCGCGCCGTGGTCGCGGAGATCGAACGGGCCGTCGTCGGCAAGCCCGAGGCGCTGCGCCTGGTCATGCTCGGCGCCCTGGCCGGCGGGCACGTCCTGATCGAGGACCTGCCCGGACTCGGCAAGACCCTGCTGGCCCGCTCCTTCGCGACCGCCCTCGGCCTCGACTTCCGCCGGATCCAGTTCACCCCCGACCTGCTGCCCTCGGACGTCACCGGCGCCCCGTTCTACGAGCGCGGCACCGGCGAGATGGTGTTCCGGCCCGGCCCGCTGTTCACCCGGCTGCTGCTCGCCGACGAGATCAACCGGACCCCGCCCAAGACCCAGGCCGCCCTGCTGGAGGCGATGGCCGAGGGCCAGGTCTCCGTCGACGGCGTCACCCGCCGCCTGCCGGACCCGTTCCTGGTCATCGCCACCGCCAACCCGATCGAGTACGAGGGCACCTACGCCCTGCCCGAGGCCCAGCTCGACCGCTTCCTGCTGCGCGTGCGGATGGGCTACCTCTCCCCCGCCACCGAGGCTGCGATGCTGCGCGCCAGGATCGACCGGGCGGCCCCCGAACCGGTGCTGGAGACCGTCGTCGGACCGGCCGAACTCCTCGCCATGCGGGCCGCGGTGGAGCGGGTCGAGGTCGACGACGACCTGGTCGAGTACGTGATCGCCCTCGTCGACGCCACCCGCAAGGACCAGCAGATCCAGGTCGGCGCCTCGCCCCGCGGCGGCCTCGCGCTGATCCAACTGGCCCGCGCCCGCGCCATGCTGGAGGGCCGCGACTACCTCACCCCGGAGGACGTCAAGGCGCTCGCCGTCCCCGCCCTGGCCCACCGCATCACGCTCAAGCCGGAACTGTGGGTGCGCCAGATCGAGGCGGACGACGTGGTGGCGCGCCTGGTCGGCTCCGTCCCGGCACCGCAGACCCTGCCCCGCGCGGTCACCCCGTGAACCCGGCCCGCCCCGGGAGCCCCGCCTCCGCAGCGCCCGCCCCGGACCGCGCCACCCTGCGCGCCCAGGCGCTGGCCGCCGCCCGCAGCGCCCGGGCCCACGCCGCCGGCCTGCCCGACAGCCCGCCCCCGCCACACTGGCGCGCCGGCGAGCAGACCCTGCGCCTGCTCACCGTCGCCACCGCCGCGGCCCTCGCCGCCCTGGCCACCGGCCACGCCTGGCTGCTCGCCCTGGCCGCCGCACCCGCCGTCCTGCTCGCCCTCGCCGCCCCCGGGCGCAGCCGCCCCACCCGGCTGTCCGCCGAGAGCACCACCCGGCCGGCGCGCTGCTTCGAGGGCGAGCCCGTCACCGTGCGGGTCGCCGTCCACCACGACGGGCGGATCGGTGCGCTGGAACCCGTCGTGGCCCTGGGCCCCGGCCTGTCCCTGGACGCCCTGACCGTCACCGCCACCGGCGTCGACCTGGTCCTGCGCGCCGACAGCTGGGGCCGGCGCCACCTGGGCGTCCTCGACCTCGACGTGCCCGACGCCGGCGGCCTGACCCGCCGTACCCTGCGCACCGACCTCGGCACCGTCGACGTCTTCCCCGTCCCCGGCGCCGCCCACCTGACCCCGATCCCGGTGCGCCTGCCCGAGCGGATCGGCGAGCACACCACCGCGCACGAGGGCGCCGGCGTCGAGGTCGTCGGCGTGCGCCCCCACGTGCCCGGCGAGCGGCAGCGGCGCATCCACTGGCCGTCCACCACCCGCCGCGACGCCGTCCAGATCAACCAGTTCGCCGCCGAACGCGCCGCCGACGCCGTCGTCCTGCTGGACACCCTCGCCGACTTCCACGACGCCACCACCGGGCTGCGCAGCCTCGACGAGACCCTGCGCGCCGCCACCGGCCTGACCCGCGCCTACCTGCGCCGCCACGACCGCATCGGCCTGGTCGCCGTCGGCGGACAGCTGCGCCGGCTCACCGCCGCAGGCGGGGACCGGCAGTTCTACCGGATGGTCGAGAGCGTGCTGGAGGTCCGTCAGGACCGCCCCCGGCACGGCACCCTCCCGCCCCTGCCGCTCGCGGCCCTGCCCGCCCACGCCCTCGTCTACGCCTTCACCCCGCTCGCCGACCAGCGCATCCTCGACGTCCTCGGCCAGGTCCGCGAACGCGGCAACCCGCTCGTCGTGGTGGAGATCCCGGTCGGCGAACCGGCGACGCACCCCGACGACGAGACCGACGCCCTCGCGCTGCGCCTGTGGCACGCCGAACGCGAGGCGATGCGCGCCACCCTGCGCGGCCGCGGCATCCCGGTGGTGCGCCACACCCCGGGCCGGACGCTGGACCTCGCCCTCGCGCCGCTGCTGCGCCGCCGGATCACGGGAGCGGCCCGGTGAACGAGCCCACCAGCAGGCCCACCGGCAGGCCCACCGGCCGGCCCGTCGGCAGGCCGACGCACGGCCCGGCGGGCGGGCGGGCGCCGAAGCCGCCGGTGCGGCGCACGGTGGCCGCACCGGCCCCCCGCCCCCGCACCGGCCCGTCCACCGGGTGGAGCGGGTGGACCGACCGGGCCGCCTGGGCCCCGCGGCTCGAGTCCGCCGCGCTGCGCGGCACCGGCACCGCCCTCGCCCTCGCCGCCGCCGGCACCGGGGAGGGCACGCTGACCGCCCGGTTCGGGCCGATCGGCGTCGCGGCCGTCGCCGTCGGCGCGCTCTGGGCGGCCGTGCCGGCCCCGGAGGGAGCGGCCGCCCACCCGGTGACCTGGCCGGCGCGCCTGACCGCCACCCGCACCACTCTCCTGCCCACCGCGGCCGTCCTGTTCGCCGCCCTCGGCGAGCCGCCGCTGTGGCGGGCGCTCGCGGTGACCGTCCTGCTCATCGGCTACCTGCTGCTGCTCGACGCGCTCGGCCCCCGGCGCCGCACCGTCCGCCCCTTCGCCGCGGTGGCCGCCGCCGGCGCCGCCCTGCTGGTCCTGCCGGTGGCCTTCGCCCCCACCGCGGCGGGCGAGTGGTCCCGGCCCCTCGCCCTGCTGGGCCTGGCCGCGGCGGCCTGCGGCGTGGCCGCGGCCCTGCGCCCCGACCGCACACCGGACCAGGACCCGGACACCGCGACGGGACCATGACGCACCGGCGGACCGGGCCACGGCGGCCCGGCGGCCGGACGGCGGTGGCGCACCGTCACGCGGTCGGCGACGCCTGCTGCCGGTCGTAGTGCTCCTGGGCGGCGAGGAGCTCGTCCCCGTGCCGGCCGAACCACTGGATGAGTTCGGTCAGCGGCCCGGCCAGGCCGACGCCGAGTTCCGTCAGGGCGTAGGTGACCTGGGGCGGGACGGTGGGCGCGACCTCGCGGTCGACGAGCCCGGCCCGGACCAGGGCCTTGAGGTTCTGCGACAGCATCTTCTGGCTGATGCCGCCGACCCGTTGGTGCAGCTGCGCGAAGCGGTGCGGGCCGGCGACGAGGGCCGAGATGATCAGTGTCGCCCAGCGGCTCGTCGTCTGGTCCATGATCGGCCTGAGCGCGCACTTGTTGTCGAAGGTGTCGTGGGCCAGGAGTCGGGCGGCCGTCGCGACGTGCTGAGTTTCCATCACCTCATGAGCTTACAAAAAAGTAGGTACTTCCCTGCAGTAACCAGCTTTCCTACGGTGACTTCCGCAGGCACCAACGTTCGAGGAGTCACTGTGAGCAGCAACAACGCCCGTACGGCGATCGTCACGGGAGCGTCGAAGGGTCTCGGCGCGGGGATCGCCAAGACGCTGGCCCGGACCGGCGCCGCCGTCGTGGTGAACTACCGGGAGGACGCGGCGGGCGCCGAGCGGGTCGTCGCGGACATCACCGCCGGGGGCGGCCGGGCGATCGCGGTCCGGGCTGACGTGGCCCGCGGCGACGACGTGCGCGGCCTGTTCGACCGTGCGCGCGAGGAGTACGGGCCGGTCGACGTGCTCGTGAACAACGCGGCCGTGGCCGCCTTCGCCCCGCTGTCGGCCATCACCGAGGAGGAGTTCCAGCGCGAGCTGACCACGAACCTGCTGGGCACCATCCTCACCACGCAGGCCCTGGCCGCGCAGGACGACGTCGACGCCGCGTCGATCATCAACGTCTCGACGGCCGGCACCCTCACCCACCCGCCGTACGCCTCGCTCTACGTCGCGTCCAAGAGCGCCGTCAACGCGTTCACCGTCGTGGCGGCCAAGGAGCTGGGCCCGCGCGGCATCCGGGTCAACGCGATCATGCCCGGGCCGTCGGACACCGAGGGCACCAGGGCCATGGGGTTCCCCGGCTCCGCCCAGGAGGCGCAGGCGATCGCCGACACCCCGCTGGGCCGCACGGGCACCCCGGACGACTACGGCCCGCTGGTGGCCTTCCTGGCGTCCGACGACGCGCGCTGGATCACCGGGGACGTCATCCTCGCCTCCGGCGGCATGCGCTGACGCCCCGCCCGTCCGGCCACCGGCGCCGGTGCTACAGGCGGTCGAGGGCGGCGACGGCCCCGCTGGCGAGGGGGTGGTCCTCCGGGTCGTCGTCGGGGTCGTCGAGGACGGTGGCGTCGAAGGCGAGGTCGGCCGTGCGGACGGCGTCGGCGTAGGCCTCGGCGTCGTCGACCGGGTGCAGGGGGCGCGAGCGGCCCGGGCATCGTGGCACCCCGCACCGACAACGGGCCGGCCACCCGTCGTCCGGCCACCGCGGGGTGGTCGGCTCGGCGGGTGGCCGGCCCGGGGTGTCCGGCCCGGAGGTGGGCGGACGGCGGCTCAGGCGAGCAGGTCGGACTGCAGGGTGACGACCTGGCGGAAGGCCGCCGCGGGCACGCCGTCCGGGTTGGTCATGGTGATGACGGCCAGGACGTCGGAGGCGGAGAGGTAGGCGAGGCGGGCGGTCGGGGTGCCCTTGGCGCCGTTCACCGAGGTCTCCTTCGTCGACAGGTCGATGCCCGGGACGGCGTCCCAGCCCTCGCGGGCGGCGACCCGCACGCCGGGCAGGGCCTTGGGCAGGCTGTCCGAACGCAGCGAGGAGAAGACGTCCCAGGACTCGGCGGAGGAGCCGAAGCGCAGCAGCCGGATCTGGGTGCGGGTGCCGTCCGAGGCCGTCCACTCGCGGACGGTGGCCGCGCGGCAGGCGTCCTGCACGAGCAGGGCGCGCAGCGCGGCGGGGTTCTGCTGCTCGGCGAGGACGGCGTCGCAGGGCACCCAGTCGGCGGGCGCCGGGCCCGTCGCGGAGGGGGTGGGGGACGCCGTCGCGCTCGCCGCGGGGCTCGCCGGGGCGGAGGCACTGGCGGAGGCGCTCGCGGACGGGCCGGCGGAGGGCGGCGCGCTCGGGGCGGGGAAGGTCGGGGCGGTCAGCGGGCCGCCGGCCTCCTTGGGGGTGGGCAGCAGCAGGTGGCGCAGGTCCGCCTGGTGCAGGCCCTTGCCCTTCGGGTCCGGTGCGCTCTTGCCGGCGGGCAGGGGCGGCAGCGCCAGCGGCGGGAAGGTGTAGCGGCCGTCGCTCGCGGTGGCCAGGCCGGGGATGTCGGTGCGCTCCGGTGCGGTGACGGCCAGGGCGGCGCCGGTGCCGGCGAGGGCGAACACGAGGGTGGCGGTGCTCCAGCGCAGCGCGGCCCGGCGGCGGCGGGTGCGCCGGGCGAGGCGGGCCTCGCGCTCCTCGGGCGTCTCGGGGGCCGCGGGGGCCTGCGGGGCGGTGCCGATGACCTCGGAGGTGCCGAGGGGAGCGAGGGCCGGGGCCGCGGGCGGGGCCGGCGGGGGCGGCGGCAGCTCGGACGGCGGCTGGGGCGACGGCTGCGGCGGGGTGGCGTGGTCGGTCATGCGGACGCTCCCGGGCTGGCGAGACGGTCGAGCTGCATCGTGAAGAGGGCGACGATCTTGTCCTTGGGCAGCGGTGCCACGCCCTCGGCGTTCATCACCACCAGGAGGTCGCCCTCGGCGGCCGAGCACTCCAGGTAGTCGATCGGCGCGGACGGCGGGGCCGGCATCAGGTAGCAGTGCGCCTCGGGGTGTCCCGGGACCTCCGGGCCGATCCGGAACAGGCCGGTGTCGCCGGTGAAGACCGCGGTGTACTCGTTGAGCTTCTGCACCTCCTGCTGGTTGAACTGGCGCAGCTTCAGGCCGATGACCAGGTCGTCGCCGCTGGTGCGGTAGGTGCGCACGCCGGTGGCCTTGACGTGCAGGCCGTCCCAGTAGGAGCGGAGCTTGTCGCGCTTGTCCTTGGGGATCTGCTGGAGTTCGGCGTCCAGCTCGTCGGAGAGCTGCTCGGCGCCGAGCTCGGTGTCGTTGCCGTAGCCGCCCTGGTCGGGGCCCAGCTCGTAGCCGGCCGGGACGGGCAGCAGCAGGTCGCGCAGCGAACCGAAGTGGTTGCCGTTGGACTTGGCGCCGAACGGGGTCGCGGTGGGGCTGGGGGCGGCGGGCGCGGCGGACGGCCCGGCGGCGACGGCCGGGGCCGGGTCGTCGTACTGGGTCTTGATGATGCCGATGCCGATGGCCACGCCGGCCAGGGCCGCCGCGGCGGTCGCGGCGCCCGCGCGCAGCAGGCGGCGGGAGGCGGGGCGGGCGGCGGCCGGGGCCTGCTCGGGGTGCTCGGCCCCGGTCACGGTGTTCTCGGTCATGCCAGTCGCTCCCACTGCTGCTTGGCGAGGTCCTTCACGACGTCGGGGTTCACCGGCTTGGTGCCGAAGACCTCGACCGACATCAGCACCGTGCCGCGCTGGGCGACGGCGACGCCGTAGTAGTACTGGTCGGTGGTCTCGGCCCAGCGGCTGGGCTGGTCCTCCACCTTGTAACCGCCGTTGGCGCCGTCGGCGAACGACAGGAGGTGGGAGAGGGAGGCGCGGAGCTTCGCCTCGCTCGCGTTCTCCGGCGCGTACTGGATCAGCGAGACCCGGTACTTGACGTCGTCCTTCTTCCAGTCGACCTCGGCCGCGCGCCGGAAGCCGCGCGAGTTGAGGTCCTTGAACTCGCGCACGGAGTTGCCGGCGCGCTCGGCGAGCTCGCCGACCGACACCCAGGACGGCTTGTCCGGGTAGTCGCCCCAGGGGCCGCTGCCCTGCGGGGCGCTCATCAGCAGCTTCAGCAGGTCACCGTCGATGGCCAGCGGCCGGGGCTGCTCGGCGGCGAAGGCGGTCGGGTCGACCACGACGGCCGGGTAGGACGGGCGGGCGACCTGCAGCGGCGGCAGCGGCGTGGGCGGGCGCTGCGCCTGCACGGCGTAGCCGACGCCGCCGCCGGCCAGGGTGCCCAGCACCAGGCCGCACACCGTCAGCAGGACGGGGCGGGGGCGGCGCGGGGCGCGGGGCGCCTGCTCGGGGGCGGGCGCTGCGAAGTCGGGGGCGAGCGGCGGCCCGGCCCAGGGCGATGCGGGCGGCGCGGGGGGCCCGGCCGGCGGTGCGGCGGCGGGCGTCTCGGCGGACGGGGCGGCCCAGGGCGACGCTGCGGGCGCGGGCGGCGCGGCCGGTGCGGCGGGCGCGGCCGGTGCGGGCGCGGCGTCGGGCGACGGCTCCGCGGGTTCGGTGGTCACGAGGTGGCTCCAGAGGAGGGAAAGAAGGGGGTGGCGTCAGGGGTGGACGGGCGGCGGCGCGGGCTCAGCCGCCAGCGAGCCACTCGCGCTGGCGCTTCATCAGGGTGTTCAGCAGCCCCTTGTCGGGCGTTCCCTTGACCTCGACGTCGATCGTGTACTGGACGTCGCCCTGGCTGGAGATGCCGGTCATCGAGCCGGTGAACGCCTGCTGCCTGGGCTTCTTGACGTAGCCGTGGGCGTTCGGGTCGCCGTCGATGTCGATCGGGTCCTGCGACTTGACGGTGTATCCCTTGACGAACTCGGTGGCCATCGCGGTGGAGCTGAAGCGCAGCAGGGTGACCGTCACCTCGGCCTTGCCGTCGGCCGTGCGGTACATCCGGGAGGCGCCCTCCTTGTACCCGTACGAGCCGAGGATGTCCATGATGCCGTCCTGCTTGCCGAACAGGTCCGCGACGTCGTCGTTGGTCATGGTCATCCCGTCCGCGGGCCCGTAGGACTCGCCGCCGTCGGGGATGGGGAGCAGGAAGTAGCGCAGGTCGCCCTCGTGCTTGCCGCCGCTGACGGTGCCCTTGACGGTGCTGGCCGGCTTGGGCGTGGTCGGGACGGCGGTCGGCACCGGGACCGGCACCGCGGAGGGCGTCGGGCTCGCGCTCGCGGTCGGCGAGGCGCTCGCCGTGGCGGCGGCCGTGGCGGGCGGCGCGGCGGCGGCCGGGCGGGCGTCCGGCTTGCCGACGGCGACGGTCACCGCGGCGCTGGTCGCCGTGACGGCGAGCAGGCCGGCGGTGGCCAGCGCGACGCCGACGGCGCGCGGCAGGCGGCGGGCGGGCGCGGGCGCCGGCTCGACCGCGGGCAGCGGCTCGGCTGCGGCCGGCGGCTCGACGGGAACGACCGGTGCGGCCGACGGGGCCGGCTGAGCCGGTGCGGCCGACGGGGCCGGAACCGACGGCTCGGCGGCGGCGCTTTCGTTTTCGGGCGCGGACAAGGAACTCCCCCGGGGAAAAGTGGAATGGCGCGTGCGGGCCCTCGCGAGAACCACTCCCCCTGCCGAGGCTCTCCGGACCGCCCGTCACGCGGCTCAGCAGGAATTATGAGAGTTCGTTGACAACACTGCCAACAAAATGAATCGGCGCACTCCCCCCCAATGACCGATGAATCGGACACGCCGTGATCCAACCGCAATGGGCGCCCGCCGGGGCGGCTCCCCCGGCGGTTCCCAGCAGCGGTTCCTCAGCGGGGCGGGCGGGTCCGGCTGGTCTCCAGCTCCGCGGCCGCGGCGTCGAGGATGCCGCGGAAGACGTGGCCGATGACGGGCCCGGCGACCCGCCGCGCGAGCACCGGGCCGAGGACGGGGACGGGCAGCGCGAAGCCCGTCGTCCAGATCACCAGGGTGCCGCCGGGGACCCCCTGGAAGGTCATCCGGCCGGAGTCGTGCCGGGCCGGCGGGAAGCTGCGGTCGACGGTGTAGTCGAAGGCGTGCGGTGCGCGGTAGGCGGTGATCCGCTCCTCGAACCAGCCGATCAGCCAGGTGTGCCGCCGCACCGCGCCCACCCCGTAGGGCGCGCCCGCGCCGGGCCGGGCCAGCCGGGCCCGCAGCACGTACGGGGAGCGGGTGTAGTGGGTGGTGGTGGCGCACCAGTCGAACACCTCGGTGATCGGTGCCTCGATGACCCGTCGCACGGTCACGGTCTCCACGGTCACGGTCTCCACGGTGGCTTTCCCTTCCTCCGGTCCGTCGGCGCGGCAGGCGGCCGCGCCCCTCGTCACCGTGAGGACCGGACGGGGGGCGGGAACGTGACATCGGGGCCGGGCGGGCGGGTCGGCCGGTGACCGGTGCCGGGTCGGCGGGGCTGCGGGGCGGGTGCCCGTCAGGGTGCGGTGGCGTCCAGGAGGCGGGCGGCCGCGGTCAGGGTGGGGCCGAGCGGCCGGTCGAGGCGCACGGCGGCGAGCTCGTCGGCGCGGGTGGCGCCCTGGTTGACGATGGCGACGGGGATCCGCTCCCGGACGGCGTGGCGCACGAAGCGCAGCCCCGACAGGACGCTGAGCGAGGAGCCGAGGACGATCAACGAGCTTGCGGCGCCGACCAGTTCGTAGCACTGCTCGACCCGGGGCGCCGGGACGCTCTCGCCGAAGAAGACCACGTCGGGTTTGAGGACTCCCCCGCACACCCGGCACGGCGCCACCCGGAAGGCGTCCACCGCCTCCTGCGGCAGGTGGGCGTCGCCGTCCGGGCGCAGCACGGCCCCGGCGGTGCGGAAGCCCGCGTTCAGCTCCTCCAGGCGCTGGTCGAGCTCCGCCCTGGCGGTGGTGTGCCGGCAGTCGAGGCAGACGACCCGGTCGAGCCGGCCGTGCAGTTCGACGGCCGCGCCGGTGCCGGCGGCGCGGTGCAGGCCGTCGACGTTCTGGGTGATGACCGCCGTGACGCGGCCGGTGCGGCGCAGGTGCTCCACGGCGTGGTGGCCGGCGTTGGGCCGGGCCCGGGCGATGGCCGGCCAGCCGGTGTGGCTGCGGGCCCAGTAGCGGCGGCGGGCGGCCTCGCCTGCGGTGAACTCCTGGTACGTCATCGGGGTGGCGGTGCGGCGGCGGCCGGTGGCGCCCCGGTAGTCGGGGATGCCCGACTCGGTGGACAGGCCGGCCCCGCTCAGGACCACCGCGCCGCGGTCGGCCAGCAGCCGCACCAGGGCCTCCAGGCCGGGCCCGTCGGGCCCGTCGGCGCGGTCTTCCTGCTCTGCCCGGCCGGCGTGGCCGGCGTGGCCGGTCCGGTCGGCGTGGTCGGTGTCGGGGGTTCCGGGCGTGCCCATGCTGTCGAGCGTAGTGCGCCGCCACGGCGTTCGGGGGCCTGCTCGGGGGCCTGCTCGGAGCCCCGGCCGGGGTGCCGGTCCGCGCGGGGGCGGCGGGTCGCGGGGCGTGAGAGGCTCGGGCGCATGGAGCAGCGCGTACTGGGCCGGACGGGCCGGAGTGTGTCGGTGGTGGGTCTGGGCACCTGGCAGCTGGGGGCCGACTGGGGCGAGGTGCGGGAGGAGGACGCCCTCGCCGTGCTGGACGCCTCGGTGGCGGCCGGGGTCACCCTCTTCGACACCGCCGACGTCTACGGCGACGGGCGCAGCGAGCGGCTGATCGGCCGCTACCTGCGGGAGCGGCCGGACGCGGGGGTGTTCGTCGCCACCAAGTTCGGGCGCCGGGTGGAGCAGCGGCCGGAGCACTACCGGCTGGCGAACTTCCGGGACTGGGCGGACCGTTCGCGGGTCAATCTGGGGGTCGAGCGGCTGGACCTGGTGCAGCTGCACTGCCCGCCGACGCCGGTCTACTCCTCGGACGAGGTGTTCGACGCCCTGGACACGCTGGTCGCCGAGGAGCGGATCGCCGCGTACGGGGTCAGCGTGGAGACCTGTGCGGAGGCGCTGACCGCGATCGCCCGTCCGGGGGTGGCGAGCGTGCAGATCATCCTGAACGCGTTCCGGCTCAAGCCGCTGGAGGAGGTGCTGCCGGCGGCCGCGGCGGCGGGGGTGGGGATCCTGGCGCGGGTGCCGCTGGCGTCGGGGCTGCTGTCGGGCCGCTACACCGAGCGGACGGTGTTCGCCCCGGACGACCACCGCACCTACAACCGTCACGGCGAGTCCTTCGACCAGGGCGAGACCTTCTCCGGGGTGGACTTCGCGACGGGTGTGGCGGCGGCGGCCGACTTCGCGGCGCTGGCGCCCGAGGGGGCGAGCCCGGCGCAGACGGCGCTGCGCTGGGTCGTTCAGCAGCCGGGCGTCACGTCGGTGATCCCCGGGGCCCGCAACGTGGCGCAGGCGGGGGCGAACGCGGCGGCGGCCGAGCTGGCGCCGCTGCCGCAGGACGTGCTGGAGGCCGTGCGGGGGCTGTACGACCGGCGGATCCGGGCGCAGGTGCACGACCGCTGGTGATCGGGCCGCCCCGCGCCCGCCGGGCCGCCCGGCGGGCGCGGGGTGGACGCGGGGCGGGTGGGTCGTCGGGTGGTCCGTGGGTGTGACGATGTCGCGGATCGGTCACCGGTCGGGAGCGGAAGCCGGTCGCGGGGTGGGTCGGCGCCGGTGGGCGGGAAGAGGACGGGAGAGGGGTCCGTAGGGGGGAGGGGTCGGGGGTGGGGCGGGAGGCTTCCGGCCGCTGGAGCGCGTTCCAGCGGCTGTGCGCGGCGGGGGTGGTGGCGGCCGTGGCGGTGCTGGGGGTGGCGGCCGCGCCGGTGGTGTGGGCGGAGTCGCAGGACGCGCCGGGCGACCGGCGGGGGTGGCTGGTGGTCTGCGGCGTGGCCCTGCTGGCAGGCGTCGCCGCCTCGGTGCCGCTGGGCCGCCGGGTCACGGCGGCCGACTACGCGGCCTCCGTCGTGGGGGTGGTGCTGCTGCTGGCGGT
The DNA here is from genome assembly GCF_044453265.1 of Kitasatospora sp. NPDC051705. NCBI lineage: Bacteria > Bacillati > Actinomycetota > Actinomycetes > Kitasatosporales > Streptomycetaceae > Kitasatospora > Kitasatospora sp. NPDC051705. The sequence goes on along the minus strand of NZ_JBITCO010000007.1, from coordinate 153,269 downwards.
GGCCCTGGGCACCGTGTTCGCGGCCGCCCAGGCCACCCACGCGGTCGGGCTGCGGCTGCACGAGCCGCGCGCGGTGGCGGCCACCGTGACCGACTGCCGCACCACCGGCCGGGAGCTGGACGACCAGGGGCAGGGCCACGACGTGTACGGCTGCACGTACCACTGGAGCGTCGACGACCGGGAGTCCAGCGAACGGCGGCCGACCCACGAGCTCCTCCCGGACGGCCACCGCACCCGGGTCTGGGTCGACGGCGACCGGATGATCACCGAGAAGCCGGGCCTGCTGGCGATCCCGTTCTGGGTCGTCCTGACCCTGGCCGGCCTCCTCGGCACCCTCGCCTTCGCCGCCAACCTGGCCGCCCGCGTCCGCGACCTGGGCCTGCTGTCGCCGCCGTAGGGGTGGGGTCTGGCAGCATCCTGGGGGTGGAGATCGGGGTGGGGCCGGAGTTGGTGGTGGGGGACGGGTACGCGGTGTACCGGGGGCCGTTGGCGGACAGTGTGTTCCACCGGCATGCCGCGTTCCAGGTGGCCGTGGCGGTGGGCGGGGGCCCGGTGAGCGTGACGGACGGGGCCGGGGTGCGGCACCGGGGGGACGCGGTGGTGGTGGCGCCGATGGTGCGGCACCGGATGGCGCCGTCCCGGTCGGTGCTGGTGTTCTTCGTGGATCCGCACTGTGCGTTCGCGGACCGGCTGCGAGCGGGGTGCGGGGCGGGTGTGACGGTGGCGCCGCGGTGGCGGGGGCTGACGGAGGCGGATCTGCGGGCGGCCGGGGCGCTGCCGTCGGCCGAGGTGGATCCGCGGCTGTGGGCGGCGATGCAGGCGCTGGCGGACGACCGGGTGCCGCTGTCGGGGCTGGCCGCCCTGGTCGGGTTGTCGCCGCAGCGTCTGCGGGCCCTGGCGCAGCGGCAGTTGGGGCTGCCGCTGGCGCGGTGGCGGATCTGGCGGCGGCTGGCGCGGGCGGTCGGGGTGCTGGGTGGGGGCGGGACGCTGGCGGAGGCGGCGCTGGCGGGCGGTTTCGCGGATCAGGCGCATTTCGGGCGCCGGATGCGGGAGATGACGGGGTTGACGCCGTCGGAGGTGCTGCCGGCGCTGCGCGGGCCGGGTGCGGGCGCCGGAACGGGGGCGCGGGGCGCGGCCGTTCCGGCGCCGCGTCGGGTGCGGCGGGCGCGCCCGGCAGGTCAGGCGCGGCGGGCGACGTAGACGGAGAGCGAGCCGGTGACGGTCGGGACGGTCTCGGCCTCGCGCACGCCCCGGAAGCCCGCGTCGGCGATCAGGCGGGGCAGGATGCCGTCGGCGTTGGGCTGGGTGTCCTCCTTGCCGTCGGCGAGTTGGACGATGCGGAAGGCCAGGCGCATGGCCGTGGTGCGCTGGCGGCCGTAGTCGGCGATGACCAGCTTGCCGCCGGGGCGCAGCACGGTGTGCATGGCGGCGAGGACGGCCCGTTTCATCGGGACGGGGCACTGGTGGAGGACGAGGCTGGAGACGGCGGTGTCGGCCGTTGCGGGGCCGACGATGTCGGCGAGGTCGTCGCCCATGCCGGTGTGCCAGGTCGGTGCGGCGCCTACGGCGGCGGCCTTGCGGCGGGCGAGGTCGAGGGCTGCGGGGTCGGGGTCGACGCCGATGACGCGGGCCTGCGGTTCGACGCGGGCGAGGAGGGCGGCCAGGGAGCCGGTGCCGCAGCCGACGTCGACGATGACGTCGTCGGGGCGCGGGGCGATGTGCATGGCGAGGAGGCTGCGCCAGAGCCGTTCGCGGGTGAGGGAGACGATCGGGTCGTAGAGGCGCAGGGGGGCGAGGCGGCCGGCGGCGGGGGTGTAGGCGGGCTGGGCGGGCTGGGTCATGCGGGCAGTGTCGGGTGGGCGCGGGGGTGGCGTCTTGTACGAATCGCTCGTGCTGCGGGGCGGGTTGGGGGATTCCGGGGTTGCGTCGTCCGCCGTCCGCCGTCCGCCACCCCCCCCAACCATAAGCAGTCAATCGACATATGACGGAGAGTGTCTTATCGTGGGCGTCGGTGGGGCCGCCGCAGCGGTGTGCCGCCGCCTTCCGCTTCCGACCCCGCGAGAGGACCGCCCGTGCTCCGTCGTACCCGCACGCCGCACGCGTTCGGCGTCGCCACCGCCGCCGCCGTGGTGCTGGCGCTGGCCGCGCCGCCCGCCCTGGCGCTGCCCGCCGACGCCGCCCCCGATCCGGTGCCCGCCCTGGTGGCCGGCCAGGACACCGCCGCCCCGCAGCTGGTCACCGGCCTGTCCGAGCCGGCCGCCGGCGCCCCGGCCGACGCCGCCCGCGCCCACCTGGCGGCCCACCCCGACCGCTACCGGGTCGACCCCGGGGAGCTGGTGGAGGCCGGCTCCGAGCGCGACGCGGACGGCCGGCGCACCGTCAGGTTCGAGCAGCGCCACGGCGGGATACCGGTGTTCGGCGCGCAGTACCTGGTGCACCTGACCGGCGAGGGCGCCGCGCAGCGGGTCGAGTCGGTCGGCGGGAAGTACTTCACCGGCCTGAGCGCCCCGACCACCGCCACCGTCCCGGACGCCGCCCTGCGGGAGCTGGCGCTCGGCGCGGTGCAGGACGCGCGGGCCCGGGCGGGCGCCACCGCCGAGGACCGGGGGGCGGTCGTGCTGCCCGGCGGCGCCGGCCGGCTGGCCCGGCACTTCACCGTGCGCACCACCGACCCGGCCGGCGGCGACCGGGCGGCCCGTGAGGTGTACGTGGACGCCGTCGCCGGGGTGGTCGCCCTCGCCTACGACGCCCGCACCCCCTCCCCCGCCGGGGACGCCGCCCCCTCCCCCGGCGGCGACCCGCAGCCCGCCACCGGGACCGCCCCGGACGTCCACGGCAACTCCGTCAAGGTGAACGCGGTCCGCCTGCCGGACGGCGGCTACCGGCTCACCGACCTCACCCGGCACTCCGTCATCACCACCTACGACGCGGCCGGGCGGGACGCGGACGACTTCGTGGGCGCCCTGCCCGCCGACGCCGTCCCGGCGGCCTCCCCCGGGCCGGACTTCCCCGCCGCCACCGGCACCAGCGGCGCCACCGACGCCCACCTGGGCGCCGGCGCCGTGTACGACTTCTACCGCGACCGGCTGGGCCGCGACGGCCTGGACGGCAAGGGCGGCCCGATCGTCTCCGTGGTCAACGTGACCAGCGGCGGCAAGCCGTACGCCAACGCCTACTGGGACGGGACCAAGATGGTCTACGGCTCGGGCGGCGGGGCGTACTTCCCGTTCTCGGCGGCGCTCGACATCACCGGGCACGAGATGACCCACGGCGTCGTCGCGCACACCGCCAACCTGACCTACCTCGGCCAGTCCGGCGCGATGGACGAGGCCCTCGCCGACTACTTCGGCAACGCCATCCAGGTGACCGCCCGCGGCCTGTCCATGAACGACCCGAAGGCGGCGCTGCTCGGCGAGGACAAGTGCCGCACCGGCACCCCGCAGGCCTGCGCGGACCGCCACCTGGACGACCACCGCACCACCGTCGCCGACTACCTCGGCGCCACGGGCGCGCTCGACAACGGCGGGGTGCACCTCAACTCCCCCGTCTTCGCCGGCGCCCTGTGGGACATCCGGCGCACCCTCGACCCGCTCACCGCCGACCGGGTCGTCTACCGGGCGCTCGCCGACTACCTCACCCCGCTCGACGACTTCGTCGACGGACGTGACGCGGTGCTCGCCGCCGGCCGCTCGCTCGGCCTCAGCCGCGCCCAACTGCGCACGGTGGCCGCCGCGTTCGACGCGCACGGGATCAAGGCCGGCTGGCAGCACCGGATCGGCACGGACAGCCGCACGCTGCTGCCCGACGTCTCCGGCTCGATGAGCCTGCCCGCCGCCGCCGACGGACACTGGGTGGCGATGGGCCCCATCTCCGGCCGGACCGACCGGAACGCCCTGTACACCGGCCCGACCACCGGCCGCACCGCCCCCGTCCGGCTCAGCCCGGACGACGGCCGCTACCACAGCTACGCCGCCACCGACGGCGCCGGCGCCGTCTGGATCGCGGTCGGCACCGACGCCCGGGGCTGGGGCCAGGAGGTGCTGACCGCACCGCTGACCGGCGCCGGCCCGGTGCGCAGCCTGTTCCACTCGGCCACCCAGCAGCCCAGCGGGGTGCAGGTCTCCGGCCGCGACGTCGCCTTCCTGGTGCGCGACGCCGGGCGCACCGGCGTCCGGCTGTCCCACGACGGGGCCCCGGCCGTCGAACTCCCGCTGCCCGAGGGCCACGGCGCGTCGGACCTGACCCTGCGGGACGGCCTCCTCGGCTGGACGGAGTCCTGGCACGAGGGTGAGCAGCAGGTCACCGCGCCGACCGTCTACTCGATCGCCGCCGGCCGGGTCACCGCGCAGTACACCGCGCACGCCGGCGCCGGCGCCCGGCCGAGCGAGGCCTACGGCACCCGGCTGGCCGGCGGGCGGCTGCTGTGGGTGGACATCCCGCGCGAGGACGCCGGTGCGCACGGCTCGATCCGCTCCGGCGCCCTGGACGGCTCGGGCACCAGCGAGGTGCTGTCCGGCGACGCGCCGAACGCCCCCACGCGCGGCTCCCTCATCACCGCCTCCGACCAGGCCGTCACCTACCGGGCCGTCCCGCACTCGCTGCTGGGCCCCGCCCCGGCCGGCGGCTGGACCAACGCCGCGCTGCCCAAGCTGTGGCAGGTCCCGCTCGCCGGCGGCGCCCCGCAGCGCGTCTCCTGCGACCGCGGCGACCAGGACCAGCCCGCGGCCGACCAGGGCACCCGGGTGGTCTGGCTGGACGCCACCGGCGGCGGCCCCGACCTGGTGGTCCGCGACCGCCCGGCGGTCACCTGCTGACCACCTGCTGACCACCGCTCATCTGCTGACCACCTGAAACCCTGCCCCGCCCCGCCCCCGTCCCCCCGGGGCGGGGCAGGACGGCCCGGTGCGGACCGGCTCACAGCCAGCCGCGCCGGGCCGCCTGCACGCCCGCCTGGAAGCGGGTGGTGGCGCCCAGCTGGGCCAGCAGCGCGGAGACCCGGCGCACCACCGTGCGCCGGCCCAGGCCCAGCCGGCGGGCGATGGCGTCGTCGGTGGCGCCGCTGGCCATCAGGGTGAGGATGCGGCGGTCCCGGTCGTCGATCTGCAGGCCGACGCCGTCCACCGTGGCCGGGACGGCCAGGCGCCACAGCGTCTCGAACACCGCGGCCAGCGCCCGCAGCAGGGCGGAGGGGCGGATCAGCAGGGACACCACGCCCGGGCGCCCGTCGGCGGGCAGCGTGACGATCGCGAGGTCGTCGTCGCCCAGGGCCAGTTTGAGCGGCGGATCGTCCAGCGTGCGGGCCTGCTCCCCCGCCTCGATCATGCGCGCCATGTTGGGGCCGGCGACCGGGTCGTCGAAGGCGCAGCCGTGGTAGATCGAGCGGTAGGCCACGCCTGCGGCCATCCGCTGGCGCTGCAGCACCTCCTGGTCGAGGTAGAAGGCCGTACTGCCGGAGTACGGCGGCACGTCGATCACCCGTATCTGGTGGCGGGCGGCCAGTTGCAGCCGCCGGCTGGCCGCCAGCACCTGGGCGCGGTCCTCGACCACCTCCAGGGCGCCGTAGGTGCCGGCGTCGCGCCGGGCGAAGCGGTAGAGGCGTTCCAGTTCGGCGCCGGCCCGGCGGGCGGTGGCCTGGCGCAGGGCGTCGCTCTGCAGCACCGCCTCGACGATCCGGCCGGGCGGCAGCGCCTCCCAGCCGTGGTCGTGGTCCCTGCCGACGTCACGCCCCCGGCCGGAGTCGTGGCCATCGGCGGTGGCGGAGTGGCCACCGGCGGCGGAGTGGTCGGCGGCGGAGCGGTCGAAGGCCACCACGACGCCCTCCTCGGCGAGCCCCCTGAGCACGGCCAGGACGGCGCCCTCCTCCAGGCCCGCCCTGGCCGCCAGTTCCGCGGCCCGCGCCTGCGGATGGCCGACCAGGCAGCGGTAGACCCGGCCGCGTTCGGATTCGGGATCGAGCACGTCGTGCACGAGACCCCCCGTGTTTCGTCGTGTGCGGAGCGTACGGACCGCCGGAGGCTACCCGCGCCGGTGGCGCACATGCGCCAGTGGCCCAACTGGGCCGCCGGGCGCTCTGGCGTCCGGCGAGACGATCTCGCCAGAGTTGTCGGTGTCCAGACATGTGCGGGAGCGGCAGCGGCGACGGCAGCGGCGGCACTCGCGGCGCAGCACCCCCCAGCCAAGGACGGCCCATGACCCCTGCCCGGCCCCCGTTCCCCCTGCCCGGACGCACCCGGCCGAAGTCCACCGCCTCCAGCACCTCGGCCGGAGGCGGCCCGCACCGGCGCGCCCGTGCGGCGCTCACCGCCCTGGCCGCCTGCCTGCTCCTGCTGCTGCCGGCCGCACCCGCCGCCCTCGCCGCGCCCGACGCCCCGCCGCCGCTGCACGACGGCTTCGGGCTCACCCAGGTCGGCACCGCCACCGGCAGCGCCACCAACTTCGTGATCACCGTGACCACCCCCCAGGTCGCCGGGCAGCACACCGTCCGGATCCTGCTGCCCGCCGGCTACGCGGCCGAGCCGACCAGGCGCTACCCCGTCCTGTACTTCCTGCACGGCGCCTCGGACAACCCGAGCGACCCGGCCCTGGCCTACCCGGCCCTCACCGCGGCCAGGTCGATGATCACCGTCATCCCGGACGGCGGGCTGCGCGGCTGGTACACCGACTGGCTCGACCAGAACACCGCCGCCGGGGCGCAGAACTGGGAGACCTTCCACCTGAACCAGGTCGTCCCGTTCGTCGACGCCAACCTGCGCACCCTCACCGGGCGCGGCAGCCGGGCCGTCGGCGGCCTGTCGATGGGCGGCTTCGGCGCCCTGCACTACGCCCAGGACCGCCCCGACCTGTTCGGCCAGGTCCTCACCATGTCCGGCGCCAACGACCTGTCCGTCGACGAGATGATCATCCGCGGCGCCGTGGTCGCCACCCTCACCAACGCCGGCACCGTGCTGTGCGGCCCCAGCGACGGCCGGCCCTGCGGCCTCGACTTCGGCCCCACCGTGTCCAGCGACGCCGTCTTCGGCTCCCCCTACCCGGTGTTCAACGCCGACTGGCGCTGGAACGCCGCCGACCCGGTCTCCCGGCTGGGCCTGCTCGCCGACACCGGCATCGCCGTCTACACCGGCAACGGCAACGGCAACGCCGGCGACATGGAGTTCTGGGCCGAGGGCACCGCCAAGCGCCTCAAGGACCGCCTGGACGCCCTGCGGCTGCCCCACCACTACGTCGACTACGGCAACGGCGCCGCCTGGGGCCCCGCCTGCAACGGCGGCCACAGCCCCGGCTGCTGGGCGCAGGACCTCGTGGACTACGTCCCGCGCCTGGAGGCGGCCTTCGCCGCAGCCGCCTGACCTGCAGGCCTCCCGGCCCGCAGGCCCGACCTGCCGCCCCTCTCCCCGGCCTCCGGCGACACCCCGGTCACACCCCGGGCCGCACCCCGTGCGGATCCCGCAGGCCCCCGACACGACCCACCCCGACGAAAGGACCCCGCCCCCGTGCCCTCCACCGCGACCCCGAGCCGCCCGGCCGCCCGGCTGCGCCTGCTCGCCGCCCTCCTGGTGGCCTGCTGCGCCGCCCTGGGCCTGACGGCCGCCCCGTTCGCGACCGCCCGGGCCGCCGCCGCCCCGGCCGCGGCCTGCAGCTCACCCCAGCAGTGCCTGACCATCAAGTCCCTGAGCAACGGGCGCCAGCTCGACGTCCAGAACGGCAACACCGGCGACGGCGCCTACGTCGTCACCAACTCCGCGCCCGGCTACCACCAGTCCTGGCGGCTGAGCGTCGACCCGTCCGACTACTCCTTCACCATCGTCAACAACGACACCGGCAAGTGCATCGACCTGGCCTTCTTCACCCCCGCCCTGCGCCAGCAGACCTGCGCCGGACAGGCCAGCCAGCGCTGGTTCCTGCAGCCCGTCGCCGGCTCCGCCGACGCGTTCATGATCCGCCACCAGGGCGACAACACCTGCCTGGACCTGCTGCTCGGCGCCCAGTACGACGACGCCTGGACCGACCAGTACACCTGCAACGGCACCGTCAACCAGCAGTGGTCCACCGGCTTCCCCGCGGCCGCCCGCAGCCTCGCCCTGGACCACGCCGCCAAGCAGTGCCAGAAGGACCCGGGCTCCTGCTCCTGGGCCCTGAAGAGCGAGGCCCCCGCCGCGCCGCTGCCCAGGATCTGCGTCTCCTCCGTCTGGTTCAACAACACCAGCAGCGCCGCCCAGCAGAACTTCGCCGTCACCAGCATGAGCGGCTGGTCCAGCAGCATCGGCGGCCAGATCGGGTCGGAGATCGGCGGCACGGCCGGGGAGGTGTTCAAGGCGGCGGTCACCACCAGCGTCAACTACACCAACGTGTGGCAGGGCTCGACCACCGTCAACAACAGCGTCACCGTCAACGTCCCGCCGCAGCAGTACGGTTGGGTCACCCTGGCCGAACTCGCCCGCAAGGTCACCGGCACCTGGACCTTCGACGCCCGCGGCATCCCGTGGACCGCCGAGGACACCATCACCATCCCGCTCACCTCCGACCCCAGCGGCGGCGCCACCCTCTACATCGCCAACACCAGCCCCACCTTCACCACCTGCGCCTGACGCCCCCCGCTCCACCCGCTCCACCCTGTTCCGCCCCGCCCCACCCCAGCCGCCGCCCGGCCCCGCCGGGCGGCGGCTGACAATTGTCACCGTCCGGCGGTGCACCTGCACACTGCCGGGCGGAGCCCGGGCCCGGCCACGATGGGGGCATGACCTCCACCGACCCGAGCCACCCCGACACCGTCCGGGCCCTGCGCGACGTCAGGCGACTCGTACTCGCCTACCTGGGCCTCAGCGTGGCCACCCTGGTGGCCGCCCTCGCCCTCCGTGACCACCACGACGCGGTGAACTCCGCGGTGTGGATCCGCGGCACCGCGGCCGCCGCCAGCGCCGCGTTCGCCCTCGCGCTCACCGGGCGGGCCGCCCGCGGATCGCACCGTGCCTACCGCCGGCTGCGGATCGTCTCGGCCGTCCTGGTCGCCGCGGTCGTCGCCATCATCGCCGCACCCGGGACCTTCCCCGTCTGGATGAAGGTCGAGCAGGGGCTCTGCGGACTGGCGCTGCTGGGTGTCGCCGTCCTCGTCAACGGGCGCCGGCTGCGTACCCTGTTCCGCACGGTCTGACGCGACGTGAGGCGGGTTCGGGTGGACGGGTCCGGACGGACGACCCGGCGGGGGCGGCAGGACGGGCAGCAGCCGCCGCCGTCCCCGCAGCGCTGGGCGCAGGGCTGGCGGCGCACACTGCTGGGCACCGGGATGCTGGTCTACCCCGCCCTGACCGCCATGGCCGTCGGCTCCACCGTGTCCGGCGCCGCCGCGGCCGCCGGGTACGCCGTGGTCACCGCGTTCGGCCTGTGCTACCTGGCCACCGCCCGGGCGATGGTGCGCGGCCACCGGCGCCGGGCGGCCCGGCTGCTGGCCGTGCAGGGCGCACTGTTCCTGGCCGCGCTGCCGTTCGCCCACGAGGACGCGTTCTTCCTCGCCACCGTCGGGGTCTCCTTCGCCGTGGTGCTGTGGCCCCGCCGCGCCGCCCCGGTGGTGACCGCCGGCACGCTGGCCGCCCTGCTGGTGCCGTGGGCGGTGACCCCCTGGCACACCGGCCCCGGCGGGTTCCAGGCCCTGGCACTGCTGTTCAACGCGCTGACGGTGGGGGCCTTCGCCGAGATCGCCAGCACCAACCGGGCCCTGGTCGCGGCCCGGGCCGAGGTCGCCCGCCTCGCCTCGGAGGCCGAACGCGACCGGATCGCCCGCGACCTGCACGACCTGCTCGGGCACTCGCTCACCGCGATCACCGTCAAGTCCCGCCTGGCGCAGCGCCTGGCCGACCGGGACGCCGACCGGGCGCAGGCGGAGATGGCCGCCGTGGAGGAGCTGTCCCGGCAGGCGCTGACGGACGTGCGGGCGGCCGTCTCCGGCTTCCGCGAGGTGACACTGGCCGGCGAACTGGCGCGCGGACGCGAGCTGTTGCGGGCCGCCGGGGTGGTGGCCGACCTGCCGTCGGCGGCCGAGGCGGTGGCCCCCGCGGAGCGGGAGCTGTTCGGCTGGGTGGTGCGGGAGGGGCTGACCAACGTGGTCCGGCACGCCCGGGCCGGGCGCTGCACGGTGCTGCTCACCGCCTCCTCGGTGGAGATCCGCGACGACGGCAGCGGCTACCGCGGCCACGGCGGGTCCGGTGGCCACGGCGGGTCCGGTGGTTCCGGTGTCGACAGCGGCGGCGGGCGGGGGCTGGCCGGGCTGCGCGAACGGGTCGCGGCGGCCGGCGGTACCGTCGAGGCCGGGCCGCTGGGCCCGCGCGGGTGGCGGCTGCTGGTCACCGTCCCGCCGGGTGCCCACCGGGGGCGCCCGCCGGCCGGGGAAGGGACGACATGACGATCCGTCTGCTGCTCGCCGAGGACCAGGAGCTGGTGCGCACCGCGCTGTGCGCGCTGCTCGACCTGGAGGACGGCTTCGAGGTGGTCGCCGCCGTCGGCCGCGGCGACCAGGTGGTGGGCGCGGCCCGCGAGCACCGCCCCGACGTGGCGCTGCTGGACATCGAGATGCCCGGGCTGGACGGCCTGGCGGCGGCCGCGGTGCTGGCCGAGCAGGTGCCCGGCTGCCGGGTGGTCGTCCTCACCACCTTCGGGCGCGCCGGCTACCTGCGCCGGGCCATGGAGGCCGGGGCGCTGGGCTTCGTGGTCAAGGACGCCCCGGCCGAGGTGCTGGCCGACGCGATCCGCCGGGTCGCGGCGGGCGAGCGGGTGGTGGACCCGGAGCTGGCCGCCGCGACCCTCGCGGCCGGCGCCTCCCCGCTCACCGCCCGCGAGCGCGACGTGCTCAACGCCTCCCGCGCCGGCGCCGGGGTCGCCGAGATCGCCGCCCGCCTCCACCTGTCGGAGGGGACGGTGCGCAACTACTTCTCCTCGGCCATCGCCAAGACCGCCTCCCGCAACCGCACCGAGGCCCTGCGGATCGCCGACGAACGCGGCTGGCTCTGACCCCACCCCGGTCCCGGGGGCTGCCGTGGCGGGCCCGGGGCGGGGGTCAGAGGCGCTCGATGGTGACCTTGGTGATGACGACGTCCTCGACGGGGCGCTCGTCGGCGGTGGGGGTGGCGGCGATGGCGTCGACGACGGCCTTGGAGGCGGCGTCGGCGACCTGGCCGAAGATGGTGTGGCGGCGGTTGAGGTGGGCGGGGGTGCCCACGGTGATGAAGAACTGGGAGCCGTTGGTGCCCGGGCCGGCGTTGGCCATCGCGAGCAGGTAGGGCTTGGTGAAGTGCAGTTCGGGGTGGAACTCGTCGGCGAAGGCGTAGCCGGGGCCCCCGGTGCCGGTGCCGGTGGGGTCGCCGCCCTGGATCATGAACCCGGCGATCACGCGGTGGAAGGACGTGCCGTCGTAGTAGGGGCCGCTGCCCGGCTCGCCGGTGCGCGGGTCGGTGTACTCGCGGGTGCCCTCGGCGAGTTCGACGAAGTTGCGGACCGTCTTGGGCGCGTGGAACTGCAGCAGCTCCAGCCGGATCGGGCCCAGCGTGGTGTCCAGGGTCGCGAACAGGCCCTTGGCCATGGCGGACTCCTTCGGTTCGGGTGATCGGTGTCGTCGGCATCCTGGCACACGCCGCGCCCCCGGCCGCACGGGCGGCCGGGGGCGTCGGGCGACGTCAGCCGACGTCAGGGCGTCGCAGGAGCGCCGGGGTGTCAGTCCTCGGCGGGGCGGCGGCGGGAGACGGCGACGAGCGCCGCGCCCACGGCGCCGAGCGCGGCGGCGCCGCCGGCCTCCCAGCCGAGGCCCTCGGTGCCGGTGGCGGCCAGCTGGCCGGGGCGGACCTCGGCCGCGGCGGCCGTCGTGCCGGCCGTGGTCGTGCCGGTGGCGCCGGTGGCGCCTGCCGCGGTGTCCGCCGTGGTGCCGGTCGTGGTGGTGAGCGCGGCGGGCCGGGCGGCGGGGGCCGCGGGCTGCTGCTCGGCGGACCGGGTCGGCTGCGGGGCGGGGGTGTTCGCGGCGGCCTCGTCGGCGGCGCGGGCGGTGGCCCAGCCGGCCTTGAGGAACGCGGTGACGGCCGCGTCGTCGCCGTCCAGGGCCGCGAGGGCGGCCTTGCGCACGGCCGGTCCGCCGGTCTCGGCGAGCTGGGAGACCTTGATCCGGTGGTCGGTGGCGCGCAGCGCGGGAAGCTCGGTGGTCAGGAAGCGGGTGACGTCGGCGGGGGTGCCCTGGAGGGCCTTCACCGCGGCCTCGCGCACGTGCGGGCCGTTGTCCGGGTCGGACAGGGTGAGGACGGCCAGGACGCGCTCGTCCGAGGCGCGGGCGGTGAACTGGCCCACCGTGAGGAACTGCAGGACGTCGGCGTCGGTGCCGTCCAGCGCGTGGCCGGCCGCCTCGCGCACGGCGGGGCCGCCGGCGACCATGATCTTCGAGAGCTTGACCCGGTTGTCGTCGCCCCGCTGGCGCGCCAGCTCGACGGTCAGGAACTGTCGCAGGTCCGCGGCGGTGCCGGCGAGGGCCTTCTGCGCGGCCTCGCGCACACCCGGGCCGCTCTCCGGGTCGGCGAGCAGGCGCTGCACCTCGGCCCGGTCGTGCTCCTCCTGACCGCCCGTCTGGTCCGCGGCGCCCTCGGAGCCGGTGTCGGGGCCGGAGACGCCGGCCGGCTGCGGGTTGTCGGCGGCCGAGGCCATCGACGGGAACAGGACGGTCGGGGCCAGGACGGCGGCCGCGACGACGGCGGACACCCGGGGCAGCTTCATTCAGCAGACCTGCTTCGTACGGAGAACTCGTGAACATCGACAGCATAGATCGTCTTTTATGTTCTCCATACCAGGTTTTTCCTGGTCAGGACGCCTGCCCCCGCAGCCCGTCGGCGGCCACCCCGCGCACCGCCGATCCCGATCGACCGTCGGGGGTGGTCCTGCCATCCTGAGCGGGTGCCGAAGAAGCGAGAACGTGCCGGAGCCTTTGCCGACGTCGTGGCCGCCATGGGCCCGGCGCCCGAGGCGGAGTCCGTCGGCTCCTACGTCCCTTCGCCGTTGATGGCCCGCGGCTTCACCGACGCCGACGGCCGCCACTGGCGGCTCGCCCGCGGGCCGCTGGATCCCCGGCGGGCCAAGCGGCTGGCCGTGAGCGCCGACATGATGTCCATGGGCGACCACTACGACGACCGGGTCGGGTGGTGGCTGCCCCGCTTCCTGACGGAGGCCGAGCGCCCCGGCGCCTGGCTCGAAGCGCGGGCCCGGTTCGACGCGACGGATCCGCCCGTCCACGCGGCGTACGAGTTCACCACCGACGACGGTCTCGTCCTCCTCTACATCGCCACGGACTGCTGACCACGCCACCGCCGCCGGTGCGGGAAACGCCACCGCCCGCCGGCACCCGCGCCGCCGGCCGTCAGCGGCCGTCCGCCCGGCCCGCGGCCGAGGACAGGAAGCCGGCCACGGCCGCCGTGAACGCCTGCGGGTCGTCCAGCCACGGGTAGTGGCCCGCGCCCGGCTGGACGGTGAGGACGGCGTCGGGGAAGAGCGCGGCCGCCCCGGCGGCGGAGACGGCGGTGGGCCACAGGTCCAGCTCGCCGGCGAGCAGCAGCACCGGGCAGGGCAGGGCGGCCAGGCGTCGGCGCAGGTCCGCCGTGTCGGGGGTGTAGTCGGCGTAGTAGTGCTCGCTGACGGTCAGCGAGCGCTGGCGGGGGTCGGCGGCGGCGTGAGCGCGGGCGGTGCCGTCCCAGCGGCCGTACATGAGGGGTTCGAAGGCGGGGCGGTGCGGGGCGGCCTCGGCGAAGCTGCGGGCGGCCTTGACCCGGCGGTAGGCGGCGACGGCCCCGGCGTGCCAGGGCTCGCCGGCGCGGGCGGCGATCACCTCCTCGGCGCCGGTGTCGGAGGGCAGGCCGACGGCGGCGAACGAGGGCGTGACCAGGGTCAGGCTGCTCAGCCGGTCGGGGTGCGCGGCGGCGTGCAGCAGGGCCAGGCTGCCGCCGGCGGAGTGGCCGAGCAGGTCGACTCGGTCCAGGCCGAGGTGGCGGCGCAGCGCCTCGACGTCGGCGACCAGGCGGTCGACCCGGTAGCCGGCCGGGTCGGCGGAGGCGGCGGAGGCGCCGGTGCCGCGGGTGTCGGGCAGCACCAGGGTGCGGTGGGCGGCGAGGCCTCCGAGGTCGCCGAGGTACTCGGCGGCGCGGCCGGGGCCGCCGGGCAGGCAGAGCAGCGGCGGGCCGTCGCCCACGGTGCGGTAGGCGAGCTCGGTCCCGTCGTGGGAGGTGAAGGTCTGCGTGGTCTGCGTGGTCTGCGTGGTCTGCGTGCGCCGGGGGCGGGTGGTGGTCATGGCGGACAGCCTGCGGGGTGGTGGCGGGGCGCGGCTATCGTTCAGCCAGGGCTAAACGATCGAGGGGTGGTGCCGGCGTGGCGGTGGAGATCCGGCTGTCGGCGGCGGAGGTGGCCCGGGTGCGGTTCGCGGTGTCGCCGCTGGCTGAGACGGTGCTCGGGGTGCGGGCGGCACTCGGGGCCGGCGGGCACGACGTGCACCGGCCGTGGGTGCGCGAGGCGCGGGAGGTGCTGGCCGGGGAGCCGGAACTGGGGCTGCTGCGGGCCCTGTTGGAGGGGTGCCTGCCGTCCTTCCTGTTCCCGGCGCCGGGCGAGCGGCTGCCCGCGTTCGAGGCCGAGCTGGCCGCCGTGCGCACGGCGGAGGCGGCGTACGTGGCGGCGGAGTGCACCGCCGCGCTGGGCCCCCGGGCCCGCGGGCTGCCCGCGCCCGCGGCCCTGACGGAGCGGGTCGCCGACGCGCTGGCGCGCTGTCACGAGCGGTTGGTGGCCCCGCACTGGGGGCGGATGCGGGCGGTGCTGGAGGCGGACCTCGGCCGGCGGGCGGTGGCGCTGGTGGACGGCGGGGTGGAGGGGCTGTTCGCCCAGCTGCACGGTGACGTGGTGTGGCGGGAGGGCGAGTTGCTGGTGCACGGGCGCCGGCGCACCGGCGCGGCGTGGACGGTCGAGGCGGGCGGGCACGGCCTGGTGCTGATGCCGACCGTCTTCGGCTGGCCGGACGTGATCGTCGACCACGCCCCGCGCGCCGCCGCCTCGATCCGCTACCCCGCGGCCGGGGTGGGGCTGCTCTGGGAGCAGCCGCGGGCGTCGTCCGCCGGTCTGGCCGCCGTCCTGGGCCGCACCCGGGCGGCGCTGCTCGCCGCGCTGGGCGAGCCGCTGAGCACGCCCGCACTGGCCGACCGCCTGGGCGTCACCCCGGGAGCCGTCTCACAGCATCTGGGGGCCCTGCGCGGCGCCGGCCTGGTGGCCACCCGCCGCTGCGGCCGCACCGCCCTGCACCTGCGCACCCGCACGGGCACCCTGCTCACCGCCGGCGCGGACGGGGTGGACGGGGTGGACGGCGGCGCGGACGGGGTGGACGGCAGCGTGGATTAGGGCCCCTGTCCCCGGGGAGGGGGGCGTCGGCGGTCAGGCGCGCAGCAGGTCGACCACGCCGGTGAGGTCCTCGGCGCCGTTGCGGTCGTCGGCGGCCAGGCGGCGCTTCATCAGGTCGAAGTAGGGCGTCAGCAGTTCCGTGCTCACGCCCTGTTCCTGCGCGGTGTGCAGGAAGGTGGGCACGCCCGCGACCTGCATCGCCAGGTTGGAGACGACGCCCTTGGTGTAGTCGCCGGCCGTCAGTTGCCGCGCCGTGGCCGTGACCGAGCCGGTCATCGCGGTGAGCCAGGAGGAGAGCAGCGGCGCGAGCTCCAGCGGGTCCACGGACTCGCCCCGCACCAGCGCGAAGGCGTGCGCGACACCGGCGAACATGCCGTACATCGCGCTGAGCAGTGCCACGTCGTGCAGTGCGGCGAAGCCGGCGTCCTCGCCGACGTACCGGGTGCCGGCCGGGGCGGCGAGGGCCGCCCGGTGCTCCTCGAAGAGTGCGCGCGAACCGCTGTAGAAGACGTACGGGCCGGCCGCCGGGACGCCGATCATCGGCGGGACGGCCATGATGCCGCCGTCGAGGTAGCGGGCGCCGCGCGCGGTCACCGCGGCGGCGCGGGCCCGGGCCGTGCCCGGGGTGCCGGTGACCAGGTTGACGACGTCCCCGCCGGTCAGGTCGGCCCCGGCCAGGGCCTCCTCGACCGAGGCGTCGTCCAGGAGGCAGACCACCACCAGCCGGTTGGCGGCGACCGCGGCGGCCGCGGTCGCGGCGACGGTGGCGCCCTTCGCGGCGAGCGGTTCGGTGCGGGCGGCGGTCCGGTTCCAGACGGTGAGCGGGTGCCCGGCGGCCAGCCAGGCCTCGGCCAGCGCGGTGCCCATCGCACCGAGGCCGAGCAGTGTGAGGGGGGTGGGGGAGGCGGGGCGGTCGCGGTCGCCGGCGTGGTCCGACGGGGTGTCAGTCATGGTGTGCGTCATGCCGTTCAGGCTCGCCGCGGCTCCCCCGGATGATCAAGTACGCACTTCGGAGTGGGTGGTTACCCTGAGGTGAGCGAGCAGGTCGGGCGATGGACGGGGTGGGCGGGGATGACGGCGGGGACGACGACCGGGGCGAGGCCCGGCGCGCACGTGTGCGGGATCGATGCCGCGATGGAGGTGATCGGCGGCAAGTGGAAGGTGCTGATCCTCTGGGCGCTCGCCGAACGGCCGTGCCTGCGCTTCGGCGAGCTGCGCCGCAACGTCCCGGGCATCACCGAGAAGGTGCTCGCCGCCCACCTGCGCGAGCTGGAGGCGGACGGCATCGTGCACCGCGAGTCGTACGACGAGGTGCCGCCGCGGGTCGAGTACGCGCTCACGCCGGCCGGGCTGCGGCTCAACGAGGCGCTGGCCCCGCTGGGCGCCTGGGGCCGGCGGCACGTGCTGGGCGACGGCGGCTAGCCGCCGTCCGGCGGGCTCTGCCGGGTGCACGCCCGGACGGGCGCGGCGCCGGGGTGCCCGGCACCGCGCGTCGGTCCGCCGGGCGGGGGTCAGGCCCCGGTGGGCTCCGTGGCCGTCCGCCGGGCGCGGTCCTGCCGGTAGGCCTGGGCCCGGGCGAGGTAGTCGCGGTGCTCCTGCTCGTGGTCCGGCGGCAGGTGCGGGGTGTCGGTGGTGGCGAAGAAGTCCCGCAGGGCCTGGTTCGAGCTCACGGCCAGGTCCGCAGTGCGGGCGAACATGTCCGCCTCGTAGCGGGCGAGTTCCGCGTCGAGGCCGGTCGCCGCGTCGAGGCCGGCGGCCGGGTCGGGGCCGGCGGCCGGGTCGGGGCCGGTCAGTGCGCGGCTGACGGCGTGGGCGAGTTCGGCGCCGTCCAGCATCGCCAGGTTGGCCCCGTGGCCGCCGAACGGCGCCATCAGGTGGGCGGCGTCGCCGATCAGGGTGACGCCGGGGACGTGTTCCCAGGTGAGCGGGGCGGGCAGGGCCTGGAAGGAGCGCGGCACGTAGTCGCCGTCGTTGCGGACGATCAGCGTGCGCAGGGCCTCCGACCAGTGGCCGAACTCCCGCGTCAGGTGGGAGCGGATGCTCTCCCGGTCGGCGAGGTCGACGCCGGCGCCGACGTGCCAGTCCGGTGCGGCGCGGAAGGCGAGGTAGCCGCGGACCACGCCGTCGCCGTTGCGCTGCAGGATCACCGCGCGGCCGTCGCCGTCGTTGGCGAACAGGTGGCCGTCGCCGACGAGTGCGGCGATCCCGGGGTGGCGGGAGTCGACCTCGTCGTAGCGGGCGTCCAGGAAGCAGACGCCCAGGTGCTGCGGCACGGCGTCGCTGACCAGGGGGCGCACCTTCGACCAGGCCCCGTCGGCGCCGATCAGCAGGTCGGCCTGCGCGCTGGTGCCGTCGGCGAAGTCCAGGCGGTGCCGGCCGTGGCCGAGCGGGGTCACCCGCTGCAGGCGGTGGCCCCAGTGGACGGTGCCGGGTCGCAGGTGGTCGGCGAGCAGGCGGCGCAGCCGGCCGCGGTCGATCTCGGGTGCGGCCTCGTCGCCGGGGGCCGGGGTGAACTCGGCGAGGACGGTGCCGTGGTGGTCGCGGCGGGTCTTGGCCTGGCCCTCGGGGCGGGCCTGCGCGGTGAAGGCGTCGAGCAGGCCGGCGTCCTCGAGGGCGATCTGTCCGGAGTCGGCGTGCAGGTCGAGCGTGCCGCCGGCGTCGCGGGAGTCCACGGCGTCGTCGGCGTCGTGGACGGTGACGTCGATGCCGTGGCCCTGCAGGACGCGGGCGCAGGTCAGGCCGGCGGGCCCGCCGCCGACGATGTGGATCCGGGGTGTGCTGTTCGTCATCGGGGCCTTCCCTCGGGTGGCGCGGAGCGCGAACGGGTCGCGAACGGGTGCGGCGGCACCCTTGTGGGTGCAACCGCTAAAAAAGCGTAACAGCTAAACTTTCTTACCCGATCCATGAACGCGGTAGGGTGAGCGGGTGACCGAGATGGGGCGCCGAGAGCGCAAGAAGGCAGCCACCCGCCAGGCCCTCGCCGACGCGGCGCTGCGGCTGTTCACCGAGCGGGGCTACGAGGAGGTCGGGGTGCGCGAGATCGCCGACGCCGCCGACGTCTCGGTGACGACGCTCTTCAAGCACTTCCCCGACGGCAAGGAGGCGTTGGTCTTCGACCAGGACGAGGACCGCGAGGCGGCCCTGGTCGCGGCGGTCCGCGAGCGCCCCGCCGGGCAGTCCGTGCCGCGGGCCCTGCACCGGCTGCTGCTGGGCGCGCACTCCCGCCGGGTCCACACCGACCCGCGGTTCGACGACTTCCTGCGCCTGATCGACACCACCCCGGCGCTGCGCGAGTACGCCCGCCGGATGTGGCTGCGGCACGAGCAGGCCCTGGCCGCCGCGATCGCCGAGGACGCCGGACTGGCCGCCGACGACCCGGGCTGCCGGGCCCTGGCCCACTTCGCCCTGGAGGCGCCCGCCCTCGTCCGCGGGTCCCACGACCCCGACACCGCCCTCGACCGGGTCTTCGACCTGCTCGACCACGGCTGGACGGGCACCGGCGCCTGCTGACCCGGTCCGCCCTGCGTCGACCCCACCTGCCCGGGGCACCTGACGGGGCGCCACGGGCCAGACCCTAGGGTGGGGCGGGTGAGCGTTCATGTGGTTGTCGGATACGGGCCCGCCGGGGCCGCCACCGCCCGTCTGCTGGCCGAGCAGGGGAACACCGTGCGGGTGGTGACCCGCAGCGGGGGCCGGGGCACGGCGTCGGTGCCCGGGGTGGAGCACGTCGCGCTGGACGCCGCCGAGCCCGCGGCGCTGGCCCGGGCCGCGGGCGGGGCGGTGGCGATCCACGGGTGCGCGGCGCCGCCGCTGGCGCAGTGGGCCGAGCGGTGGCCGGCGCTGGTGGACTCGCTGTGCGCGGCCGCCGAGTCCTCCGGGGCGGTGCTCGTCCTGCTCGGCAACCTGTACGGCTACGGGCCGGCGGCGGGCCCGATGACCGAGGACCTGCCCCTGGCGGCGACCGGCCCCAAGGGGCGGGCGCGGGCGGCGGGATGGGAACGGGCGCGGGCACTGCACGAGGCCGGGCGGATCCGGGCGGTGGAGGTGCGGGCCTCGGACTTCTTCGGCCCCGGCGTCACCGACGGCGGCCACCTGGCCTCCCGGGTGGTGCCCGGCCTGCTCAAGGGCCGCTCGATCGCCGTCCTCGGCGACCCGGACGCCCCGCACAGCTGGACCTACCTGCCGGACGTGGCACGGGCGATGGCCGAGATCGCCGGCGAGGAACGGGCCTGGGGGCGGGCCTGGCACGTGCCGACGGCCCCCGCCCTGCCGGTGCGCACGATGGTGGAGCGCCTCGCCGCGCAGGCCGGCACCGGCCCGGTCGCGGTGCGCCGCTTCTCCCCCGCGCTGCTGGGCGTGGCGGGCCTGTTCTCCCCGCTGCTGCGTGAACTGCGCGAGGTCCGCTACCAGTTCGACCGCCCGTTCGTCCTGGACACCTCCGCCTACGAGGCAGCCTTCACCGTGCGCGCCACTCCGCTGGAGGAGCAGGTCGCGGCCACGGTGCACTGGTGGCGCGAGCGGACCGCGGGGCGCTGAGCAAGCGGCGGGGCGGCGGCGCGCCCGGGGCCGGGCGGCGGGGACCGGCGGCTCAGTGCTTGAGCGCGTCGGCACCGCGGTAGCCGTCGGGCACGCCGTGGGCGAGGACGACGTCGGCGACCATGTGCCGGGTGCGCAGCGGCAGGATCTCCCGGTAGGCGGGCGAGTCGTACCAGGCGCGCAGGCGGTCGTGGTCGGGGAACTCGATGAGGATGAGGTGGCGCCCCCAGCTGCCCTCGACGGCCTCGAAGCGGTCGCCGTGGATGAGGAAGCGGCCGCCGAAGGGGTCCAGGGTGGCGTCGATGCGCTGCAGGTACTCGACGATGTCGGGGCCGAACTCGACCGAGTGGACCTGGGCGATCGCGTAGGCGGTCATCGTTGTTCTCCCTGGTGGGGTGCGGTGGTTGACGTCCCCGACGGTAGTGGTCACCGCGGCGGGGGCGAATCCGTCGCGTATCGGCAGGGGGGTGCGTGGCCGCGGTTCCGGTCCGCGCACCCCCGGTCCGGGCGCGTGGCGGCACCCCCGGTCCGCGGGTGTGCGGACCGGGGGCGCCGCGGGCGCCGTCGGGCGGGTTCAGCCGCGGAAGGCGTCGGTGCCGGCGGGGGTGCCGAGGCCGGTGGGCCCGTCGTAGCCCTTGCCGGCGGTGCAGAAGTAGGCGGGGCTGCAGGTGCCGTTGTTGCCGGTGGTGACGTCGTTGAGGGCGCCGGGGTGGGCGTAGGGGAAGGAGGCGGGGTTGGAGCCGGTGCTGGGGGTGCCGGCGTCGGCGTAGACGCCGGCGATGATCGGGGTGGCGGCGCTGGTGCCGCCGTAGGTGTTCCAGCCGCTCTTCTGGTAGCTGTCGTAGACGGCCGCGCCGTGGCCGGGGTCGGCGGAGGCGGAGACGTCGGTGGCCATCCGCCGGGTGCAGCCGGTGTCCTTCTGCCAGGCCGGTTTGGGCTCGTAGCCGGAGCAGCCGGAGCCGGTGCCCTCGCCGGCCTTGGTGTTCCAGACGCTCTCGTTCCAGCCGCGGGCGTTGTCCGCCCTCACCAGGGAGGTACCGCCGACGGAGGTGGCGTAGGGGGAGCTGGAGGGGTAGCCGACGCCCCAGGAGTAGTCCCAGTCGCCGCTGCCGGCGACCATGGCGACGCCGGGGTGGTCGTAGTAGTTCTTGTCGTACGTGGAGTCGTCGGCGGACTCCTTGAAGATGTAGCTGTTGGAGACGAACCTCGCGCCGAGCCTGACGGCCTGGTTGACGGCCGCACCGATGTCGGAGATCTTCGCGCTGGCGGCCTCGACGAAGACGATCTTCGCGTTGGGGGCGACGGCGGACACCAGGTCGAGGTCCAGGGAGTCCTCGGCGCCCTGGTTGGCACTGGCCGGGGAGGGCAGCGGGCTCGCCTGGCCGTTCTGGGCGACCTTGCGGAAGCAGCCGTTGTCGGTGGTGCAGGCGGGCAGGCCGTACTGCTTGCGGTAGACGGCGAGGTCGCTCTCGGCCTTGGGGTCGTCGTAGGCGTCGATGACGGCGATGGTCTGGCCGGTGCCGCCGTCGGCGGGCAGGTGGTAGGCGGACCGGAGGTCGGCGGGGCCGTAGCCGGCGGGGGCGGCGGCCTGGGTGCCGAGGCGGGGGGCGGCCCCGGCGGGGGTGTCGACCTCCAGGACGTCGCAGCCGGCCGTGGTCTCGGTGGGGGCCGCGCACAGCTGGTGCCAGGGCCGCTGGTGGGCGGTGGCCGCGGCCCCGGCGTGGGCGGCCGGGGCGAGGGTGGCGGCGGCCAGGGCGGCGGCCAGCGTGAGGGTGACGGCGGACGGAACGGGTCGAGTAAGGATCTGACGTATCGTCATGAACGGCTCCTCGCAGGGGTGTCGGCGGTCGTCAGGAGTGCTTCCAGGTGTCGGTGAAGGAGTCGCCGCC
The DNA here is from genome assembly GCF_044453265.1 of Kitasatospora sp. NPDC051705. NCBI lineage: Bacteria > Bacillati > Actinomycetota > Actinomycetes > Kitasatosporales > Streptomycetaceae > Kitasatospora > Kitasatospora sp. NPDC051705. The sequence continues at coordinate 131,454 of NZ_JBITCO010000007.1, read as the reverse complement.
GCTGGCGAGCGGGCCGGCGGTGGCCTCCGTGACGCCGTTGCGGGCCATCGTCACGGTGGTGGCGGAGGCGGCGGCGAGGGTGCGTCCGTCGATGGCGGCGCGGGTGAAGGTGACGCTGCCGAAGTCGGCGAGCGGGGTGCGGGAGCCGTTGCGGTTGGGGGCCTCGGCGATCACCTCGGCGCTGCCGTTGGTGGCTCCGCCGTAGCGGGCGAAGGACTTGGTCTCCGTCCAGCCGAGGGTCTCGTCGGTGAGTTTCGCGGTGTAGGTGTCGTGGCCGTGGTCGTAGACGACGGAGGCGGTCATGGTGTCGCCGGGGCGCACGGCGTCGCGGTAGGGGGACTCCGGGTCCGGGTAGTTCTCCCACCAGGCGAAGTAGCGGGGCGTGCCGTTGACGGTGGCGCACTCGGCCTGGGTGCCGGTCTGCTCGACGGTCCTGGTGCCCTGCCCGTCGAGGCCGACCCAGATCGAGACCGCGCCGGCCACGGAGCAGGTGATCCTCGGCTGGATCCAGGTGGCGGAGACGGACTGGTACGTCGAACCGGTGGCCGCGTAGCCGGACCAGTTCCCGGAGGTGAGGCCGGCGGCAGCGCGCGGGGCCGCCGTGGAGACCCCGGAGGAGGAGGCGAGGGCGGGGGTGGTGGCGGTCGGCAGCGCGCACAGCAGCAGGGCGGCACCACCGCCGGCGAAGGAGCGCAGGCGGGAGCGGGCGGCGGAGGGCGTGAACGGGTGTGGAGGCACGAAGGGCTCCTGACGGGGGGAGTGGGATGGTCCCGCCGGCCCGGCGCCCGGCCGGGCCGGACCGGCGGGGGTCCGGGGAAGGCAGCCGCCCGACGGGCCCCGAGGGGCGGGGGCGGTGCGGGACGAGAGTGTTCTCCGGTGCCGGTGAGGTGGTCAACTGCCCTCCCGCTCAGGCTTCTTGACAGTTGACGCCGGAGCGGGTCCGGACCCGCGAAGCTGCGGCGACGCACCGCCCCCGGCCGGGCCGGCGGGCAATTCTGTGGATTCGCCAGTCGACGCCCGCCGCGGCACGCCACCCGGCCGGACCCAGCTGAGGAATCCACAGTTTTGGCCGCCGGCCACCGCCCGCGAACCGGCCCCGCCCCGGGGTCACGGGCCCGGGACGTCCACACAGTTGGGCCGCCGTTGACAGCTCTCCACCCCGGCCCCCCGGCGATCTTGACGCACCGTCGGGGCCGCGGGACCGTCGACCACCATCAGCGGCTCACCACCCCCGCCCCGTCCGGCCGCCCACCCCCACCCCGCTCTCGACCCCATCCTGGAGACAGGCATGCCCTTCGCCACCGCCCGCTCCCGCACCGTCAGTTCCCGCACCGCCGGTTCACCCGGCGCCCGTTCCCGCACCGCGCTGGTCCTGGCCGCCGCCCTGGCCGGCGCGACCGGCGCCACCGCCCTGACCGCCGGCACCGCCGCCTCGGCCACCGCCCTCCCCTCCCCCGACCACGTCGTGGTGGTGATGCTGGAGAACCACGCCTACGGGCAGATCATCGGCAGCTCCAGCGCGCCCTTCCTGAACTCCCTGGCCACCGGCGGCGCCCTGCTCAAGGCCTCCTACGGCATCACCCACCCCAGCCAGCCGAACTACTTCGCGGTGTTCTCCGGCAGCACCCAGGGCATCACCGACGACTCCTGCTACTCCCCCGGCTTCAGCAAGGCCGCGAACCTGGCCGGCGAGCTGAGCGCGGCCGGCAAGAGCTGGGGCAGCTACAGCGAGTCGCTGCCCAGCCAGGGCTCCACCACCTGCAGCAGCGGCGACTACGCCCGCAAGCACGCCCCCTGGGTGGGCTTCGGCAACGTCCCCACCTCCACCGCGCACACCTTCGCGCAGTTCCCCACCGACTACGGCAAGCTGCCCACGGTCTCCTTCGTCATCCCGAACCTCTGCAGCGACATGCACAACTGCTCGGTGGGCACCGGCGACACCTGGTTGAAGGACAAGCTCGGCGGCTACGCCTCCTGGGCGAAGACCCACAACAGCCTGCTGGTCGTCACCTACGACGAGGACGACCGCAACAGCGGCAACCACATCCCCACCCTGATCTACGGACAGCCCGCCAAGGCGGGCGCCACCAGCAGCACCTCCTACAACCACTACGACCTGCTGCACACCCTGGAGGACCTGGCCGGCACCGGCGCGCACGCCGGCAAGTCCTCCTCCGCCCACGACATCACCGGCATCTGGAACTGACCGTGTACCTCGCGGACAGCCGCCACGCCCCGGCGTCCGACGACGCCGCCCCGGCCCCGCGGCCGGGGCGGCCCGCCCGGATCGCCGCCACCGTGCTGGCCCTCGGCACGGTCAGCCTCGTCACGGACGTCTCCTCCGAGATGGTCACCGCCGTCCTGCCGCTCTACCTGGTCACCGCCCTGCACGTGTCCCCGCTCGGGTTCGGCGTGCTGGACGGCGTCTACAACGGCGCGACCGTCGTCGTCCGCCTGCTCGGCGGGCTGCTCGCCGACCGCCCGCCGCACGGAGCGGGGCCGCACGGAGCAGGACCGGACGGAACGGGGGCCCAGGGATGGGGGCGGCACAAGGCCGTCGCGGCCGCCGGGTACGGCCTGTCGGCACTGTGCAAACCGGCGCTGCTGCTGGCCCGCACCACCCCCGTGCTCGGCCTGGTCCTGGCCGTCGACCGGGTCGGCAAGGGGCTGCGCACCGCACCGCGCGACGCGCTGATCTCGCTGGCCACCCCGCCCGAGCGACGCGCCCGCGCCTTCGGCGTGCACCGGGCGATGGACACCGCCGGCGCCCTGGCCGGGCCGCTGCTCGCCTTCCTCGTCCTGCGGGCCGCGCCCGGGGGCTACCACGCCGTGTTCACCGTCAGCGCCTGCGTGGCGGCCCTGGGCGTGCTCGTCCTCGTCCTGTTCGTGCCCCGCCACCCGGCCGGCACGGCGCCCCTCACCGCCGTGCTGCCCGCCGGCCGGCCCGTCGCCGGACTGCTGCGCCTGCCCGGCCTGCGCCGGGTCACCCTGTGCGCCGCGCTGCTCGGGCTCGCCACCCTCAGCGACTCCTTCGTCTACCTGCTGGCGCAGCGCCGCCTGGACCTGCCCACCGGCTGGTTCCCGCTGCTGCCGCTCGGCACGGCCGCGGTCTACCTGCTGCTGGCGGTGCCGCTGGGCGCGGCCGGCGACCGGTTCGGCCGGCGACGGGTCTTCGTGCTCGGGCACCTGGCACTGCTCGGCGGGTACGCCGTCCTGCTGCTGCGCCCGGCCGGCGGGGCGGCACCCGCCTGCGCGGTGCTCGCCCTGCACGGCCTGTTCTACGCGGCCACCGACGGGATGCTCGCGGCCGCGACGGCCTCGGCGGTGCCCGCGGCGCAGCGGGGGGCCGGTCTGGCGCTGGTCGGCACGGGCCAGGCGGCGGGGCGGTTCGGCTGCTCGCTGGCGGTGGGTGTGCTGTGGGCGCGCTGGGGCGACGGTGCGGCACTGGCGGTGGTGGCGGGTGCGCTGGTCGGGGCGGTGGTGCTCGCGGCGCGGGTGCTGGGTCCGGGCGGTGGCGCGGAGCCGGCGGGCGACGGTGCCCCGGCCGACGGGTGTGCCGGTGCTCCGGCCGACGGGCGGGGGCGGGTGTGAGCGCCGGGCGCAGGCTGCTGGTCCTGCTGGTCGCGGTGGCGTTGCTGGCGGGGGCCGGCACCCTGGCCGTGCTGCACGCCGCGGAGCGGGCCCGGGGCGGGCGGACGTCCGGGGTGCCGGCGGTGTCCGGGCCGGTGTCGCTCGGCGCCGGGGCGGGCGGTCCGCGTCTGGTGTTCCGCACCATGACCTGGGGTGCGCAGCGCGACCGGCTGGCCGCCGTCCCGCTGGCGCGCCCGGACGCCGTGCGCACCGTGGCCGACGGGCCGTCCTGTCTGCGCTTCCACGCGGCGGCCGGTACCGGGATCTGCCTGCAGGCGGTGCCGGGGCTGGTCCAGGACGGGTACCGCGCCGTCGTGCTGGACGCGGCGCTGCACGAGGTGCGGCACTACGACCTGGCCGGGATCCCGACCCGGGCCCGGGTCTCGCCCTCGGGGCGCCTGGTGGCCTGGACGGTGTTCCTGAGCGGCGACTCCTATGCGGGCACCTCCTTCTCCACCCGCACCTCGGTGCTGGACACCCGGACGTGGACGCTGCAGGAGAACCTGGAGGACGACGCGCTCACCGTCGACGGCGCGCCGTACCGTGCCCCCGACGTCAACGTGTGGGGCGTGACCTTCGCCGACGACGACCGGTTCTACGCCACCGTGGCCACCGGGGGCCGCACCTACCTCGCCGCGGGCGGGGTGGCCGGGCGCACCCTGACCACGCTGCACGGCGACGTGGAGTGCCCGTCGCTGTCCCCCGACGGGACGCGGGTCGCGTACAAGAAGCGGGTGCCGGGGCTGCCGGAGGACGCGCCCTGGCGGCTGTACGTGCTGGACCTGCGGACCATGGCGGAGAGCGCGACCGCGGAACAGCGCGACGTCGACGACCAGGCGCTGTGGCTGGACGACGGCACGCTGGCGTACGCGCTGCCCGGGGACGACGGCACCGACCTGTGGAGCGTGCCGGCCGACGGCTCCGGTGCGCCCGCGCTGCTGGTGCGGGCCGCGCTGGCGGCCGCCGTGGTGCGCTGACGCTTCGTCAGATCGCTTCCCCGGGTTGGTCGTTCCACTCCCAGGTCAGTCCGTAGATCCCGGGGCTGACGTCCGGGAAGGCGGCGCAGGCGTGACCGGCCGGCGAGACCGGGACCTCCTCGACGGCCTGCGGCGGCGCGTCGTGGTGCGGGCGCCAGGCCGCGGTGCAGCCCGCCGGGAGCGCGGCGGGGTCGAAGCAGGCCCGCAGCACCAGTCCGCGGCCGGGGAAGCGCACCATCCGCTGGTAGTGGGTGGCGACCTCGGTCGACGGATAGGCGTAGCTGTACTCGACGACCGTCGTCTGCCCTGGCTGCAATGGCAGGTCGAACAGCAATTCTGCTGCGGCGACGCCGAGTTCGCGGTCGATGCGGCGCCGGCCGAGCCGGCAGGCGACCAGTCCGGACAGGCCGAGATCGGCGCCGGCGGACATCTCGGGCTTGGCCTGGGTCAGCAGGATCAGCCGGTCCGCTCCGGTGGCCAGGGCGCGCACGACCTGGAGCACGTCGACGCGCCGCTCCTCGCGGTGGGCGCCGATGTGCACGTCGACCCGGGTGTGCAGGCTCTCCACCCGGGCGTTGGTGCGCGGGTCGAGTCCGGCCAGGACGCCTTCGACGGCCTGGTCGCCGAAGGTCCTGGCGTAGTCGAGCGAGCCGGGGATGTGGTCGACCCAGCGCCCGCGCGGGCGGCGCGGGCCGAGCAGCACGACGAGTTCGTCGCGGTGCAGCCCCAGCACGTCCTCCAGGACGCGCACCGCCGCCAGCGAGTCGGGCCGCTCGGGTCTGCTGCGGCCGCGCTGCCAGTAGCTGAGGCTGGAGACGCTGACCTGCAGGCCGCGGCGGGTGAGCCGGCGCTGGATGCCCTCCAGGCTCAGCCCGCTGTCGCGGATGGCCGTGCGCAGGGCGAGGTCGAACGGGCCCGAGCGCAGCGCCTGGGCGAGGTCGGCGCTGCGGGCGGCGGAGGCCTGGTGGGGTGGTGAACTCGTCACGCTGCACTCGCTCTCACAGGGACCGCACCGGGGCGGCGGTCGTCCCGACGGCGTGGAATCTACCCGCCGCGCGGGCGGTCGCCCAGCCCCCGCGTAGGTCGGCCGGGCCGTCAGGCCGCGCCGTCCCCACCGAACCGCAGGCCGTTCCCGGGGTCGGGAGCGGCCTGCGGATGTCATCAACAGGACTACTGAACAAAGAATATGACGATGCGTCAGATCTGTCCCGGAGCGGGCGGCAGCCGGAAGCCGACCTCGGCGCCGCCGCCCGGGGCCTGCGCGGCGAAGACCTCGCCGCCGTCGGCGGTGACGAGGTCGTGGACGATGGCCAGGCCGAGCCCGGAGCCGGGCGTCGACTGGGTGCCGGCCGCGCGGTGGAAGCGTTCGAAGACGGCCTGCCGGTCGGCGGGGGCGATGCCGGGCCCGCCGTCGCGCACCGCGAGCCGGCCGCCGGTGACGAGGATCTCCACCGGTGTCCCGGCCGGGCTGAACTTGACCGCGTTGCCGACCAGGTTGTCCACGCAGCGCAGCACCGCGCGCGGCCGGGCCAGCACCGGCACCGGGCCCTCGGCGGTCACCGTGATCTCCCGTCCGGTGCGGCGGCGGAAGCGGGCCGCGCTGTCCTGCGCCGCGGCCGGCAGGTCGACCGCCTCCGGGTCCTCCCCGGTCTGCTGGTCGGTGGCCAGTTCGACGAGTTCGCGGACGAGTTCGTCCAGGGCGACGGTCTCGGTGACCAGCGTCGCCAGGATCTGCTCCTCGTCCTTCGGGTCGAGCCGTCCGCGGGCGCGCTGCAGCAGTTCGGCGCAGCCGCGCACCGAGGTCAGCGGGGTGCGCAGCTCGTGGCTGGCGTCCTGGACGAGGCGCTGCTGCTGTTCGCGGGAGCGGCGCAGCGCACCGACCATCGCCTCGAAGGCGCGGGTGAGGCGGCCGACCTCGTCGCGTCCGGCGGCGGGCAGCGGGACGGCCAGGTCGCGGGTGGTGGTGATGTGCTCGGCGGCGTGGGCCAGGCGCCGCACCGGGCGCAGGATCCGGCCGAGGACCAGCCAGCTGAGCAGCGCCGACACCATGGCGGCGGCGGTGCTGGTCCAGGCGATCCGCGACAGGAACGCGTCGTCGACCTGTTCGGCCCCGGCGTAGGTCTGGCCGACCATCACCGCTCCCCCGCCGCCCGGGCGGGCCTTGGTGAGCACGCCGTAGGGGGTGCCGGCGACGGTGGCGTCCTCCTGGTGGGCGCCCTGCCCGGTGCGGGCCACCTCCAGCGCCCGGGGCGAGACCGGCAGGGCCGGGCGCGGGGGCGCGGGCGGTTCGGTCGCCCCGGCGGGCGCGGCGAGCGGCTGGACGGTGCCGTCGGGCAGGAGCAGCTGCTCGACGGTGTCGGGCCGGGCGGCCGGGCGGCGGTCGGTGTCCAGGGCCGCGATCACGGTGTCGGCCCGGTCGTCGAGGCCGCGGTCGAGCTGTTCGGCGACGAGGTCGCTGACGCCGCGGTAGGCGGAGGTGACGGGCACGGCGATCGCCAGCAGCACCGCGGCGATCACGAGGAGGCCGATCCTGGTGCGCAGCATCAGGCGGACCGCGCGGTGTAGCCGACGTTGCGGACGGTGTGGAGCAGCCGGGGCCGGCCGCCCTCCTCGGTCTTGCGGCGCAGGTAGCCGATGTAGACGTCCAGGGAGCGCGAGTCGGTGTCGAAGTCGAAGCCCCAGATGCGCTCGTATATCTGGTGGCGGGTCAGCACGGTGCCCTGGTTGCGCAGGAGCAGTTCGAGCAGGTCGAACTCGGTCTTGGTGAGGTCGAGCGGACGCGTTGCGCGGTGGGCCCGGCGGGCGGCGGCGTCCAGGGTGAGGTCGTCGAGGGCCAGCAGGGTCTGGTCCTCCCCGCCGGGCGGGGTGGTGCGGCGCAGCAGGGCGCGGATGCGGGCGAGGAGTTCCTCGGTGGCGAAGGGCTTGGCGAGGTAGTCGTCCGCGCCGGCGTCGAGTCCGGCGACGCGGTCGCCGAGCTGGTGGCGGGCGGTGAGGACCAGGACGGGCAGGCGGTCGCCGCGCCGGCGCAGCATCCGGCACAGGGCGAGGCCGTCGAGGCGGGGCATGACCACGTCCACCACCGCGAGGTCGGGGCGCCGGTGCTCCAGGAGTTCGAGGGCCTCCTGCCCGTCGGCGGTGGTGAGCACCCGGTAGCCCTCGAAGCGCAGGAGGTGGTCGAGGGTGTTGCGGACGCCGGGGTCGTCCTCGACGACCAGGACGGTGCGTCCGACCGCGGTGTGATCTGTCATGGTGTCATCTTCGCTGGTGGTGGGCGTGGTCGTGCCGGGCGGGGGGAGGGAGGGGCGGCTGGGTGTCCGGTGGCCGGCCGGGGCTCAGCGGGTGGTCGCGGTGACCGCGATCGGGGGCACCGCGGCCAGGCAGGAGGTGTCGCCGGGCTCGCCGGTGCGGATGAAGTGCGTGGAGACGCCCAGCGCGCAGCCGGTGGAGTCCATCTCCGGGACGTGGCCGGTGTTGGGCACCGAGACGAAGGTGCTGCGGTGGAACTGGGCCGCGGCCAGGCGGGAGTTGGCCTCGGGGGTGTTGGTGTCGAGGTCGCCGGACAGGACCAGCACGGGGACGTCCGGCAGGTCGAGGTCGACGTCCTGGGGCTGCGCGGTGCCCCGGCGCGGCCAGGTCAGGCAGGAGTCGGCGCCGTCGGTCTGGCCCTCGGTGTAGCCCTTGGCGCTGAACGCGCCGAAGTCGGCCGGGTCCGCGGCGGCCAGGGCGCGCTGGTACTGGCGGCGGCGCTGCGGCAGCGGGGCGTCGTGGTCCCAGGCGCGGACGTAGTCGTTGCAGGTGACGGCCAGGTAGGAGGCCTGGTCCTCGGCGGTGGCGTGCTCGGCCTCCGCCCGTACCAGCGCGGTGAGCGGCCCGTCGTCGCCGGCGGCGGCCCGGTGCAGGGCCGCGGGCATCTCGCCGAGCAGGGTCGGGGCGCCCGGGTCGATGCCGATGCCGCGACTGGCCGGCTCGTAGAGCAGGTCGGCGAGCTTGTCCTCGCTGAACGTGTGACTGCGGCGGGCACCGGCCGCGGTGACGTCCACGGTGATCGGGCGGGTGCGCAGCCGTGCGGCGACGGTGGCGAGGTCGCGCACGGCGGTGTCCGGGTCGCAGGAGCCGCTGCGCTCGCAGATCCGGCGCAGTGTGACCGAGATCTGCTGGGCGCCGGGGCGGGCCAGCGGGTCGAAGGCGAGCGGGTAGGCGCCGGAGAGCACCATCGACTCCACGCGCTGCGGGTGGCGGTCGGCGTAGACCGGCATCAGGTAGGTGCCGTACGACAGGCCGTACAGGACCAGCTTGGGGGCGCCCAGGCGGGCGCGGGCGGCGTCGAGGTCATCGGCGGTGGCGGCGCTGGTGTAGCCGCGGGCCCGCGGGCCCAGCTGCTCGGCGCAGCGGGCGACGGCCTCGTGCTGGCCGGCGCGCGGGGCGAACTTGAAGTCGGCGTCGGTGACGCCGCAGGGCACCCGCCCGGAGAAACCGGTGCCGCGCGGGTCCAGCAGGAGCAGGTCGTGGTCGTCGAGGACGCCCTCCAGGGCCTGGGCGAGCTGCTCGGTGCGGCTGATGGCGGTCTCGCCGGGGCCGCCCGGATTGAGGGCGATGGTGCCCTTGGCCGGGCCGGGGCGGGTGTGGCGGACCACCGCGTAGGCGACGTCGACGGTGCCCAGGCGCGGCTCGCCGTCCACCCAGGGGCGGCGCATGGTGGTGCAGTCGACGCGGTGGCCGGGGGCGGTGGGGCACCAGGCGGGCTCGGCGGAGCCGCCCGTCGGGGCCGCGGCCGCGGTGGGCGCGCCGGCCGGCGGGAGCACCGCGGCCAGGACGGCGAGCGCGCCGGCGGCCAGGGCGGTGCGGGTCGTGGTCTTCGGGGCCTTCGCGGTCTTCGTGGTGTACGTCGTCATCGGTGTGCCTTCCGGATGTCCTGCGGTCGGTGCCGCCGGTGCGGTCGGTGTCGTGCTGTTCGGTGCGGGGACGACACTGCACGGCGCGGGTCAGCCGTTCGGCAGAGCGACGGCAAAGGCGTGTAAGAAGATCGGCGCCACCCGGAGCGGGACTCGACGGGCGGCTCTCTGCTAGCATCCGCGCAGCTCAGACGGATGATCGGCAGGGGCGGGACGGAACATGCAGGGCACGACGGAATCCCCCGGTCGCAGACGGACCTTCGCCGTCGTCGCGGGGGCGTGTGCGGTGGGCGCGGCCGGCGTCGGCGCGCTGCTGCTGGCCGGTGCGGGCGGAGGCGCGGCGGCCGGTCCGGCGGGCGGCCCGAGCCCGGCGGCCTCGGCGAGCGTCACCTCGGGCGCATCGCCCAGCGCCTCGATATCCGCGTCCGGCGAGGCGACCGCGTCCGGTGCGCCTGCGTCGCCGGCCGATCAGGCCTCCTCCCCCACCGCCGCCCCGGAAGCCGGCACGGACGCCACCGCCGACGCCAGCGCCGACGCCGGGGCGCAGCCCGCCGCGCAGCCGTCCGCCGCCCGGCCCAAGGCCCCCGCCGCCAAGCCGGCCCAGGCCACGACGCCGCCGGCCCCGGCCAGGCCCAAGGCCCCGGCCGCCACGCAGCCCGCCGCCGAAGCACCGGCCCCGCCCGCGCCGCCGGCCGCGAAGCCGTCCCCCGACTGGACCGTGCCGCCGCGCCCGCCGATGCCCACCCTCCCGGTGCTGCCCGTCCCCGCGACCGCCGCACACTGCCCGCCGCTGCAGGCCATGACCTGGGACGGGCAGTGCCATCCGATCGGCCCGGTGATCACGCTCCCGCCGGTGCAGCCGACCGGCTGAGCCGGGCCACCGGGCCCGGCCCGAACGCGTCGGCCCGGCTCAGAACGTGAGGTCGGCCGGCCAGTCCAGGCACTCCTCGGACAGCTCCCCGTCGAGGTAGTGCCGCGCGTGCTCGCGCATCCGCCCGCCGTACACCGGGTCGGCGGCCAGTGCGGAGTAGCCCTCGCCGTCGGCCCCGCGCGCCAACAGACCCGCGGTGTCGGCGAGGTAGACGTCCAGGCCCGGGTACATCAGCTCGATGCAGGGCAGGTCGTCCACGTCGAGCACGAACACCGGGTACTCGCCGTGCGCGTCGGGCGTGCCGGTGGCCAGCACCCGGCGCGAGTCGGAGCCGCCGGGCAGCAGGAAGCACTCGTCGAAGCGCTCCGAGAGCGCCGCGAAGAACGCGCCCCAGCCCTCGCCGAACTCCTCGACGGCCAACTCGCCGAGCGGACGCGGCGCGAAGACCGGCGCACCGTCCCCGTCCTCGTCCTGCTCCTCGAACCACCCGAAGCGCCGCAGCAGCCCGGTGTCGAACGCCAGCCACCGGCGCAGGCTCGGCGGCAGCGGCCGCCCGCTCGGGAACACCGCCGCCTCCAGCACCCCGGCGGCCAACGGCTGCGCCTCCCCCTCCACCCAGGCACCGGCGAACCGGTCGTAGTCCAGGACGGCGCGCTGCGGATCGGCCCGGACGGCGGCGACGACGCGTTCGGTCAGCGCGGCACCGTGCTCGGCGGCAGGGGTCGGCAGCGGGTTCGAGGGCGGGGTCGGCGGGTTCATCGGACTCTCCGGAGCTGCGGTGGCGGGCACGTTGGAGCCCAACGTAGGCCCCGCCTCCGACACTTGCCCCACCCACCCGGCTTGGCACACGACGTGACGGCCGGCGGAAGTGATCAGCACCTCTGTTCGCGAATGATGATGGCGAGCGCCCGGCGGACGGTCCGTCCGCCGGGCGCTCGCCATCCACCCCACACGGGCGGACCGGCCCACGCGCGAGCCCAGGCTACGAACAGGGGGTCGGTGGCGGCGTGACCTGGCAGATCACGACGAGTTCGAGGCGGGGGACGACGTAGTGGGCGACGAGACCGCCTGCGACGTCGAGGTAGCGCATCGGCTCGCCGCTGCCTTGGTAGGTGGTGCCGTCCAGGTAGAACGCTGCAGCGGCGCGGACGAGTTCGGCAGCCCGTTGCTCGACGGCGGCAAGGAATTCAGCGGGAGCGCCGGCGGTGACGTGCTGCTCGCTGGGGAGGTACTCCCAGCTCCAGGTCATGCGGTCACCGCCGCGTAGGCCGCGCGGTAGACCTCGGCGACGGTGGTGGCATGCTCGCGACACTCGTGGACGGTGCCGGCGTGGTTGGCCAGGTAGTTCGCCCGGTGGTAGGCCTGAGCGGTGGCCGGGTACCGCTCGATCTCCACCACGGCGGCCCAGTGTGTGACGAACGAGCGGATCGGCTGGACGCTCCCGGCCTCGATGGCCTCGGCCATCGCTCTCGTCTGCCCGTCGATCATTTCCGGGAGCCGGTCCGGAGCGACGACGGCCAGCGCGGCCTTGAGCGCGGCCGGACTCTGCTCGGGTCGGGGGATCAGCTCGACTCCATCGTGCACCGGCTGACTCATTGCGGCACTCCTCTCCTCCGGAGCGAGACTACCCGGCAACAACCCCGGGGTGGGCGCCCGCACCACGGCCGGTCTGCCAGCGGGCTCGCTCCGCCTACACGGAGGTGGTCCGTCGTGGCAGGGGATCATCACGTCCACGTCCTCCCAGGTGTCCGCGCCGTCCATACCGGGTGGTCCGCCCGCCACAGCCTTGGTGCGCTTCAGGTGCGAGTCCGGTTCGTTTGCGCCAAGGCGTCGACCGCTGACGGCAAGCTGTTGCCCGCGGCCGCTCCGCCGCCGTCCGTGCCTTCACCGCCTCGCCGCAGCCGCGTGGTCGCTCACAGGGCACCGAGCCGGCGCAGGACCGCGGACGCGGAGGTGCCGGGGGCGGTGCCGGCCTGGACGGCCGCATGAATCCGGTCGACCTCCCCAGGCACGGAGCGCGGCACCGGTACTGGCGGTGCCCGGGCGGGGCCGGGGCCTACACGGTGAAGCGCAAGGCGATCGTCGCTCTCCCCGGCGGGTCGATGGCCGGCGGTGGGCGAACATGTCGTGTTCCGTGCAACTTCGGGGTGGTTTCGTGGCTGCTCGATCCCCGGTCGAGGGGCTCGCGTCGCCGTTGCGCCCTGACGGCGACGCTCTTCATGGGCCGCGATCACCCCGGCGGCTCGACACCGGACACCTCGACCGAAGGATTCCCCATGCAGATCGGCAGGAAGCTCCTCACCCTCACCGCCACCGCCGGCCTCGCCCTGGCCGGCGTGGCCGTGGCGGCACCGGCGAACGCCATCGGTGGGGTGGGCTGCCCGACGAACGGGCTCACGGTCACCACCAGCGGCAACGGCAACTACTGTGCCGCGGGCTCCATCGGCTACAAGAACACCAGCAGCCTGTTCGGGATAGGCCAGATCGACCACGTCATCTACGAGTCGACCCAGTGGAACTGGGCCGCCTTCTACAACTCCAGCGGCGTCATCAAGCTGAAGCCCGGTCAGTCCACCGGCTACCTCGGCGGCGTGATCACCTACGCGCTGGAGATCGACAACCCGAACTGGACGTGATCCCCGGCCCCACCGGTCCGTGAATCCGGCACCCGCCACCGACCCGCGGTCGCCCGTGGCGGGTGCCGCTCCGCCGCGCCCGCTCCCGGAGGACGGAAAGATGAAGCGCTCCACGACCTCGGCCCTGACGCTCCTCCTGCTGACGGCCCTCGCGGGCTGCGGAACGGGCGGCGGCACGGGCGCCACGGGCGGCACCCGCCCGGCGCCCCCGCAGCTGGGCGACATCCCCACCATCACCGGCGTCGCCCAGGTGGTGCGCCCGATCGACGCCTACCTCCCCACCGCGGCGCAGAGCCGCACGGTGGAACGGGCCGCCTACCTGACGAGTGCCCGCTGCCTGCGGCGGCTGGGCATCACGGAGCCCCCCGGCCCGGACCCGGCCCGGGCCGAACCCTCCGACGGGGACGTCCGCTCCCGGCTCTACGGCTACTTCGCGCCCGACCGCGTCGCCACCACCGGCTACGACGCCGTCGTGGCCACGGGCACCGGGCAGCCCGCCTCCCCCGCCACCGTGCAGGTGCTCACCGGGCGGGACGCGACCGGCACCCCGGTCGCGGACTTCCAGGGCCGGGCCGTCCCCAGGGGCGGCTGCCTCCAGGAGGGCCTGGACGCCGTCGGCGGAGCGGTGTTCCTGACCTCCGACCCCTCCGCCCTGCCCGGCGGCGGCCCGCAGGAGCCCCTGACGGACCCTCGCGTCGTGGCCGCCGACCGGCAGTGGAGCAGCTGCATGAAGGACCGCGGCTTCGCCTACGCCACCCCGGCGGACGCCTACATGGACCCGCGCTGGCGCAGCGGCCGCACGCAGGGCGCCGCAGCGCCCGCCGACCACACCCCGGCCGAGCTCGCCACCGCGGCCGCCGACGACGCCTGCAAGCGGTCCACCAACTTCATGGGGATCGCGGTCGCCGTCCAGGCCGCCTACGACCGGCAGTACATCGCGGCGCACCCGCAGGAGCTGGCGGCGTTCGCGCAGGGCGTCAGCCGGCACGTCGCCGACGCGCAGAAGCTCGTCGCGCAGGGCGCGGCCGGGTAGCGACGGCCCGGGCGGCGAAGGGCCCGAGGCGACTCGCTCCGGCGCGGGGTCCGCCGGTGGGTCCAGGCCTACGGACGCGTCAGCCAGGCCGCCGACCGTCCGGTACCGGCCGGCTCGCGGACCGGAACGACGGCCCTCGTCCGTCCGGTCCGAGGCCGCCGACGACAGGCTCGAGGAAGCTGCCGGCGGGCTCGACGAAGTCGCCGGCCGGCTGCCCTCGGGTCTCCGATTCCGGTCACCGGTGCGACGGTTCGTCCATCAGCCGCGCGGTGCTGCGGGCGAAGGCGCACAGCTGCTCCACCGCGGGCAGGCAGGCCTGCGGGTCGGGTGTCCCGGTCCCGCGTTCGGCGGCCCGGGCGGCACACCACTGGTGCCACAGGCCGCCCGACGCGAGGAACCTGAGCGCGTCGTCGCGCCCCGACTCCCCGTCCAGGTGGAGCAGCGCCACCATGGCGAACAGCTGGTCGTAGTACAGGTCGGGCCTGCGCAGGTACCGCTCCAGGTAGGCGACCAGCAGGGCTGCGTCGGCCTCGGTCGCGAAGACCGCGAGGGCCGTGCAGTAGGAGGCACCGACGTAGGGCCCCTCGCTGGCGAGAAGGAGTTCGCCGATCCGCTCGCGGTACTCCGTCCGGCCGGAGACGACGATCAGCCAGGTCGCGACCTTGCGGTCGCGCCAGCCGCCCTCCAGCAGGACGTCGAGGACGCGGGGGGTGACCTCACCCGCCGCCCGGGCGAGTTGCTGCGCCGTCCGGTCCCGCTCGGCGTCGTCCCGGCGGAACAGGGAAGGGCCGAGCCGCAACTGCCACCGCCCGGGCACGGCGTAGCGCTTGAGGAAGTCTCGCGTCTCGGGGTCGTCGAAGGTGTCGCGCATGCCCGTATCCTCCCGGGCCGGCCGGCCCTCCACCAGGGGTTTTACCGGCGGAGCGCGGGATCTGACGCCTGCGGACGTGTCCGTCCGCCGCCGTGGGTCACCGGGCGGCGGACGAGGCAGCGGGCGAGGCGGCGGGGGAAGCCGCGGACGAGGCAGCGGACGAGGCAGCGGCCGTTGCGGCGAACGGCCCGTCCAGGGCGGCCCACTGCAGGAGCAGGACGGTCTTGCCGTCGGTGATGCGTCCGTCGCGGACCATGGCGAGGGCCTCGGTGAAGGGCAGTTCGAGGACCTCGATGTCCTCGCCGTCCGCCTCGAGTCCGCCGCCGTCCCCGGTGCGGTCGGCCGGGGTGTAGGGAGCGGCGTAGAAGTGCAGGCGCTCGGTGACGGAGCCGGGGCTCATGTAGGCGTCGAGGACGTGGGTGAGCGGTCCGAGCGTGACACCGAGTTCCTCGGCGGCCTCGCGCCGGATGGCGGCGAGCGGGTCGTCTCCGTCGAGGAGCCCGGCCGCGGCCTCGACGAGCATGCCGTCCGGGTGGTCGTTGACGTAGGCGGGGTAGCGGAACTGGCGGGTGAGCAGGACGCGGCCGCGTTCGACGTCGTGGGGCAGGACGACCGCGCCGTTGCCCCGGTCGTAGGTCTCGCGCTGCTGGGTGACCCAACGTCCGTCACGGCGGCGGTAGTCGAAGGTGGTGCGGCGCAGGACGTGCCAGCCCCGGGAGGTGAGCTCCACGTCGCGGACCAGGACGCCGGGGTTGCGGTGCAGGTCGCGGCCGGCCTCGTCGAGACCGGTGCGGCCGCGGTGGTCGGGGGTGTCGATACCGGGGCGGGGGTTCACGCGTTCTCCTGCGGGGTGCGGCGCGGGAGTTCGGCTACGTCGTGGAAGACGGGCAGGCCGCGGCGACGGGCGGTGGCGACGTCCTGGTCGGCTCCGGCGGAGTCGCCGGGGAGCCGGAGCACGGCGTCGCAGTGGGCGAGCAGGCGCTCGGCGGTCGGATAGAGGACCTGGTCGGCGAGGGGGTCGGTGGGGCCCGCGCCGGCCGAGCGCAGCACGGGCAGGGCGATCCACTCCCCGATCACGGGGACGTGTCCGGCGGCGAACACCGGCCAGGCGGCGGCTTCGAGGCGGGCGAGGTTGGCGGCCATGGCCTGCGGATCGCCGTCGGTACCGGAGCGGTAGGGGCCGGCGATGAGGACGAGCAGGGGCTGGTCGGTCGTGGGCTGGTCGGTCGTGGGCTGGTCGGTCGCCATCGGCTGGTCGGTCATGGCGCGCTACGATACACGCAGAAACGTGCAAGAACAGGAGAGAACGCGGATGCTGGCTGCCGAGAGGCGTGACCACCTGCTGGGACTGCTCGCCCGGGAGGGCAAGATCGTCGCCAAGGAGGTGGCCGCCGACCTGGGGATCTCCGAGGACAGCGTGCGCCGCGACCTGCGCGACCTCGCCGCCGAAGGGCTGTGCCAGCGGGTCTACGGCGGCGCGCTGCCCGCCTCCCCCGCCGTCGCCGACTACGCCGCCCGCCAGAGCGTCACCCCGGACGGCAAGCGGCGGGTCGCCGCGGTCGCCGCCGCACTGGTGCGGCCGGGCGGCGCCGTGATCCTGGACGGCGGCACCACCGCCCTCGCCGTCGTCCACGCCCTCCCGCCGGACCTGGACTGCACCGTGATCACCCACAGCCCCACGATCGCGGCCGCCCTGCTCGACCACCCCCGCGCCGAGGTCTTCCTCCTCGGCGGCCGCCTCTTCAAGCACTCCGCGGTCACCTGCGGCGCCGCCGCGGCCGAGGCCGCCCTGAACGTGTCCGCCGACCTGTTCCTGCTCGGCGTCACCGGCGTCCACCCCGAGGCCGGACTGACCACCGGCGACGCCGAGGAGGCCGCGATGAAGCGCGCCCTGGCCGCCCGCGCCGCGGACACCTACGTCCTCGCCTCGTCCGAGAAGATCGGCGCCGCCTCCCGCTTCCGCGTCCTGCCCTGGGAGGACGTCAGCGGCCTGATCACCGACGCCGACCCCCACCACCCGGTCCTCGACCGGCTCGCCGCGCAGGGCGTGGAGATCCTGGCCGCGGACTGACGGCTGGCGGGCCGGCGGGCTGCACAGGGGTCGGCGCCGCCAGAACGAGGACGCCCGGGCCCGGAACCGGGTAGCCGCGTTCCGATCCCGGGGTCAGCCCCCGACACCTCCCCGCAGGCCGTCCAGTACCAGATCCGCCAGGCGCTCCGGCAGGTCCGGTTCGATCGGGCGGTGGCCGAGCAGGGCGCGGGTCTGGACCGGGGCGCAGAGCAGTTCCAGTGCCAGGGCCGTGTCGGTGCCGGCCGGGAGTTCCCCGCGCTCGACGGCCCGGCTGACGATGACTCCGGCCTGGTCGAGGCGGGAGCGCCAGAAGGCCTGCCAGGCCTCGGCGAGCTCGGGGTCGCGGGCGGAGTCGGGGCCGGCCCCGGCACCGGGCCCGTCGGAGCTGAGCACGGCCGCCTGGGCGACGGCGCGGCCGGCCGGGGTGGCGAGGTACTCGGCGAGCGCGCGGGCGAAGGCGGCCAGGTCGGTGCGGACGGCTCCGGTGTCGGGGACGGGGATGCCCTCGTCGCTGCCGGCGAGCATGGCGTCCAGGACGAGCTTCTCCCGGCTGCCCCAACGCCGGTACACCGTGGTCTCGTTGACTCCCGCGCGGGCTGCCACCCCGGCGACGGTGAGCCGGGTGATGCCCTCCTCCACCAGCACGTCCAGGGCGGCCGCCAGGACGGCCTGGCGGACGCGTGCGGCGCGGCCGCCCGGGCGGCGGCGGATCGGTTCCGGTGCGTGCTCGGTCATGTGTCGATCACCTCGGCCACCACCTTAACGCAGGAGTTCTTGCCTTAAGCGTCGCCCCGGGCGCATAGTCGCTAAGGCAAGAGTTCCGGCTTTAAGCGCAGCAGGAGGCACCACCATGCCCTTCACCTGGCCCCTGGACCCGCAGGACCTGTTCGTCGAGCGCTACCCGCAGATGACCCTCGGCCTGCCCGCCGACGAGGTGGACGCGGTCCGCGCCGCCGTCACCGAGATGTGGCCCGACCGGCCCGGCGGCTGGGTGCACGAGTGGTCCGCCCTGGCCGCCCGGCACGCCGCGGCCGGGCGCCACCGCCTGGCCGCGCAGGCGTACGGCTGGGCCAAGTTCCCCTCGCTCGCCGACGATCCGAAGCGCACCGCGCTCGCCCGCCAGGTCGAGCAGTACGTCCTCGCCGCCCCCGGCTTCCCGGTGGAGTTCGAGCGCCGCACGCTCACCGTCCCCTACCGCGGCGGCGAAACCACCCTGCCGGTCCACCTGATGGCCGCCCCCGGTCTGCCCGCCGACGCGCCGGTCGTGCTGGCCAGCGGCGGCGTGGACTCCTGGAAGACCGATCTGCACGGCATGTGGGAGCAGCTCGCGCTCGCCCTGCCGGCACGGCTCCTGCTGTTCGACCTCGCCGGCACCGGCGAGAGCGCCCACCTGCCGATGACCCCGGACGGCGGGGCCGAGGTGGTCGCCGGGCTGGTCTCCCACGCCCGCGCGGCCGGCAACGGGAGGGTCGGCCACTTCGGCATCTCGATGGGCGGCCACTACTCCGCCCGGACGGGCCTGACCGGCGCGGTGGACGCCTCCGTGGTGCTCGGCGGCCCGGTGGAGCGCTCCTTCGCCCCGGGCCGCGGCTTCGCCTTCGGCATGGACGGCATCGTCGGCAACGCCCTGGGCTTCGACGCCCTGCCGGGCACGGCCGAGCGCGAGGCGGCCTTCGCCGCCTTCGACCTGCGTCCGCTGCTGGACCGGGACGCCAACGGGCCGATGCTGGTGGTCAACGGCACCGAGGACGTGCACGTCCCGCTGGAGGACACCCTGGTGTTCGAGGGCCGCCGGGACACCCGGGTCGTCCTGATCCCCGACACCGGGCACTGCGCGATCTCGCGCTTCGGCGAGGCGATGGCCGTGATCACCCCCTGGCTGGCGGACACCCTGACGGCGGCCTGACGCCCCCGGTCGGGCAGGGCCGGTAGCAGGGACGGGCGACGCGCCACCACCCCAGGAATCTGGGATACCAGCCATTGAACGCACACTGACAAGCTGACGGCGGCGGACGGCCCGGCGGGCACCCCCGTGCCTTCCGGTCCGACCGCCGCACCCCGTCGTCTCGCTCCCTGGAGAGCCCGTGCGTTCGCTAGTCCGGCGTGTCGTCCTCAGCCTCACCCTCGCCCTCGGCGGCCTGGCCCTGCTGCCCGGCGCCGCCTCGGCCGACACCCCCTCGACCGTCCTGTTCAACCAGTACTCCGAGCGCTGTCCGGACGGGTCCCTGGCCGGGATCCAGGACATGCACCCCTGCGCCCCGTCCGACAACCCCGGCATGTGGGTCATCAAGACCGTCCCGGGATACCCCGAGCGGTACACCGTCAACAGCGCCGTCAACGCGGACTACTGCCTGACCTCCGGAGACCTCCCGACCCTCGTCGGCTGCGTCAACGGCGCCACCTCGCAGCAGTGGGAGATCACCCCCTTCCAGGCCGAGGCACCCCTGTACGACCTGGTCGGACTGCGACTGAAGAACGTCTCCAGCTCCAACTGCCTGGACAACTCCCGCAAGAACTTCGGCGGCTGGAAGATCGTCATGCGCGGCTGCGACGGCGGCTCCTACCAGCAGTGGAACGTCTACCGCAGCACCTACGACGCCCTGTTCGGCAGCCGGCCCGCCCAGCACAAGGGCATGACCTGGGCCACCCTCGAACAGCGCGCCGACAACGTCGTCCACGTCGGCTTCGACGACCTCGCCACCAGCAACCCCTACACCGGCGACACCCCGGCCACCGCCGTCCTGCCCCTGCTGTGCATCCGCCAGGACGGCCGCCCCGCCCCCGCCGGCGTCCCCACCAGCGGCTACCACAGCTGGGCCCGCGGCGAGGTCCGGGCCACCCAGCCCCTGCCCGGCAGCCGGCTCACCAGCCGCGCCGCCGCCGACCAGACCTGCGCCACCGCCTTCGGCACCGGCTTCCGCATGGCCGAGTTCCACGACGCCTCCGGCTGGGGCCTGTGGGCCAACGGCACCCTCCCCACCGGCACCCGCTTCTGGACCGCCATCAACGACCAACCCGCCAACCCCTGGAGCTGACCCCCCACCACCGCAACGGAGGCGGGCGCCGACCGGCGCCCGCCCCCGTTCCGTCATTCAAGACACGCCCCCACCACGGTTACGCCAGGCCACCCCAGTCGCCTTGGCTCCGCCACAGCGGCTCGTCGGGGTCGCCAGGTGCCACCTCGTCCGCATATGCGTACGTGCCGTCAACAACGCCGAGCAGAAACGCCGCGAAGCCTCCGTCGAACCGGTCCCACTCCTCCAGGCTCCGGTAGAAAGCAACCACCGGCCAGGTATCCGGTTCTTCGCTCTCGGCCAGCCAGAAGAACTGGTCCGCATTGGGGTTGGACCCCCAGGAGAGCAGACCACCCGACTCGGGGTGAATTGGATAGGGACAGTCTCCGTCGGCGCCCAGCTCGGCGGCGATCCCCTCCGTCGTCAGACACACGAAACCGGGGAAGCCCACCACCGGCCCGCCATCGTAGGACGTGCACGTCGGCACCCACACGGACAGCTCACCGTTGATCCGCACCGACCCATACCGGTCCACGAACTCCCGATAATCCGAAGGGAAGGCGAACCCGACCTCCGCGACGGACCTGTGCCACGGCGTCGCCGCAGGTCGCGAGGCGGGATCGCCGAGGAGCCGGGTCAACTGTTGAAGTTCCACATTCATCCTCTGTCCAGTTCGAAGAAGCTAGTTTCCTAGGGAGATCGCCTGGTTCCTACCGTTGAGGCGAGCGTTGTCCACGTAGGTGTATTCCATCATGTCAGGCACCCCGCTGGGGTATTGACTATAGGCGAGCAAGGAGAATCCAAACGGGACGGTACTGGCGGAGGTGCGGTAAAGTGGAATGACCGTGTAATTAACGATCTGCCCTTCTCTCATCGCGTCTCTGACATGTTCCTCGAACTCTCGGAAGCTATCCATCACGCCCGTGTTTGCCGCCTTTTGAAAGCAAGGCGCAAGATTCCTGTTGTCCGTTCCAGTTCCACCAAACTCCCGGGCGATGAAGTGGCAACGAGCCAACGGATCACTTGAAAGAGGAAATCCGTTAGCGGCTGCGATGTTCTGCGCGTCCTGCCACCCAGCAATATTGCCTCTCGCGCGGGTACCGCGGCTTCCGCTCGGAGCGCCAGCCAGGCAGGCGTGGGCTCCCGTAGGACGTTGGGTAGCTGAGGCCCCCGAGGCCACCACATCCTCCATAGCCCAGTAGTCGATCCACCCCCCCTTCTGGCCATTGTCATCCACTGCCCCCGCCGGGCGCTGGTCCAGGCAACTCCGCGGCTGGCGGGCCGGCTGACCTGAACCCGACCCCGGCTGAGCACCGGGGGCGGTCTGAGTATCGGGGGTCGGCGCCACGTTTGGAGTGAGCGTCAGCATGCTCAGCATGTCAGCCGCGGTGTAGGAGGCGGCAATGATGCCGAAGAGCTCACGGATGTCCCTGCCAATCCAGTCGATCCGGGGAACCGGACGCTCCACTGCAGCCTTGGACGGATCCCAGAGCGGCCCCTTGGTCTGCCCATTGTCCTTTTTCTTATCTGCCTCCTTCTTCTTTTCATAGACTCGCGGCGAGCACATAACCATGCACCTTCCGCCGCCAGTGCCACGACCGCCGTCCTTGCCCGGGCCACGACCTGGGCCAGGACCCGGACCGTCACCACCGGGACCGGGCCCCTCACTGGGAGGGTCAGCAGGGACGTCCACGGGTCGGGGGCGGGCCGCAGCTCGGGCCCGGGCTTCCGCCTTTTCCAAGGCGATGTCGTCGACGTAGGCGGTGGAGGCGGCATAGGAGCCGGCCGCGGCACTGGCGCCGCTCTGGGATTGCAGGTGTCGCTGGTAGAGCTCCCAGGCCGTGCCTGTGGCCGCGATCCCGGTGACGAGGGCGCCTGTCGCTGATACAGCGCTCCCCCAACTGAATGCGCCGCCGCCACCAGTAGAAGTGCCGGGTGCTGTCGCGGCACCCACACCGAACCCTCCTCCGAGGACCCTCTCGTGCCCCGAGGGGTCGGTGCCGTTGAGGGGGCTGGCGTTGCCGTAGGTGTAGCGGTTTGCCTGGGCGGAGGAGGACGGGTCGAGGAGCCAGGAGTCGCGGGAGGTGAAGGAGCCGGTGCCCGGGCGGTACCAGCGAGCAGCCATGTTGACGTCGCCGGAGTCCGGGTCGGTCCAGCCGCTCTGGTATCCGAGGCTGGTGGTGGTGCCGGTGGTGGCGGCGGGCTTGCCGAAGGGGTCGTAGGTGGTGGTGCCGGTGACCGTGGTGCCGTTGGCGTCGAGGGTCGTGGTGGCGTCGGTGTGCTGGTCGGTGCGGACCCGGACGGTGGTGCTGCCCTTGGAGGCACCGAGCAGGTTGCCGGCGGCGTCGCGGGCGTAGGTCCAGGTACCGTCGCCGGTCACGCTGTTGGAGGCGCCGTCGTAGCTGAAGCGGGCGGCGTTGCGGCTGGTGACGCGGTCGAGGCCGTCGTAGGTGTAGGTGGTGGTGCCTTCGGTGATCAGGCGGCCGAAGGCGTCGTCGGCGAGGGTCTCCTGCTTGAGTCCGGTGGTGACGGCGGCGAGGGTGCCGCGCGCCGTGTAGCGGTAGGTGCTGGTGCCGTCGGAAAGCAGGCGGTTGCGCTCGTCGTAGCTCGCGGTGGCGGCGCCGTTCCTGGTGCGGTTGCCGGCGGCGTCCCACTCGTACGCGGTGGTGGTGCCGTCGACGCTCCAGGAGGTGAGGCGGCCGGCCTGGTCGTAGCCGTAGTGGTTGTCCTTGACCGGGTCGGTGGCGCCGCCGCTGACGGTCTTGCGGGTCAAGCGGTTGTCGAGGTCGTACTCGTAAGTGGTGCCGGTGAGTGCGGTGGCCGCGGGGTTGCCGGCCAGGACCTGGTCGCCGCTCAGCCGGCCGAGGGCGTCGTAGCTCAGGCGCCGTTCGGAGGTGGACTTGAGCTTGGCCGGGTCGGCCGGGTCCGGCGCGACGTAGAACTGCTTGCTCAGGCGGCCGTCGTCGTCGTATCCGTACCAGTTCTGGGTCTTCAGCTTGGGGTTGTTGGCCCAGTCGAGCTGGCCGTCGGCCTTGTAGCCGAAGACGGTCAGGTCGGTGTCCTTGTCCCAGCGCTTGGTGATGCGTCCGTCGGCGTCGTACTCCCAGGTCTGGTTGGGCGCGGTGAGGTCGGTGCCGGCCTTGGTCGGCAGGCCGCGGTCGTTGTAGGCGTACTGCTGGCCGTTGATGGCGGAGGAGTTGTGCCGGATCAGGTGCCCGGCCTTGTCGTAGGCGAGGTCGCGGTCGGTGGTGGCCGCCTCGGCGCCGGTGCCGCTCTCGTGGACGAGGCGTCCGGCCGGGTCGTAGCTGCTGGTACGCACCACGCCGCCGGGTTCGGTGCTGCGCACGGCCTGTCCGGCCACGTCGTAGGCGGTGGTCCAGGTGCGGTCGGCGGCGGCCGGGTGGGCGGTGGTGGCGGGTTCGACGGTGGACTCGGGCAGGCCCCAGGTGTTGAAGGTGTAGACGGTGGTGTTGCCCTTGCCGTCGGTCAGGCGGGTGCGGCTGCCGGAGGCGTCGTAGCCGAGGGTGGTGGTGATGGCCTGGCCGGCGGCGACGGGTTCGGTGACCTTGACCGGACGGCCGAGCGCGTCGTAGTCGGTGCTGGTGACGGCTCCGGTGGTGGGGCTGGTGCTGGTCAGCACACGCCCCTCCAGGTCGTAGGTGGCGCTGGTGGTGCGCAGCACCGTGCCGGCCGGGTCGAGGTTCTCGGTGGTGGCGGGGTTGCCGAGGGCGTCGTAGCGGGTGCGCACGGACTCGCCGAGGGGGGCGATGGCACGCACGGCGCGGCCGAGGCCGTCGTACTCGGTCTTGGTCACGCGCCCGGCCGGGTCGGTGGCGGTCAGGGGCTGACCGGCGGGGTTGTAGGTGGCACTGGTGGTGCTGCCGGCCGGGGTGGTGAGGGCGGTTCGGTTGCCGGCGTCGTCCCAGGTGAACTTGGTGGTCAGGTTCTGCGGGGTGGGTTGGCGTTCGACGACGGTGGCGGTGAGGGGGCGGCCGAGTTGGTCGTAGGTGGACTCCGTACGGGCACCGACCGGGTCGGTGGCGGACAGCTGGAGGCCGGTGGGGGTCCAGGTGGCGTTCCAGGTGGGCGGGTTGTCGTCCACCGGAGGCTGGAGGGCGCCGAGCGAGTTGGGTTCGACGCGCTGGATCTGGTGGCCGAGTCGGTCGTAGCCGAAGGTGGCACGCCGGCCGGCCGCGTCGGTGCTGGTGATGACGCGGGAGAGCTTGTCGTACTCGACGCGTCGCACCGCGGTGAGGGCGGTGCTGGAGCCGGGCGGGGTGTAGGAGGGCAGGCGGCTCTCGGTGACGCGGCCGAGCTGGTCGACGGTGGTGCGCACGACCTGGCCGAGCGGGTCCTTGGTGGAGACGGCCTCGCCGAAGGCGTTGTAACCGGTGGTGGTGGTCGGTCGGGTGGTGGTGGCGGTCGCTCCGGCACTCTCGACGGAGACCTGCGGGGCCGTGGTGGTGATCAGGCGGCCGAGGGTGTCGTACTGGTAGTTGGTGGTGCGGGAGGCGGGGTCGGTTCCGGGAGCGTTGCCGTTGGGCGTGGTGCCGGCGGTGAGCAGGCCGCGCTGGTCGTAGGTGAAGGTGCTGACGGCGGTGGGGCCGCCGGCGGAGGAGGCGAGCTGGGTGCGGGTCAGGCGGCCCGCGGTGTCGTAGGTGTTGGTCTGGACGCTGTTCTCGGTGTCGCTGACCTTGAGGGTGCTGGTGGTGACGCGGTCGTCGGCGTCGTAGCCGAGGATGGTGGTGCGGTTGAGGGCGGCCGGGTCGAGGACGCTCTGGGTGAGGCGGCCGGAGGGGTCCATCGTCTGGACGAGAGTGGTGCGTCCGCCGCCGGTGGTGCGCTTGACCAGGTAGCCGGCGCCGTCGTACTCGTTCGCCTCGAGGACGATCGAATGGCTGGTGCCGTCGGCCTGGGTGACGTTCTCGGCCGTCGTGGTGGCGGGCAGGCCGTCGTCGAAGTAGGTGTGGCTGGTGACGGCGCCCATGGCGTCGGTGACGGAGGCCAGACGGCCGGCCGGGTCGTAGGCGCGGGATTCGAGGGTCAGGTCGCGCACGCCCTTACCGTCGCCGTTCCAGCCCTCGACGACGGTGGTCGCCGGCTGGCTGCGCGGGGTGTAGGTGTAGCGGGTGACCTGACCGAGCGGGTCGGTGACGCGGGTGCGCAGGCCGAGCGTGTCGTAGCCGTAGCGGGTGGTGTTGCCGGCGGCGTCGGTGTCGGTGTCGATGCGGCCGGCGCTGTCGTAGGTGGTGGTGGCGGTGCGGGAGCCGTCGTTGCCGAGGATGTCGGCGGTGGTGGTGCTGGTGGGGCGGCCGTCGGCGTCGAGGACGAGGGTGGTGCGGGTCTGGTGGCTCTCACCGGTGACGGCGTCGGTGACCTTGGGCCCGGTCTGGGTGATGAGGTGGCCGAGTTCGTCGTACTGGTAGGTGGTGGTGACGCCGCCCGGCTGCGCGTCGGAGGTCTCGGTGGCCCAGATCTTGCGGCCCGCCGCGTTGTAGCCGTAGGTGATGGTGAGACCGCTGGGCAGGGTGGTGCGGGCCAGGTCGCCGGAGGCGTAGTAGGCGTAGGCGGTGACGGCGCCGCCGGCGGTGGTCTCGGTGGCGAGCAGGCCGGGCGGGGTGGTGCCGCCGCTGTAGGCGGGTTCGGTGCCGGTGGTGTAGCTGGTGCGCGTGGTGCGGCCGTCGGGGCGGGTGGTGGATTCGGGCAGGCCGAGGGCGGTGTAGGCGACGGTGGTGCGGTAGGTGGTGTCGCCGGGCCCGGTGGAGCGGGCGTCGCGGGTCTCGGTTGGCTTGTCGTTGCGCGGGTCGTTGGGGTTCCCGCCGTTGTAGTAGTAGCTGGTGTAGGAGGTCCAGCAGGAGTTGACGTCGCGACAGGTGGTCAAGGAGATGGTGTTGCCGCGGGCGTCCTGGCCGCTGACGGTGGAGTGGCCGTTGGGGTCGGTGACGGTGTGGACGAAGCCGCCGGTGTCGTAGGTGTAGCTGGTGGTGTTGCCGGCTTCGTCGGTGCGCGAGATGAGGCGGTTGCCCCGGGTGACGTCGTGGATGTCGGTGGTGGTGTTGCCGGCCGGGTCGGTGAGGGTGACGCGGGAGGCGAGTTCGGTGGCCGAGGAGGCGGAGCGCGCCTGGTAGTGGGCGGCGACGCGTTCGGCGCTGAGCGGGTGCTGGTAGAAGGCGACCTCGTCGATCTGGCCGGTCAGCCAGGACCACCCGCCGTTGCCGCCGGGCCAGCTGCCGAGGTAGCCGCCGCCCAGGGTGATGCGGTCCATGTCGAGGTGGTTCGCGGCGCCGGCGGCGGAGCCGACCAGGGTGCCGTCGAGGTAGAGGGACTGGGTGCCCTGGCCTGCGCTGATCACCGCGTGGTGCCAGGATCCGTCGGTGACCGCGCCGCCCGAGGTGATCGGGGTGCCGCTGATGCCGTAGAACACTCCGCGCAGGCGGCCGTCGGTGCCGATGTAGAGGACAGGCACCGTGTTGCCGCTCGTCTGGTTGCCTTCGCTCAGGAGCACGCCCGGCCCGCCGGTGCGGAACCACATCTCCGCGGCGACGTCGCTCTGGGTCTGGAGGATCGGGGTGGGGAGACTGACGTAGGAGCTGTTGGTGCCGTTGAACTCGGCCGCGTGCCCGTCGCCGGGGCCGAAGACGCCGGTGGTGCCGGCCTTGGCGCCGACGGTGTAGGTGCCGTTGCCCTTGATCGCGCCGACCTCGCTGGCGGCCGTGGTGCCGCCGGTCTCGTCCAGGCGCCAGTAGCCTCCGGGTGAGTCGGCTACCACGGCGCCGCGGTAGCCGACACCCTGGCCGGATACCTGAGCACTGCGGGCGCGGTAGTGGGCGACGACGTCGGTATCGGTCAGCGGGTGCTGGTAGAGGGCTACTTCGTCGATGGTGCCGGTGAAGTGGCTGATGTCGCCAGACGTGGCGGGCCAGTACCGGGTGAATCCGGCGCCGATGTAGGTGTGGCTGTTCTGCTGGTGGTCGACCCCACCGGTCTGGGTGCCGAGAACCTGACCGTCGAGGTACAGGGTCTGGGCCGTTCCCTGGACGGAGAGCACGGCGTGGTGCCAGGCGCCGTCGGTGACGCTGGTCGCGGAGGTGAGGCCTTCGGGGGCGGTGCAGCAGAAGCGGCCGCGCAGCTTGCCGTCGGTGCCGACGTACATGACCGGAGCCCAGGATCCGCCCACGCCTGCCGGGTCGTCGATCTTTCGGCTCTGGTCGCCGATCAGGACGCCGGGGGTGGTGGTGTTGAACCACAGTTCGACGGCCAGGTCGGTCTTGGCGTGCAGGAGGTCCTGGGGGATCTCGACCTGGGAGTTGTCCGATCCGGTGAAGCGTGCGGCGGTGTCGTCGGTGGGCGCGAAGACTCCGGGGGCCTTCTTGGTGACGCCGTCACCGTAGCTTCCTGCCAGGCCGTTACCGACCTCGCTGGTGGCGGTGGCACCGTCGCGCTCGCCCAGGCGCCAGTAGCCGGCCGGGCCGGAGGCCTTGACGGCGTTGTTGTAGAGGAACGATCCGCCGCTGAAGGTGGGTTCGGAGACCTTCCAGTCGCTGCCGGCGGCGTCGGTGACCTTGGTGACGCGTTCGGTGGTGGGGTCGTAGGTGACCTGGGCGCTGGTGCGGCCGGTGGGCAGGGTGGTTTTGGTCAGCTGGGAGCTGCCGGTGCGCAGGGCGTAGTGGTCGGCGACGGTCTGGTCGGTGAGCGGGTAGTCGTAGACCGCGACCTCGTCGATCTGTCCGTTGAACCAGGACGAGCCACCGTTGCCGCCGGGCCAGTTGCCGGTGTAGCCGCCGCCGAGGTAGGCGCGGTCCATGTTGAGGTAGTTGATCTCACCGCGGTCGGTGCCCACCAGGGCTCCGTCCAGGAACAGGGCCGTGTTGTCCCTCGCCCCAGTGAGCACCACGTGGTGCCAGGCGTTGTCGGTGACCGTGCCCGAGCTGGCGATCGGTGCCCCGTTGATGCCGTAGAAGAGGCCGCGCAGCTTGCCGTCCGAGCCGACGTAGATCGTCGGGACGACGTTGTACGGGTCCTCCCCCATGGCCCGGTTCTGCATGCTGAGGATCACACCCGCCGCACCGGTGCGGAACCACAGCTCCACGCTGCGGTTGACGGAGGAGGTGATGGCGCGGTTGGGCAGCTCGACGTAGGAGGTGGAGCGTCCGTTGAAGGTCACCGCGCCGTCGCCGCTGCCGGCGATCGCACCAGGGGCGCCCCAGGTGACGTCCTTGGCGTCGGCCGGAGCGCGGTCGCTCACCTGGGCGTCGTTGGCGACGGTCGAGCCGTCGCTCTGGCCGAGGCGCCAATAGCCGCTGGGGCCGGCGTCGCGCACGGCCGTGCGGTAGCGCGAGCCGGTGCCGTACTCGTAGACGGTGCAGCCCTTGTCGGCGGCCAGGGCGACTCCGGGCGGGCAGACCTTGGTGAGCTGGTCACCGGTGTACTGGTACAGCCAGCCACCCGAAGCACCGGAGGCGGCCACGGCGGTGACGTGGTTGCCGGTCCAGTTGAGGTTCAGGTATCGGCCGGAGGCGGCGTCCTTGGCCTGGACGAGACGGCCACTGGCGTAGGTCAGGTCCTGGGTGTGGCCGGCGGTGTCCGTGATGCGGGTGAGCCTCCCGTCGGAGCCGAAGGTGTGGACCTTGCCGGCACGGTCGGTGAGCGTCCAGCCGCCGTCGGACGTCTTGCGCAGGTCGGCGGCGGTGCCGCCGCCTGGAACGTAGGCGTTCTTGCCCGGGTCCCAGCCGAAGCGGGTGCGCGTGCCGTTGGAGGCGGTGAGCAGCACGTTGCCGGGCAGTGAGAGCCAGCTGCTGGTCTCGACCTGGACACGCATGTCCCAGGGGGTGCTCCAGCCTGCGCCGAACGCGCCGTCGGTGCGCGGGTCGAGGGAGTTGTAGCTGCGGGTGACGGCGAGCTCGGGGCCGACGGTGGGCAGCGCGGCGTCGGTGGCGGCGGTGGTGTAGTTGCCGACCGCGGTGTTGACGCTGCGTCCGGCGTCGGCCGCGGTGTTGTACTGGTTGGGTTGCGGCAGGACGGTGCGGATGTAGGAGGCCTGGGTCTTCGGGCTGGAGGCGACGCCGTCGCCGGCCTCCGCGTACCAGGCGTACTGCTCGTTCCAGGTCAGCCATCCTTCGGGCACGACGAACCGCGAGGGTTGGTGCCAGGCGGACTGGCGGCAGTCGACCCGGGCGTCGCCGCCGACGACCCGGCAGACCTCGAAGCGGTAGTCCACGTCGGGCACCGGGGCCTGGTCGGGGTCGACGCCCTCGGCGGTGAGGGTGGGCTGCAGCTGGTAGACGACGGCGCCGGAGGGCGGGGCGAGGCGGGTGATGTGCGGGGGGATGTTGATGGAGGAGATCTGGATGACGATGGGTGGTGTGCCGGCGTCGACCGCGAAGTTGGTGACCTGGTACTCGTCCATGGTGAACTGCACGGAGTAGGAGCCCTGGGGAAGCGTGTGGATGTGCGCGTCGACGACCGCGCTTCCACCTGGGGGGACGTCGTACGGCATCGACGTCCAGGCGATGTTGGTACCGAAGTTGGTGATGTTGTTGTTCCACTGGTCGAACAACATGTACGACATCTTGTAGTTGTTGTTCGGGGTCCAGGTGTCCATTCCACGGTTCCACACCCGCAGGCGGACGATGCCTTCCTGGGTGGCGGTGACCGGCTGCTGCAGGCCCCAGAGCTCGTAGTTGGCCCCGTACTTGGACCAGGTCACGTCCAGGTAGGGCTGGCCGTTGACCATGTTGGCGCTGCCGAACTGCTTCCAGGAGTAGGAGTCCCACACGTCGGCCTTGATGGCCAGGCCGTAGTTCGGGGTCCAGTGGTGGGTCCAGGAAGTGACGAGGTCTCGACCGTCGGTACCCAGGTCGATCGACTCCCAGGCCTCCGGGCAGGCCCAGCCGGCGGTGGGGCTGGAACGCCAGCCGTGGGCGAAGGAAGGAGCGGCCAGCGCCGGACCGGTGGACGGACCGGGAAGGCTGCGCACCGATCCGGGCGACCAGTCGGAGGTGACTTGGTGGATGGTGACGGTGCGCGGGGTGCAGCTGTAGGACCAGCCGTTGTAGAGACCGAGGCGAGCGCCGAGGATGTTGGCGTTGTTGAGGGAGTCCTCGATGCCCTTGAAGCGGATGAAGGACGCGGCCTGGTGCTTGCCGCCGTCGTAGGTGCCGGCCTTGAGGACGGTGGCGCCGGAGAAGTCCTGGTTGTAGGGGGATTCGGCGTACGTGGTCTCGAGGGCCTTGAGTGAGGAGAACGACGGGTCCACCTTGACGGGGTAGACCCGCTCGGGGGCGTGGAGCCAGGCCTCGTCGAGCTTCACCTTGAGGGCCTGGCCGGCGCCGGCGGGCAGCTGGACCAGCTCGTAGCTGACGCCGCTGGAGATCACGCCTTCCTCGGTGTTGGGCGCAAAGGCGGAGTCCTGCATCCAGCCGGCGGGCATGCGCCCGCGCAGGGTGCCGGCGGCGTCCGTGTAGTGCACGGAGCCGTCGGCGTCGAGGGAGGCGGTGACGCCCTGCAGGCGCAGCGGGAAGACCCATTCGGTCGGTGCGGTGGCGTCCTTGAGGACCAGGGTCTCCTTGAAGGCGGCGTTCCCTGCGGCGACCGTGACGTCCGCCTGAGGGCGGGCGTTGGGGTAGGTCATGGTGCTGCCCTGCGTGACGCCCT
Source organism: Kitasatospora sp. NPDC051705 (assembly GCF_044453265.1). Lineage (NCBI taxonomy): Bacteria > Bacillati > Actinomycetota > Actinomycetes > Kitasatosporales > Streptomycetaceae > Kitasatospora > Kitasatospora sp. NPDC051705. The sequence goes on along the minus strand of NZ_JBITCO010000007.1, from coordinate 100,806 downwards.
GGGCAGGGGTCGCGCCCTGGAGGCTGTAGCCGACGGAGATGCCGGCGGCGAGTTGGAGGCGCACCAGCGGGTCGGCGTCGGCGGTGAGGCCGAGGGTGAGCTGCTGTTCGGTGGAGGTGGTGGTCCAGCCGTTCTGGACGGGGCCGGCTCGGCCGGCGGTGGCGGTGCCGGCGGGGATCAGGGTGGTGTCGATCGCCGACCAGGACCCGTCCGCTCGACGGAAGTTCACCGGTTCCGGGTAGCTGCGGGTGGTGAACGTGCCGTCGGAGTTCTGGAAGGTCCGCTGCTGTTCGGTGCGCTTCTCGGGGAGTTCCTTGCTCGTCTTCTCGTTGAAGCTCTTCGCCGGGTCGATCTTGCCGACGGGCAGGGTGGCGGGCTTGTCGACGACCTTGGCGTCGGTGGCCGGCAGCTTGGCCGGCGGCGGTATGACGTCCTGAGCGGGGACGGACTTGGCGGTCCGTTCCTCCGGTAGCTCACCCGGGGCGGGCGTCGCACCGGGGTGCCCTGCACCGTCCTTGGCACTGGTCACGGCGGTTGACGCCTCATGGCCGCGGCCTTCGGCACTGCCCTGCTCCTGTTTGGGACGCGGCCCGGGGTCGACGGGCGCGGCGTCTCCGGCTTGGCGCAGGAAGGCTTCGGCGGCGGCCGTGCCCTCCGACGTTCCGAGGACAACCATGGTCATGGCTAGAACAACAGCCAAGGAGCGGCGCAGCACGTGGAGGACCAACCTGACGGTCAAGGAGAGGGCAAAGATGAGAAATGCGTGAAACGGTCCGAGATATATCTGACTGTCAGTAAGTCGACAAAGAGCCATTGGCCTTAAGTGGCGTGGATCACAGGAATGAACCCGGTGAAAGCGGACAGGGTGGAGGTTCAGGCCCCCGCGGGCGGGGTTCGTTAGGCTCGGGGCCGCAGCTGGGGCGGGCTGTGGGTGGTGGGGGTCCGGCGGGCCCTCGACCTGCGGGTTCGCCTTCCGATGTCGGGCGACTGAAAGCGGGTCTGCGCATGCTGGAGTACGACGCCACCGGGTTCCTGCGCGGCGGGGTGCCGCACCGGATCGTGGCGGGGGCCCTGCACTACTTCCGGGTCCATCCCGCGCTGTGGGAGGACCGGCTGCGGCGGTTGCGGGCGCTGGGCGTGAACACGGTGGACACGTACGTGCCGTGGAACTTCCACGAGGTGCGGCGCGGGGAGGTGGACTTCACCGGGTGGCGGGACGTGGCCCGTTTCGTGCGCCTGGCCGGGGACCTGGGCCTGGACGTGATCCTGCGCCCGGGGCCGTACATCTGCGCGGAGTGGGAGTTCGGCGGGCTGCCTGCCCGGCTGCTGGCGGTGGAGGGGCTGCGGCTGCGCTGCGCCGATCCGGCGTACCTGGCGGAGGTGGACGGCTGGTTCGACGCGCTGGTGCCGGAGCTGCTGCCGCTGCTGGCGAGCCGGGGCGGCCCGGTGGTGGCGGTGCAGGTGGAGAACGAGTACGGCAGCTACGGCACCGACGCCGCGTACCTGCTGCACCTGCGGGACGGGCTGGTGCGCCGGGGCGTGGACTGCCTCCTGTTCACCACGGACGGCGCCCACGACACCATGCAGCAGGGCGGCACGATCCCCGGGCACCTGTCGACCGCGACGTTCGGCTCGCGCGCGCCCGAGCGCCTAGCGGTGCTGCGCCGCCAGCAGCCGCAGGGGCCGCTGGCGGCGATGGAGTTCTGGATCGGCTGGTTCGACCGCCTGGGGCTGCCGCACCACGTGCGCGACGCGAAGGAGACCGCGGCCTCGCTGGACGAGCTGCTGGCCACCGGCGCCTCCGTCAACCTGTACATGGCGCACGGCGGCACCAACTTCGGCCTGTGGTCGGGCGCCAACCACTCCGGCGCCCACCCGTGCGACGCCGGGTACGAGCCGACCGTCACCAGCTACGACTACGACGCGCCGATCGGCGAGGCGGGCGAGCTGACGGAGAAGTTCCACGCCCTGCGCGAGGTCATCGGCCGCTACCTGCCGCTGCCGCCGGGCGAGCTGCCCGCCGACCCGCCCCGGGTGGCGCCGCAGCGCCTGGACCGGGCGGACGGCCGGGCCGGACTGCTGGAGCACCTGGACGTGCTGTCCCGGGTGGCGGAGCGGGCCGCGCCGCTGCCGATGGAGCAGCTCGGGCAGGACCGCGGGCTGATCCACTACCGCACCCGGGTGCCCGGGCCCCGGCCCGGGCTGCCGCTGCGCATCGACGGGCTGGCGGACCGCGCGCACGTCTTCGCGGACGGGCGGCTGCTCGGCGTGCTGGACCGCAACTCCCCCGGCGAGACGCTGGAGCTGGCCACCGGCGAGGACGGGGTGGTGCTGGACGTCCTGGTCGAGGCGCTCGGGCGGGTGAACTACGGCCCGCAGATGGACGACCGCAAGGGCATCACCCGCGGCGTCTCGCACGGCGGCCAGCGGCTGTTCGGCTGGCAGATCCGGCCGCTGCCGCTGACCGACCTGGCCGGGCTGCGCTACGACGACGATGCGCAGGACCACGGCGGCGGGGAGGGCGGCGGGGACGGCGGCGGGGGCGGCGAGGCGTCCGGGGGCCGTCCGGCGTTCCACCGCTACACGGCCGTCCTCGACTCCCCCGCCGACGCCTTCGTGGCCCTGCCCGGCTGGGGCCGCGGCCTGCTGTGGCTCAACGGCTTCCTGCTCGGACGCCACAGCGCCGAGGGCCCGCAGCGCACCCTCTACGCCCCCGCGCCGCTGTGGCGCGCGGGCGGCAACGAGCTGGTCGTCCTCGAACTCGACCGGCCCGGCTCGGCGGTGGAGCTGCGCGACGCCCCCGACCTCGGGCCGACGGCGGCCGCGCCCAGCTCCGAGTACTGACCGCGGGAGGGGAGGGCGGGCGCCGCGGCGCCCGCCCTCCCCTCCCGGTGCGCCTTCCCCTCCCGGTGCACCCTCCCCTCCCGGTGCGCCGTCACGTCCCGGTGCACCGTCACGTCCCGATGAGCTGCAGGGACGCCCACAGCGCCAGGACGGCGGCGGCCAGGGTGGCGGGGACGGCGAGCACGCCCAGGCGGGTGAACTGCCGCAGGCTGACCTCGCCGCCCTGGTCGAGGACGATGCGCCGCCACAGCAGGGTGGCCAGCGAGCCGGCGTAGGTGAGGTTGGGGCCGATGTTGACGCCCAACAGCACGGCCAGGACGGCGCCGGGGCCGGCCGGCGCCGCCAGCGGCACCAGGACGAGGGTGGCGGGCAGGTTGTTGATGACGTTGGCCAGGACGGCGGCCAGCGCGGCGAGGCCGAACAGGGCGGGCAGCGCGGTGCCGTGCGGGATGAGGTGGGCGAGCCCGGAGGCCAGCCCGTTGTCGACGACCGCGCGCACCACGACGCCCAGCCCCAGCACGAACGCCAGGAAGGGCACGGCGGCGGAGCGGGTGATGGCCGCCACCGTGGTGCGGCCACGGACCAGCGCCCGCACGGCCAGCACCGCGGCCCCGGCCAGCGCCGCCCAGGCCGGGTTGACCCCGACCGCCGAGGCGACGACGAACCCGGCGAGCGTGCAGCCCACCGTGACCAGGGCGAACAGCGGCATCCGCGGCTCCTCGCCGGGCGGCGGCGCCTCGGCCCCGGCGGCCAGGTCGGCGGCGAAGAAACGGCGCAGCACCACGTACTCGACGGCGATCGCGACCAGCCAGGGCAGGGCCATCAGTGCGGCGAAGCGGCTGAAGCTCAGGCCGCTGGCGGTGAAGGCGAGCAGGTTGGTCAGGTTGGAGACGGGCAGCAGCAGCGAGGCCGTGTTCGACAGGTGCGCGCAGGCGTAGAGGTGCGGGGCGGGGCGGGCGCCGAGGCGGGCGGCGGTGGCGAGGACGACCGGGGTGAGCAGCACGACCGTGGCGTCCAGGCTGAGGACGGCCGTCACCACGGAGGCGACGACGAAGACCTGCACCAGCAGCCGTTGCGGCCGCCCGGCCGCGCTGCGCGCCATCCAGGCCCCGCAGGCGTGGAAGAGCCCTTCGTCGTCGCACAGCTGGGCCAGCACCAGGACGGCGGCGAGGAACCCGATCACCGGGCCCAGCCGGGCGGCCTCGGCGGTCGCGTGGTCGAGCGGGACGGCTCCGGTGACGATCAGCAGGGCGGCAGCGGGAGGGCGAGCGCGGCCTCCCGCCAGCCCCAGGGACGCACCACCGCGCCGACCAGGACCAGGGCCAGCATGGCGATCGACAGGGCCTCCGCGCAGGCGGTGTTCAGGGGACGCTCCTCGGGTTCGGTGGGCACGGGGAGGATCGCGGAGGGGCGACCGGGCCGTCGGCTCCGGGCCGCTGACAGGCGGGACCGGCCACCGGGACCGAACCGGCCGCCGGGAGCGGGACGGCCCTGGCGTTCCGGCCCGATGCCGGGATCTTCGAGACGACGTGGTGCTCCTTCGACGTGCTGGCGGAGCACCTGCGGGAGCTCGCCCTGCTGAACCGGGGCCTGGACCTCTCGCTGACCGACCGGCGCGGTCCGGCCGGGGACAGGTCCGAGCGCTTCCACTTCCCGGGCGGGGCACGGGACTTCGTCGCCCTCCTCGACGGGGAGGGCGTGACGCCCGTCCACCCGGACGTCATCGGCTTCGAGTGCGAGGACCCGCGGATGGCGGGGACGCTGGAGGTGGCGCTGCGCTGGCGCGACTGCGCCGGGGAGCGGGTGCGCGGCTTCGCCAACAGCCGGGCCACCGCCTACGGGACGCACCTGGAGGGGCTGCGCGACGGGGTGGCCGCCGCGCTCGACGCGTACGCCCGCACGGCCGACCCGGTGGAGCCCGCAGCGGCACCGGGCGCCCCGGCACCGGTCGGCCCGACGCCGATCGGCCCCGAGCTGGTCGGCGAGGGCCTGACGGCGGTGGTGTCGGTGAAACTGGACCACCCCGAGTTCGAGGGGTCGATCCGCGACGTGCTCGGCAACCACCCGGTGCGCGCCTGCGTCGCGGAGGCCGTCCGGGAGCACCTCGGTGCCTGGCTGGAGGAGCACCCGGAGCGGGCCGCGGCCGTCGTCGCCCGGATCCTCCGGGGCGCCCGCCGGAGCTGACGGCCCCCGGCCCCCGCACGGCAGGCACCCCCCGCTGCCTCAGCCCCGCAGCCGGCTCAGCCTCGCCGCCGGCTCAGTCCCACCAGAAGGACCAGTGGTGGCTGCCGACGAGCTCCTCGGCGTAGGCGGTGAGGGCGCCGGTGCCCTGGAAGACGAGGTCGGGGCAGAAGGCGGTGTGCTCGGCGGCCACGCGCAGGGCCTCGGCGGGGGTGGCGGGCGGGGCGGCGACGCTCAACTCCAGGGTGTCGAAGCCGACCTGGACGACCTGGGCGCCGAAGCGGCGTTCCCAGTCGGCGAGGACGGCGGCGATCTTCGCGGTGTCCTCCTCGTGGTTGGTCGGGCCGCGCCACCCGCAGGCGACCAGGGCTTCGGCGCCGCTCGCGGCGCCGACCAGGCCCAGGCGCGGGCCGCGCAGGCCCTGCAGGACGTCGGCCAGGGCGCGGGCCTCGCTGCCGGCGGCGCCCTCGGGGAGGGTGGCGGCGGGGGCGGGGCCGGGCCACTGGGAGCCGAAGGGGGCGAGGGCCTCCTGGAGCTCGGCGGCGTCCTCCGGGAAGAGCTCGTCCCCGTCCTCGTCCTCACCGGTACTGCTGATGCCCCGCCACCAGGTGCGCAGCAGTGCGGCGGGGTCGTAGGAGGAGGGGTCGGAGGCGGCCTCGGGGCTGAGTTCGCCGGACAGCCAGGGGCGGAACTCGCCGTCCTCGCGCAGCGGTACGAGCAGCAGCGGCCACAGGCCGGTCTGCGGGTGGGCGCGGTGCAGTTGCTGCCACAGGCCGGCTGGGGCCGCGTCGTCGCTGATCCACAGGTACGGCTCGCGGCGCCCCCACTCCTCGCCGGCTATCGGGCGGCCGGGCGGGAGGGGGACGGGCAGCGTGGCCTGCGGCGGCAGGGGCTGGGGCTGGGTCATGCGCCTCACGCTAGGCGCCGGCACCGACAGCCGGCCCTCGGTGGGCACCGACGGCCCGGCCGCCGCGGTGGCCGCAGGCTGCGGGTGCGTCAGGCCCAGGGCAGGGCGGAGCGGGTGCGCCAGTACGCGTCGGCGGGTTCGGCGAGCGCGGTGAGGGCGGCCAGGTCCTCGGGGGTGGGGTGGAGGGTGGCGGCGGTGAGGTTGGAGGCGAGCTGGTCGAGGGTGGCGGCGCCGGACAGCACCAGGTCGGCCCAGGGCTGTGCGGCGGCCGCGGCCAGGGCGAGGGCGTCGGTGGACGCGCCGGTGCGGGCGGCGAGTGCGCGCAGGGCGGTGGTGTCGGGGCCGGTGGCGTTGCGGTCGGCGAGGCGGCCGTTGGCCATGCCCTCCTTGACGACGACGAGCCAGCCGGCCGCGTGGGCCTCGGCGAGGGCGGGGCCGGCGGAGGGTTCGAGGAGGTTCCAGGTGGCCTGGACGGCGGCGAACAGGGGCCGGCCGTCGGCGGTGACGCGCAGGGCGGCGCGGATGGTGTCGGCCTGGGCCGGTCCGCTGGTGGACAGGCCCACCCGCACGCCCTGCGCGGCCAGGCCGGCCAGGCGGGCGTGCAGGTCGGGGTCGGTCAGGGCGGGGCTGTCGGGGGTGACGGAGTGGACGAGGTAGACGTCCAGGTGCGGGCCGAGCAGGGAGCGGGTCTCGCGGATCTGACGGTCGAACACCGCCGTCGAGTGCTCCTTGACCTCGTGCGGGCCCGCCGCGTCGGCCTGCCAGCCGGCGGTGTAGGTGTAGCCCCACTTGCTGCCGACGGTGGCGTGGGCGGCGGCTTCGGGGTGCGCGGTGAGCCACTGGGCGAGGAACTCCTCGGCCCGGCCGTAGGAGCGGGCCGTGTCGAAGTAGCGCACACCGGCGGCGTACGCGGCGTCGAGCAGGGCGTGGGTGCGCTCGCGCAGCGCCTCGACGGTGCGCTCGGCGGGCAGGTCGGCGTCGCGTCCGAGGGTGATGTAGCCGGGCCGGCCGACGGCTGCGGTGCCCAGGCCGTAGCGCGTGGTCGATGGGCGGTCGGCGGGCGCGTCGGCGGCGGGGGCCGTGGTGGCGTCGGGGTCGGTCGGCATGGCGGGGTCTCCTCGGGCGCGACGGTGCTCACCTGGGACTTTATCCCCGTGGCCCGCGCCCCCGGCAGGCCGGTGGGCCCGCGACCCCGGGGCCACCCCGGGAGCAGCCCGACGGCCAGGCCCGACAGCTGGGCCCGATGGCGGCCGGCCGGGCCCTACCGGGTGGCGGTGTCCTCCTGCGGGCGGGGCGCGGCCGTGGCGGGGCCGTCGGAGGAGGTGCGCACGGCGCGGGGCGCGGACGGTGGCGGCGGGACGGCGGCGAGGTGGCGCGCGGCCCGGGCGGGGGCCGGGTTCGGGGGCACGGCGGCGAGGTGACGCGCGGCGGCCCGGACGGGGAGCGGGTGCGGGGCGGCGGTGGGGAGCTGGTCGAGGCGCAGGACGAAGTTGACGTAGTCCAGGGGCTTGCCGGGCCAGTGGCAGTCGTTGCTGACCAGCAGTCGGCTGCGCATGCCGTCGCGTTCGGTGACCGGCCCGGGGGTGGTGCGCAGGTTGGGCTGCCAGCTGCGGCCCCACAGGTGGTGTTCCAGGGTGAGCGCCCAGCTGTCCTCGTCGACGTCCAGGGTGGCGCCGACCCGCCCGGGGAGCACCCGGGCTCCGTAGGGGCTGCGCACCACCGCGCGCTGGTCGAAGTCGGCGTTCTTGCCGACCACGGTGATCCGCCACGCGCCGTGGAACCTGAGCACGCCGGCCCTCCTGACGTCCTGGCGCGCCGTCCGGCGGGCGCGCACCCGTCGGGGACTACGGCCGCGGGCCGCCGGGCGGCTCAACGCGGCGGCAGGGCGTTCCAGGCGTCAGAGGGTCAGGGGGCCGCTTCAGAGCCAGGGGCGCCCGGGGGTCAGGCGGCGGGGCGGGCTTCGGGACGGGCCCCGGGGCCCGCGGTGTGGGCGAGTGCGGGGTAGCCGTGGGCGGTGAGGACGAGGTCGGCGTAGCGGTGGTCTTCGAACGGGACTCCGTGGCGGCGCAGCAGGTCGAACAGGTCGGCGAGGCGGCGGGATTCGGTGCCGCGCGGCAGTCCGTCGCGGGTGGTGCCCAGGATGCCCAGGACGGGCCCGTGCAGGCGGGTCCCCCGGTCGGCGCGGCCGGGCCCTCGGAGGGAGCCGAGGGGCCGGAGGGAGCGGAGGGACGGGCGGGAGCGGACGGGACGGGCGGTGGCGCGGGGGTCCGGGTTCAGGCGCAGCAGCAGGACGAGCCGGGGGATGCCGGAGTCGGTGTCGCGTCCGGCGTCCATGGTGAGGCCGTCGATGTCGCGCCACCGGTAGCGGCGCGGGACGAACGCCCGGACGAGGGTGAGGCCGTGTTCGTCGGCGCGGACCCAGAAGCCGTACGGGACGGGCAGGGCCGCGCACAGGACCGCGGCGCCGGAGAGCAGGAGTGCGGGGACGGCGCCCATCCGGCCGGCGTCCCCGGAGTCGGCCAGGACGGCGCCCATCGCGAGGGCGAGCACACAGCCGACGGGGGCGCCGGCCGCCCGCCACAGGAAGCCCAGTCGCACGGTCTGCGGTCGTCGTGCCGCCGTGTCCACGGTTGTCCCCTTTCCCAGTTCCTGCCGTCGGCGGGCCGGGCCGGTCGGGCCGGGTGCCACCGCTGGTCGTCAACACCTCGCGCTCCCACGGGAGCCGGTCACTCTACCGGTGGGCGAAGATCGTTCGGCCGCCCCGGGGGAAACGTCAAGTGTCGGCAAAAAGAACGAGTCTGACGACTCGTCAAATCGTTCGGGCCGCCTTCCGTCCAGCATGTCAGGCACCTCCGGAAGGGTCAACCAAGGTGAATCCCGGGTGACTTGGGATCCACGTCAGCTCATGCCGTTGGGCTATCGTGGCGTGGCCGGTCCCGGCGCGCCCACCAGGGCGCGCGGTGCGCGGGGCCCGGCCGGGGGAAGGGTGGGGTGGGTCATGGCACGGTCGCCCCGGGAGGACGGGCCGGCGGAGCCGTCCGCACGGGTGGAACCGTCCGGGCCGGCGGATCGGTCCGGGCCGGCGGAGCCGTCCGGGCTGGCGGCCCGGATCGAGGCGCTGTTCCAGACCGTCCGCAGGCCCGACCGCGAGCAGTACACCAACGAGGAGGTCGCCCGGGCCTGCCGCGCGGCGACCGGGGAGTCCTTCTCCACCACCTACCTGTGGCAGCTGCGCACCGGGCGCCGGGACAACCCGACCAAGCGCCACCTGGAGGCGCTCGCCCGGTTCTTCCAGGTGCCGCCGGCGTACTTCTTCGACGAGCGGCAGGGCGCGGAGATCGCCAAGGAGCTCGCCCTGCTCGGCGCGCTGCGGGACGCGGGTGTGTGCAGCCTGGCGCTGCGCGCGGTCGGGCTGTCGCCCGAGGGCCTGGACACGGTGAGCGAGCTGATCGACGTCATCGCCCGCCGGGACGCGGCGCGCCGCAACCAGGCGCCCTGACGCCGGCGGCGGGGGCCGCGGACGGGCAGGGCCGGCGGGCAGGGCCGGCGAGCAGGGCGGGAGGGCCGACGGGCGGGGGCGCACGGGGAGGTGCACGACGGGCCCGGCGGGCGGGCCGATCGGGGGATCGGCGCACCGCCGGGGACGGCGCTCGGGGGCCACGGTCGGGGGCCACGGTTCGGGGCCGGCCGCGGCCCTGGGGCCGGGGCCGTGGGAGCGGGGCCGTGGGAGCGGGGCCGTGGGAGCAGGGTTCGCAGACCCGGGGGGTCGGGGGGATCGGGGGCAGCCGGGTCGGGGGACCCGGAGCGATCGGGGGATCGGGGGGTGAGGGATCGCTGAGCTGGGAGGGAACACGGCGTGTGGGACGACAGGTGCTACCGGGTGGCGTTACGGCGCTGCCGGCGGGTGGCCGAACGACTGGAACTGCCGAGCCCGTTCGACGCCACGGTGCTGCTGGAGCGGCTCGCCCGGCGGCGGGGGCGGCCGATCTCCCTGCTGCCGGTGGCCGCCCGGGCCGGGACGCCCTGCGGGCTGCTGGTCTCCACCCGGGAGACGGACTACATCCTGTACACCGCGGACACCAGCGCGCTGCACCGCCGGCACATCCTGGTCCACGAGATCGCCCACCTGCTGCTGGAACACGCCGGTTCGGCGCCGCTCGGCCCGGTCTCCGCCCTGCTGCCGCACCTGTCCCCCGCGCTGGTGCAGCGGGTGCTCGGGCGCACCTGCTACGACGAACCCCAGGAGCGGGAGGCCGAGTTGCTGGCCTCGCTGATCCTCAGCCGGGCCTCCGAGGCCGACGCCGCCCACCCGCCGGGCCCCGACGCCGCACCGCGCGCCGGCGGCCTGGACCTCCTGGACGCCCTGGACGCCCTGCTCACCGGCGCACCCGCGGTGCGGCCGCCGGCGGACACCGATCCGGGCACGGGCACCGCACCGGCACCCGAACCGACAGCGGACACCGCACCGAGCCCGGACACCGCACCGAGCCCGGGCACCGCACCCGCAGCAGCACCGGGCGCCGACCCGAGCCCGGGCGCCGCTCTGAGACCGCGCGCCGGCTCCGCGGGCGCCACGCCGCGGACGGGACGGCCGTGACCGGCCTGACCGTCTACGGCGTGGCCCTGTTCTTCGCCCTGGGCACCTGCCGTCTCGCCCCCGGCCGCCGGACCGGCCCGCGCGCCGTCGCCCGCTACACCCGCCACGCCGCCGCCCTGCTGTCCGCCGCCCTGCTGCTGCTCGCCCCGCCCAGCGTCGAACTCGCCGACCGGCTCGGTCCGTTCGCACCGGTGCCGGTGGTCCCCCTGGTGCCGGTGCTGGTGGGCGAGGCGCTGCGGCTGTGCGCGGCCTGCGCGGTGCGGCTGCTCGCCCTGGCGCTGTGCACCCCCGAACCGGGGCGCCGGGCGGTGCGGCGCCGACTCGCCGTGCTCGCCGGTGTGCTGGCGCTGCGGGCGGCGCTGCTGGCGCTGGCCTCGCCCGGCCCGGGGGCCCGCGAGCTGAGCGCCGCGCCGTCCACCGGCGCCCACCTGGCGCTGGCCGGGTACAGCGCCGTCGGCGTGCTCTACCTCGCCCACTGCCTCGCCGCCCTGCTGCGTCAACTCCTGCAGCTCACCCGGGCGTCCGGCGGGCCGGGACCCACGCGCACCGGGTTGCGGCTGATCGTGCTGGGCGTGGCCGCCGGCCTGCTGTGGACCGCCTGGGGCGTCGACGACGTGGTGCGCGCGGCCGCCACCGGCTCCCAGGACGGCGCCGAGGACGCCCTGTGCGGCGTGCTGGGACTGGTGTGCGTGACCCTGCTCGGGGCGGGCCTGGGCGCGACGCTGTGGCCGGTCGTGCCGGCCGCCGTGAGCGGCTGGCTGCTGGCCCACCGCCGGCACCGGGCGCTCGCCCCGCTCTGGCGGGACCTGCACACCGTGCTGCCGGAGATCGCGCTCGTCCCGGTCCGGCGGCTGTCGGCGCTCCTGCCGCCGCGCGACCCGCAGTTCGCGCTGTACCGGCGGATCATCGAGATCCACGACGCCCGGCTGATCCTGCGCCAGCACCTGGACCCGCGCACCGCGCAGTGGCTCGCCGGTGCGACCCGGCGCTTCCCGCCGCCCGCCGACCGGGCGGCGGCCACCGCCGAGGCCGCGGCGCTGGCGGCCGCCCTGGAGCGCGCGGCCGCCGGCGCCCTGCCCGACCCGGGCGCGGCGCCCACCGTGCCGGCCGCCGTCCCGTCGGCCGAACCGCCGCGGGCCCTGGGGTCGGAGGCCGACCACCTGGCGCACCTCACCCGCGTCTACGCGACCTGCCCGGCCGTCGCCGAGGTCCGCACCCGGGCCCGCGCCGCCCACTCCGCCCGCTCCCCCGCCGTGGACGGGCCCGGGGCCGAGCCACCGGCGGGCCCGGGGCTGCTCGGGCGGTGAAGCGGCGAAGGCGCCCCGGGAACACCACGTCACCCATGCCCTGGACCCCCGCACGACAGGCCGGGCGGTGCCGCGCTCCCTCGTTCGCCCGCTCCCGGCGCGTTCTGGTCGACGGCCCCGGTCAGTTCCGGTTCGGCTTCAGGGTCGGCCTGATCTCCTCCCACCAGATCAGGACGGCGCCGGCGGCCAGGACCAGGACGTTCGCGGCGATCAGCAGCCATCCGCCGGTCAGGAGGCGCCTGTTCACGGCGGTGTACCCGGAGTCACCACTGTGGTCCTGGAGGCTCCCCAGGAGGAGGAGGATGGACAGCCCGGCCCAGAGCACGGAGATCCCGGTTCCCACGGCTGCCAGTTTCCCCGGTTCGCGTCCCGCGCGGGGCAGCCCGGTCGCCGCGAGGACGATCGCCACGGCGGCCCCGATGAAGCCGATCGGGACGACCAGCCAGTCACTCGGGTCAGGGCTGCCGTTGGCCGCTCCGAAGAGGTGCTTCCAGTCGAAGGCCAGGACCACCTGAACCGTCTTCTGCTCGGCGGTGAGCGTGAAGGTCTGCTCCATCATCGGGTTCTTGCCCGCTCCGACGAGAGCGGCGGCCGCCATGAGGAGCAGGATCTTGACGAGCTCTGCGGGAGGGCGCTCCTTGGGGTGATCCGGCGGCTGCGGCGGGCGTTCGCCGGGCGGGCCGGGCCGTGAAGCCGGCCCCGGTGGCTGGTCGGGCTCCCGCTCGTCGCCGTCTCCGGGATCGGGCCGGGTCCCGGGCCCGGTGGGGGTGCGGCCCGTCTGGGGCGGTTGCGGGGTGGTGAGCGCGCGCAGGGCGTCGGTGCGTTCGCGGATCGCCTCGCGCGCCCCGTCGATGCCCATCCAGGCTCCCGGGCCGGCCGCGCCTCCGAGGAGCGCTTCGCACCGTTGCCGGACCTGGGCCGGTGTCGGGCGGCGGCCCGGGTCCTTGCCGAGGCAGTCGGCGATCAGCCGGCGCAGCGGCTCGGGGACAGCGCCCAGGTCCGGGGTGTCGGCGACGATCCGGTGGGCGACCGCCCACTCGTTCTCCGCGCCGAACGCCTCCCGTCCGGTGACCAGGAAGTAGAGGGTGGAGCCGAGCGCGAAGACGTCCGAGGCCGGGCCCACCGCACGGCCCATCGCCTGCTCGGGCGACATGTACAACGGGGTGCCGATCCGGGTCGACTGGCTGGAGTGGGTCACCGACTGGGTCAGGGACTTCACGATCCCGAAGTCGATGACCTTGGGCCCGCTCTCGTCCAGCACGATGTTCGCGGGCTTCAGGTCACGGTGCACCACCCCGGCCGCGTGGATGTCCGCCAGTGCGTGCGCGATCCCCCCTGCCAGCAGCAGCACCTGACGCTCCGGCAGCCCGCGGGTGCCCAGCACCAGGTCGCGCAGCGAGGGGCCCGCTACGTACGAGGTCGCCAGCCACGGCCGCTCCGCCCGGGCGTCCGCGTCCAGCAGGGGGGCGATGTGCGCACCCCGCACCCGCTGCGCGGCGGCGATCTCCAGAGCGAACCGCTCGGCGAACTGCGGCTCCTGCGTGAACTCCGAGCGGATCACCTTCACCGCCGCCGGCACCCCGCCGGGCGACAGGGCCAGGAACACCTGGCCCATCCCGCCCTCACCCAGCCGTGCCAGCAGCTGAAACCCGCCGAAGCCGTCGGGATCGTGCTCCCGCAGCCCCGCGAACCGGAATGCCGTACCCGCCACGACCCACAGCCCCCCGCTGCTCCGCCATCGGACCTACGGCACGAACAGCGACCGCTCGCGCACTCGCACCGAGCGTAGGGATGCCGCCGGCCCACCGCCAGTGGGCCATCGAGTCCGACGGTGCCGAACCGGAGGGGCACCGGCGAAACGACGGGGACCGCCCGGCCCCGTCGGCCCAGGCGGTCCTTCCCCGGGAGGACGCGGGCCACCGGGGCCCGGCCCGTCCACCGGGGTGCGTCGAGTGTGGTTCAGGCGTGCGTCAGCTGACCGACTGCTTCACCAGCGCGGCGATCTTCTCCTCGACCTCGGCCGTGACCTCGGTCAGCGCGAAGCCGGCCGCCCACATGGTGCCCTCGTCCAGCTTCGCCTGGTCGCTGAAGCCGAGCGTGGCGTAGCGGGCCTTGAACTTCTCGGCGCTCTGGAAGAACAGGACGACCTTGCCGTCCAGCGCGTAGGCGGGCATCCCGTACCAGAGCTTCGGCGCGAGCACCGGGGCGTTGGCCGTGACGACGGCGTGGACGCGCTCGGCCATGACCCGGTCGGAGTCCTGCATCTCGGCGATCTTCGCGAGCACGTCCCGCTCGGCCTCCGCCGCCTTGTCGGCCTTCGAGCCGCGCTTGGCCGCCTTCTTCAGCTCGTCGGCGTGGTCCTTCATCGCGGCCCGTTCGTCGGCCGAGAATCCCTCGTGCTTGCTTGCGCTGCTGCTCATGTCAGATCTCCCATTGAGGATCTCGATGTGCGGGATCTTGAGGGGACCTTATCCCGACTCACCGACACCGGGCCACGACGACCAGCACTGAGCGAAGAGCATTCCTGCTGCCGCAGGTGGACGGCGAAAGGTCCGCCGCACGCAAGGCTATCCGGTGCTCCGGCACCGCAGTTGAACGATGGTTCGCGCACTTGAACAACGCCGCCATGAGGATTCCGCGGGAGTCGACGGCCGGGATCCCCACCCGGTGACGGCCGTGTTCCAGGGCGAACGACCTTGACGGAAAGAACATGTGACGTGACATCGCCTGACTGTTCGCCACACGGCTTTCCCAGGAGGGCTCATGGAAGAACGTCGGGTTCCCGACCGCGGTTCGGGCCCGGCAGGGTCGGGTGCAAGGACGGCGCGCCGGTCGGACGGGCACCGGGCGGGGATCGGGATCCCGCCGGCGCCGAGGACGTCGCCCGTCTCGCGGGACGGGCGTGGCCGACGGGGCGGCACGCACGGAGAGGACGCACGCACCGCAACGCGGGCCGGGGCGGATGGGCCCCGGCCCGCGCTGGGGAGCCGGAATGCGGAGCCGGGCGCTCACGCCCCGGTGCTCAGCACTGGGGGCGGCGGCCGTGGTTGGCACCGCGCCTGGCCCGGGCCTTCTTCTTGCGACGACGTTTCGACGACATCGGCTTCTCCTCTCACCACCAGGACCCCCGGCTTCCACCGTTCCACACCGGGCCCGCCCCGGCCCGTCGGGAGCACCCACCCGCGGCCCGGGCACCGGCAGGCCCGGGCACTCGGGCCGTCCGGGGGCACTCGGGCCGTCCGGGGGCACTCGGGCCGTCCGGGGCTCAGGCGTTCCGGGCGAGGGCGGCGCGCCAGGCGGGGCTGTCGACGTAGTGGTTGTCGAAGCGCTCGGCGGAGGCGGCGATGGCGCTCGGGTCGCTCTCGCCGCGCATGACGCTGCCCAGCAGGCGCAGGTAGTCGAAGCGGTCCATGCCCGGGGTGAACACGAACAGGACGTCGGCCTCGGCGCCCGGGGCGGCGGCGAAGGCGTGCGGGGTGTGCGGGGGCACCGCCAGGAAGTCGCCCGCGCCGAGGACGGTGACCTCCTCGCCGAGCAGCACCTGCAGCGAGCCGCTGATCACGAAGAACAGCTCCCACGCCTTGGTGTGGAAGTGGGCGGGGGCCCCGACCGCGCCCTTGGCGAAGGTCGAGCGGTAGCTGGTGAAGCCGCCCTCGGTGTGCGCGGAGTCGGCGAGCAGGGTCATGGTGCTGCTCGGGTCGGCGCAGATCTCGGCCTCGGCGCAGCGGGTCAGCACGGGGGCCGTGGTGGGGGCCTGGACGGCGGTGGTGTCGGTGGTGGCAGCGGCGGTGGCGGTGGTGTTCGTCGTCGTCATGTGATCAGACTAGATCGCCAAAGACCCACGGGCAGGTGGCAATTCCACCTCGGTTTCATGGGTCAATTCCGGAGCGCGGCCGGTGGCGGCCGGCCGTCAGGACAGGCCGCGGAGCTGGACGGCGCGAGTGACGGCGAGCAGGTCGGCGGGGGTCAGCTGGTCCAGGACGCGGGTGGCGTGGGCCAGCAGGTCGGCGGCCGCGGCGGTGAGGGCGGCCTCGCCGAGCGGGCGCTCCGGCAGGTCGCAGCCGTCGGCGAGCAGCGCCTGCGCGACGGCGCGCAGGTCGGCGGTGGCCGGTTCGCGCACGGTCAGCGCCAGGTGGGCGGAGGGCTCGCCGCCCTCGGCGCGGGCGGCGTACGCGAGGCCGCGCGGGACGTAGAGCACCTCGCCCGGGCGCAGCACGGTGTCGGGCAGCAGCTCGCCCGTTCCGGCCTCCGCGGGCCCGGCGCCGGACGCGGGGGCGGTCTCGGTGGCAGGGGCTGCGTGCACCCGCCAGCGTCCGGTGCCCCAGAGCTGGACGGCCAGGACGTCGCCGTCCTCGCCGTGCCCCGGGTGGTCCCGGCCGCCGGGGGCGGCGAGGACGCAGTCCGCCCGCACCGGCAGGCCGAGGCGGGCACCCAGGCCGGCGGCGAGTGCGCGCACGCCGGTGTGCCACTGCTCGACGTGGCGCAGCAGTACGGTGACCCGCTCGTCGCGGACCAGGGCGCGCACCGACGGGCCGTCGGCGCAGTCCTCCAGCACCTGGCCGAGCGCCGCCCGGGGGCGGCAGAACCGGTGCGCGGGCAGCTCGGCGGCGCCCTGGTGGAGCCCGATGTAGGGGGTCCTCAGCAGGCCGTGGTCGAGCAGCCGCTCGAGTTCGGGGCGGGTGAGGACCTCGAGCGGCGGGTCGGCGGGGCGCAGCACGGCCGGGGCGGTGCGCCACAGGGCGGTGCGGAAGTGCGTTTCGTCCGCCACGCAGCGGTGCAGCCAGTTCTGGGTCATCTGCGGGTCTCGCTCTCGGGCGGTCGGGGCGGGCCGGGTTCGGGGCGGGCCGGCGGGCCGGGGCTGGTGGTCGGGGCGCCGCCGGGCGGCTCGGGCGACGGCCCGGGCGACTCGGGCGGCGGCCCGGGCGGCGGGTCAGGCGCCGTGGGCGGTGCGGCGGGCCCCGGCGACCAGGTCCTCGGGGGTGACGGCGGCGAGGCGGGCGCGCAGGTGGTCCAGCAGGACGGCGCCGGCGCGCAGCAGGTCGGCCTCGTCCAGGGGGCGCTCGGGCAGGGCGGGCCCGTCGGCGGGCCTGTCGGCGAGCAGGGTGCGCAGCCGGGCGCGCAGGTGGTCGGCACGGGCCTCGCGCAGGGCGACGGTCAGCTGGAGGGAGGGGGCGGGCCCGGTGGCGCGGGCGGTGTGGGCGTGGCCGTCGGGGACGTAGAGCACCTCGCCGGGGTGGACGGGTGTCTCCAGCAGGCACGGTCCGGGGGTGTCCTCGCGGCCGGGCCGCCAGGCGGGGTCGGCGGGTGCGGGGTGGACGCGCCGGTGGGTGGTGCCGTCGAGCTGGATCACCAGGAGGTCGCCGTCGGCGCGGTGGGTGGGGCCGTACGGTCCGGGCGGGGTGTGGTCGAGGAAGGCCTCGGCCGGGCGTCCCGTCGCCTCGGCCAGGCCGGTGGTGAGTTCCCGGACGCCCGGGTGCCAGTGTTCGAGGTGGTGCAGGTGGAGGGTGGCGCCCTCGTCCTGGATCAGGGTGCGGACCAGGGCCGGGTCCAGGCAGCCCTGGAGGGGGTGGCCGGTGACGGTCCGCGGAGTGCAGAACCGTTCCTCCGGGAGGGGGTCGCCCCCGGCGGTGGACAGGGTGGCGTACGGGGTGCGCAGCGTTCCGCCGTCGACGAGGTCGGACAGGGCCTGCGGGGTGAGGAGCCGGGTGGGCGGGTCGGCGGGGTGGAGGAGGGCGGGGCCCCGGCGCCAGTGCCGGCGCAGGAAGGTCTCGGGGTCGCCGACGCAGCGTTCGAGCCGGTCCATGGCCGTGGCGGGTCCTTTCCGGTGGTTCGTCGGGGGCGGGGCGGCCGGTACGGGGCGTTGCGGCGGGCGTCGGGGCCTCGCGGGCCGGGCGGGCGCGGGCCGGGGGCCCCGGTGGCCTGGACGGCCGCCGGAGCCCCTGGGGTCTGTCGTCGGACCCGCGTCCGCGGGGTCCGGGATCCGGGGTCAGCTGATGTGCGAGGGGCAGTGGTGGCCGCAGTCGTCGATGGCCATGTGGTCGGTGTGCACGTCGGGCGTCGTGCCGTGGCCGACCGGGCCGTGGACGGCCGGCGTCCGCACCACCGGGCCGTGGACGGTCGGGGCGTGGCCGGCCGAGGCGGAGGCGGCCGCCGGGGCGAGGGTCGCCGCGCCGAGGGCGGCCGCGGCGGCGACGGACAGCGCCGCCCGGCGGGCCAGGACGGCGAAGGTGGTGGTCGTGGCGGTGGTGCGGGTACCCATGGTGGTCTCCTTCGGGACGGGGGTGGGCGCGCCCTGGTCGGGCGGGCCCGGTGGGGCGGCCGTGCGCCGGTGGGCGCGTCGGCCTGGTGCCGGGGGGATGCCGGGGAGGCGGGTTCCGGTGGCCGGGGAGGCGGGATCCGGTGGCCGGGAGGGGGCGGTGTGGCGCGGTGGTGTGTGGTCAGCCGGCCGGCCCGGGGGTGTCGGGGCGCGCCGTGCCGTTGCCGGCGGTGAGCGGGATGCGCAGCACCAGCGGTTCGGCGCCGGGCCGGCACTGCAGGCGGTAGCCGCAGCCGGGTGGCAGCAGCAGCCACTGCCCGGGCCTCAGCCGGACGGTCTGTGGTGATCCGTCCGCCCGGTCCGGCCCGAACCGCCCACCGGGGCCGGTCGGTTGGACGCGCCCGGCGCCGCGGCGCTGGAACAGTAACAGGCTGCTCGCGCTCCGGCCGGTGAGGGCTCCGGCGCCCCCGACCGCGGCCGGCTCCACGAGCCGTCCGAGGCGCTCGTGCAGCGCGGCGGCGAGGGCGGCGGTGTGCCTCGACCGTCGGTGGGCGTCCGGCGCGGGCGGCGGTTCGGCGCCGTCCGGGCCGTCGTCCTCGGTCCACAACAGGGCGGGACCGTGGCCGAGTCGGCGCTGCAGGAAGCCGACGACGTCCTGCAGCAGGTCGTCGTCCCGGAGGGTCGGCAGGTGCGACTCCTCGCCCCACAGCATCGCCTCACCTCCGCCTCGGCCGGGTTCCCGCCGCCCCCGCTCCGATGATCCATCGTGCGCAGCGGCCGCCGTGACGCACAGTCCCGGGTTCCCGGTCCCGGGATCACGTGACACGGGCGGGCTCGGCCGGCCCGTCGCGGGGCGGACGGGTCGGCCTTCCCGACGGGCCTTCCCGACGGGCCGTCCGTCCGGGGCGCCTGCCCGTCCGTCCGGGCCTTCCGTCCGGGCCGTCCGTCCGGGGCTCAGTCGTCCAGCAGCCCCGCGCGGGCCGCGGCCACACCGGCCTGGAAGCGGCTGTCGGCCGCCAACTCGTCCATGATGTCGGCGATGTGGCGGCGGGCCGTGCGCAGCGACATGCCCAGCCGGCGGGCGATCGCCTCGTCCTTCAGGCCGGCGGCGAGCATCCGCACGATGGTCTGGTCGAGCTCCTGGGCGACCTGCCCGAAGCCGTCCTCGGCCGCCTCGGCGAACGGCCTGGCCAGCGTCCACGTCTGCTCGAAGATCTCGCACAGGTACGCCACCAGGGCTTTCTGACGCACCACCAGGGCGCCCCACGAGCCGTCGTCCAGGGGCAGGAAGGCGAGCTCCCGGTCGAAGACGATGAGCCGGCCGAACAGCTCGTGGGCGGTGCGGTACTCCGCGCCGAGCGCGGTGGCCGCCTCCACGTAGGCCTGGCTGGGGCCGTTGAAGCGGGCGGTGTGGTGGTAGAGGGTGCGCATCCGCACTCCTCGGGCGAGCAGGACGCGGTCGCGCCGCAGCGCGTCCTCCATCGCGGCGGGGACGCGGGAGCCGCCACCGGGCTGGCTGGTGAGGACCTCGCTGCGGCACTCGGCGGAGGCGCGGTCCAGGGCGGCGCGGACCTCCGGCAGGGTCGCGATGACCTGCAGCTGCGGGGGGTCGTCCGCGGCGGGGGTGTCGGTCGCGGGCCCGTCCGCGGCGGGGGCGGCGGTCGCGGGCCCGTCCGCGGCGGGGGCGGCGGTCGCGGGCCCGTCCGCGGCGGGGGCGGCGGCGTTCACGCCGGCGGCGCGGATGGCGGGCCCGTCCGCGGCGGCGTTCACGCCGGCGGCGCGGATGGCGGGCCCGCCGGCGGCGCCGTTCCCGCCCGCGACGGTCTGCCGGTGGACCGGCAGGAAGCCGGCCACCAGGGCCTGGCGGTGGGCCAGTTCGGCGCGGCTGCGCTGGATGGCGGCCTCGACGGGGGCGGCCAGGGCGGCCATCGCGGCCTCGGGGGCGACGGCCCGGCCCAGGCGTGGATCGTCGGGGTCGCGGTGGACCAGCTGCCAGGCCAGGAGGCGTTCGAGGGCGGGTGCGGCGCCGTCGGGGTCCAGGCCGAGGCCGGTGAGGTGGGCGGCGAGGGCGGCCGCGTCCAGGCTGCCGTGTTCCAGCACCCAGGCGTAGGCGGCACCGTCGGCCGGCTCGGGAGCCGGCGCGGGAACAGGAACGGGAACGGGGACGGGGACGGGCAGGGCTGCCGGTACCGCCCCGCCCAGGGCGCCGGGGCCTGGGCCTGGGCCGACGCCCGGGCCCGTGCCCGTGGCGGCCGACCGGGGCGGATGCGGCGGGGTCTGGGGTGAAACGTCCACTTCCGTCCCCCGGTCATCTTGCTGCCAGTGCTGTCGGTGGGGCCCCGATCGATGGCGCGGGCGGCCCTTGATCGTCATGCTAGTTCACAGGCCGCCGGGCCCCGCCGATCACGGCTCCCGGCCCGCCGTCCGCTCCCCTGTCGCGTCCTGGAGGACCCCTTGAAGCGTTTCGTCGCCGCCACCGCCCTGCTCGCCGGACTGCTCACCGCCGCGGTCGGCGGCGCGGCCTCCGCCTCGGCCGCGGCGGCGACGGACACCCGGCCGGCGGTCGGGTCGACCCAGCCGTCGCCGGTGCTCCAGCCGCCCGGCGCCACCAAGAACATCGCGGACACCTCCTGGGGCGGCAGCTGCCACACCCCGCTCTGCAAGCCGATCATGTGACGCCGCCGGCCGGTCGGACCACCCCGACCGGCCGCCCTCCCCGGCCCGCCCCGGCTCGTCCCGGCTCGTCCCGGCCCGCCCCGGCTCGCCCCGTCCCGCCCCGTCCCGTTCCGTCCTGGTCCGTCCTGGTCCGTCCTGGCCCGTCCTGGTCCGCCCGCGGCAGAGAGGCTCCGACATGCCCGTCACCACCCCGTCCTTCGCCACCGCGCCCGCTCCCGCTGCACCCACCGCGCCGACCCCCGCCGCCTCCGCCATCGCCGGGCTGAGCCAGCGCGAGTGCCAGGTCCTGGAGCTCCTCACCCAGGGCGCCACCTACGGCGCGATCGCCCGCCGCCTGGAGCTCAGCCCGCACACCGTCGACACCTACCTGCGTCGCATCCGGGCCAAGACCGGCACCAGCAACCGGATCCAGCTCGCCCTCCTCGCCCACGCCGCGATGCCCATCTCCGGACGCCTCGGCGTCAACTGACGGACGATCAGCGACACCTGCGGGAACCTAGGGTGGCGGTATGAGACACCGCACGGCACTCGCCGCCCTCGCCCTGTCCACGGCCGCCCTCCTCGCCGCCACGGCGGCACCGGCGCCCGCCGCCCCGCAGCGGTCCACGGCCCCGCAGCAGTCCGCCGCCCCACCCGGGGCCCGCGCGGACGATCCCGGCACCGCCCCCGACAGCGCCGCCGCCACCGACAGCACCGCCGACAGCGCCCCCGGTGAGGTCACCGGCCCCGACGGACTCGCCGCCTACCGCCACCAGCCGATCACCTGGGCCACCTGCGCGGATCCCGGGCTCGCCGCCAGCGGCACCGAATGCGCCACCCTCAAGGTCCCGCTCGACTACCGCGCACCCCGGGGCCGCACCCTCGACCTCGCGATCTCCCGGATCCGGGCCACCGACCCGGCCGAACGCCGCGGCATCCTGCAGACCAACCCCGGCGGCCCCGGCAGCCGCGGCCTGGACATGCCCGCCGCGCTGCTGTCCCGGGCCGCGCCCGAGGTGGCCGCCGCCTACGACGTCATCGGCATGGACACCCGGGGCACCGGCGCCAGCGGAGCCCTGGACTGCGGCCTGGAGCGGGGCAGTTGGCTGCGCTCGGTGGGCACCGACCAGTCCGGTTTCGAGGAGAGCTGGCGCCTGGCGAAGAACGACGCCGACGCCTGCTGGGCGAAGTACCCCGACCTGCTGCCCCACCTCACCACCCGCAACATCGCCCGCGACGTCGACCTCGTGCGCGCCGCCCTCGGCGAGCGGCGCACCTCCTGGTTCGGGCAGTCCTACGGCTCGCTGCTGGGCGCGGTGTACGCGCAGATGTTCCCGGGCCGCGTCGACCGGCTGGTCCTCGACAGCGCCCCCGACCCCGCCCGCTACGGCATCCGGATGTTCCAGGACATGGGCCCCGCCCACGAGCGGGCCCTCGACGACTTCGCCGCCTGGGCCGCCCCCCGCCACGGCGAGTACGGCCTCGGCGCCACCCCGGCCGCCGTGCGCGCCACCGTCGAGAACCTGGTGCGGCGCGCCGAGGCCGCACCGATAGCCGTCGACGGCTTCCGGGTCGACGGCCGCCTGCTGCCGGTGCTGCTCACCGTCTGCCAGGGCGACGACCGCGACGGCGCTGACTACGCCGCCGTGCTGCGCCAGCTCCTCGACGCCGCGGACGGCAAGCCGGTGCAGGTCACGCCCGGGCTGCACGAGCTGCTGACCGTCGTCTTCCAGCCGCGTGTCGTCGGCGCGGACCTCGACCTGGCCTCCGCGATGGCCGTCCTGTGCGACGACGTCGCCATGCCGCGCGACCCGCAGTGGTACCGCGCCGCCGTCGAGCGCTCCCGCGCCGCCCAGCCGGTCTTCGGCCCGGTCTACAACGGCCCGACGCCGTGCGCGTTCTGGCCGCAGGCGCCCCGGGAGACCCCGGTGACGGTGGACAACGCCGTGCCCGCCCTGCAGATCCAGTCCACCGGCGACACCCACACCACCTACCCGGAGGCCCTCGCCATGCACGCCCGCCTGCACGGCTCGCGCCTGGTCACCGTCCCCGGCCGCACCCACGGCCTCTACCTCGGCGGTTACAGCCCGTGCGCCCAACAGGCCGTCGACGCCTACTTGGTGACCGGCGCCCTGCCCGCCGCGGACACCACCTGCCCGCGCTGACCCCCTGCCCGCTGCCCGCGCTGACCCCCTGCCGCCGCCCGGCGCCGAACGTGACCCACCCCCTCGTCGACAGCCGCGCGCTGCGGCCTTCAGTTCCGCAGCGGGTCGAGGGGCTGGGCGCAGCGCTGGCGCAGCCCGTCCGACCGGCGCCGCACCATCGTCCGACTCTCCACGCAGGGACGGGGGCTGCTGCGCCGGGCCGAGCGCGTGCGGACGGAGACCGACCGGCGCTTCCTCGCGGCGCTGCCGCCGGCCGAGGCCGACGCGCTGCTGAGCGCCCTGCGCACGCTCGCCACCGGGTAGCCGCCCGGGGCCGGCGGGCCCGCCCGTCACCCGTCCGTGGCCGCGGATGTGCACGGCACCCCGGACGGCCCGTAGCGTCGCCGTCGGCATGCGGTCGACACCGCGTGCCGCGGCAGGGCCAGGGGTGTCGACGGTGGGGGCGCGGGCGATGAGGCGGATTCGACGGGCAGCGGCGGCCCTGGCGGTGGCGGTGGCGGTGTTCACGGCCTCGGCGTGCAGCTCCTCCCCCGCGCCACCGGCCCCGGCCGCCCCGGCTTCCTCGGCCTCCCCCGAGTCCTCCGCGGACGGCACGGACGACGACCCCGCCGGTGACCCGGGCGGGCACCCGCTCGCCCTCGTCTACCGCGGCCCGGCCGCCTGCGACGGCTGCCCCGAGGCCACCCGGCAGCTGCTGGAGCACGACGGCTACGCCGTGCACTACATCGGGCCGCAGGAGCACCTGCACTTCGGCCCCGGCGCGCTCGACCACGCCGCCCTGTACGCCCAGCCCGGCGGCACCAACGGCCAGGAGGTCGGCACCGCCTGGCGCCTGCTGCGCCAGGAGCCGGGCTTCACCCCGGACCTGGTGCGCGACTACGTCCGCGCCGGCGGCCGCTACCTGGGGCTGTGCATGGGCGGCTACCTGGCCGGCGACCCGGGCTACGACCTGCTGCCCGGCGACTCCGGCCAGTACATCCGCACTCCGGGCGCCACCGTCACCGACGACCGGGACCACCTCGTCGCCGTCGCCTGGCGCGGCCGCCCGCAGCGGATGTACTTCCAGGACGGCCCGTACTTCGACGTCGACGGCCCGGGCGTGGACGTCCTCGCCCGCTACGGCAACGAGCGCGCCGCGGCCGTCGTCGCCCCGTACGGGTCCGGGCGGGTCGCCGTCAGCGGCCCGCACCCGGAGGCACCGGCGGACTGGTACCGCGACTACGGGCTGCCCGACGAGTCGGCCACCGGCCAAGCCCTGGGCGAGGACCTCCTGCACGCCCTTCAGGCGGCCCGCTGACCGAGTTGGAGGAGGGGGAGGGAGCGTCCGGAGAGGGCCTCCGTGAGGCGGGCGGCCTGGGCGGGGGCCATGGTGTCGGGCAGGCGGCGCACGGGGACGAAGCGGGCGCCGAGCAGGGCGCTGCGGTGGCGGGGCGGGACGGTGAGGCGCTCGGTGGTGACGGTGCCGCCGTCGAAGACCAGGGCGAGGCGTTCCAGGTGGCGGTCGGCGGGGGTGAAGTCGACGGCGAGGACGGCGGTCAGGTTCAGGGTCAGGCCGGTGTCGTGGTGCAGGTGGCGGGCGGCGGCCAGGTGCGGGGGCTCGTTGGGCCGGGCCGGGCCGCCCGGGAGGATCATGCCGTCCAGGTAGTCGGGGTCGACGAGCAGGACGTCGCCGCGCAGGTTGCGGACGAGGGCGAGGCAGCCGAGCCGGCACACGGGCGGCTTGGCGAGGAGGCGGGGATCGCGCATCAGGGGGTCATTTCCTCAGGGCGACGAACAGCAGGAGCAGGGCGAAGCAGGCCCACCAGAGCAGACGGGCGAGGAGGTCAGTCGTCATACGTCAGGCGCTCGTAGCGCAGCCCCTTGCGCAGCAGGTCGACGATGCGCAGCACCTCCGACGCCCGGGCCGCCCCCAGAGCGACCAGGTAGCAGCCGGTGCGGCGCCCGTACTCCCAGTCCACCTCCGCGGAGGGCAGCGTCACCCCGCCCAGGGCGAGCACGGTGGTCAGGTCGTCCAGGGCGTCGGCGGCCTGGCGCCGCTGGTCGGCGGTCACGCGGGAGAGGGTCGACATCAGTGCTCCCCCGGCCGCTTGTGCATCTCGAACACCCGCCAGGCACTCCAGGCATCCGTGAAGGAGGAGAACCCCTTCAACCCGCCGGAGTCCTGGCACAGCCACTCCCCCGTCATCTCGTTCCGCACCCGGTAACACCGCTCCTCGGGGTCCCACCGAACCCCGTAGCCATGCAGCTCGGGCACTTGGTCATGCGTCATGGGAATAACCTTCCGCAGCCGATCTTTCACGCTCTGTGTGGAAAATGGTTGCGGAACGACCCCCTCGCAGGGAAGGATCTGAAGTCGCCAGTTCAGCATGGTTCAGTTGGGAAGCATCATGAACCGTAAGGATCTTGATCCCACGTCATCTCCCTATGCGGCCCTCGGGATCCAGCTCCGCCGCTCACGCGAGGCACGCGGCCTGACCCAGACGGAGCTCGGAGAGGCCATCTCCTACTCCGGCGCCTACATCTCCAGCATCGAGCGCGGCATCCGCCCGCCGAGCCGTCGGTTCGTGGAGGTCGTGGACGAGTACCTCACCACCGGTGGCACGCTCGCCCTCATGCTTGACCAGCTCGAACACAGCATCCTCATAGAAGGTTTCCCCGAGTACGCCGAGCGGGAGGCGGAGGCCACTACGGTCCGGCTGTTCGAGATCGGAGTAGTTGCAGGACTGCTTCAGACTCCAAACTACGCAGCCGCATACGAGCAAGCACCCGTGAGACGGGGGACAGTTACGCAGCAGCAGGCCGACGAGCGCATGCGCTTTCTCCTCGCCCGGCAGGAGCGGCTCAACCAGTCCTCGCCCCCCTTCGTCCAGGCTGTGCTAGACGAATGGAGCTTGCGACGCCCAGTCGGCGGGCCGACCGTGATGGCCAACCAGTTGGCACACCTGGAAGAACTAGCCGGCCGCCCAAACATGACCATCCAGGTGGCCCCGATCGGCCTTGGGGAGAGTCGACCGTTCGCTCACCCGGTAACCCTGCTGACGATGCCGAACCGCTCGTTGCTCGGGTATTCGGAGAGCCACCAGCGCGGTTTTCTCGAGCGAGATGCCGAAACCCTGGCAGGCTGGGCCAGAGACTACGATCGGCTGCAAGCCGAGGCGCTGCCGCTGGCCGCGTCACTTGAGCTGATCCGCATAGTACGGAAGGAATTTGAAAGTGCATCTTGACCTATCCAGCGCCCGCTGGCGCAAGAGCACGCGCAGCGGACAAGGCGGCCAGTGCGTCGAAGTCGCAGACGGCTACCAAAACATCGTCCCTGTCCGCGACTCCAAGGATCCCCACGGCCCTGCCCTCCTTTTCCATGCCGACGCCTGGCAGTCCTTCGTCACCGCCGTCCGCACCGGCGAGTTCGACGCCCACTGACAGCAACACCCACCTCGCCGCCCCACCCACGGGGCGGCGAGGCGATCTGAACTCCCCCAGCAGGTTCAACCCGACCAGGGCAAACGGCAGCACGGCACCAGGCTTCTCCCCCAACGGCCTTCTCTACCTCAAGGTTGGTGAACGAGTGGTCTGGTCCGACACCCACCACATGAACCTCAAGGCCGGCCACGACCGCGAGGTGCTCGCGGTCTACCCCTACCGTTCGGCCTGCCCGAAGTCGGTGTGGGCGCAGCTGATCGCCGAGGCCAGTGCCGACGTCTTCCTCTGCGGGTACACCAACTACTTCGTCTGGCTGGAGCAGCCAGCCCTCCTGCAGACTCTCCGCCGCAAAGCCGAGAGCGGCTGCCGCATCCGGTTCCTTCTCGGAGATCCCGGCTCCGAGACGACCCGCAGGCGTGAGCTGATCGAGGATGTTGCCCTCACGGTGTCCACGCGGATCAGGGTCACCCTGGAGAACCTGGGCAAGCTCTCCGACACCGAGGGCGTCGAGGCCCGCTTCAGCGCGGAGGAGGACGGTCCGAACCATGTCGGCCTCTCGGTGTTCCGCTTCGACGATCACGCCCTCGTCACCCCGCATCTCGCCCGGGCCGTCGGCCACGACTCACCGATGATGCACTTCCGGCGCAGCGAGGAGAACGGCATGTTCGACCGCTTCTCCGAGCACGCCGAGGAACTCTGGTCCCGGGGCCGCGACATTCGATCCGACTCCACCTGAGGTTGAGCGAATCCGCCGCACCAGCCGGCTCACGGCGAAATCGGCTGCCGCGCCTGCGATCCCGCCGTCCGCACCGGCGAGTTCGACTGAACCGGCAAGCCACCGCCGGAGTGGGAAGCCTGGGCAGGGGTAGCTCTGGATGGCGCAGGAGGGCATGACATGGCCGACGACAAGTGTGGATCGACCGGACAGTCCAACGGCTGGTCGATCAAGCGAGCGGCTTGCGGTAGCGGACATACTCGTTCTGTCTCCGGAACCCCACGCTCTCGTAAAGATCGTAGGACCGGTGGGGATTTGCCGTGCCCGTGTACAGCCTGGCCGTCGTTGCACCCTGCTCGCGAAGGCTTCGCAGCCCTTCCAGCAGCAGGATCCGGCCGATTCCGAGGCGTCGCTGGTCCGTTCGGACGCTCAGTTCTTCCACCTCGCCCACGGTGTGGTCGTGGTTGCGGATGGAGCACAGGGCCACGCCGAGCATCTCCTGCCCCCTCCAGGCAGCCCTCCAGCATGCCGGGTCGGCGGTGTCGACGAAGTCCTGGAAGGTCCATTTCTGAGTGAAACCGGTTTCCGCGTACGACTCGACGACCGTCCTCCAGGCCGCGCGGTAGTGGCCGGTCCCGATCGGCCCCGTCCGTATCCCGGCCGGGAGTTCGCTGCCTCGTTCGGGCAACTGCTGCAGATCGCCCAGCTCCAGCTCGACCAGGCTGAAGGCGCGTCGGTAGCCGGCTGCGAGCAGAAGCGCCGTGGCGTCCTGCTCGGAGACCATGGCGTTCGCACCGATCACTGCAGTCCGAGCCGTGCCATGGTCTTCGGTGAGCCGGCCGATCCGCTCTTCGGCCCAGCGCAGCATGGCTGACCCGATGCCCTGGTCGCGATGCTCGGGCAAGAGGTAACCGCGGTGCAGGTAAAGCCACGTATCGTCCCGCTCCTGCCACCACCGGATCGTCG
This sequence comes from Kitasatospora sp. NPDC051705, assembly GCF_044453265.1. NCBI lineage: Bacteria > Bacillati > Actinomycetota > Actinomycetes > Kitasatosporales > Streptomycetaceae > Kitasatospora > Kitasatospora sp. NPDC051705. The sequence continues at coordinate 72,793 of NZ_JBITCO010000007.1, read as the reverse complement.
AGTAGCCGACGACGCTCCCGTCGCGTACCACCAGGACCTGGTTCTCGGACGGCTCGTCCAGCTTGGCAGAGGCCTCGGCGATCTCGGCCGCTGTCGGGAGCCCTTCCACAACCGAACGGGTGTCGACCCCGTCCCGTTCGACACATCCCAGCCGCACCGCGGCCATGGGACCGTGGTCCTCCTCACCCCGATACGGCCGGAACCCGAAGCCGGCTGGGAGGTCCTGTCCTGGCGTGTCATCCGACATGATCGGATGATCTCCAACTTCGAGGCAGGTCCGCCACCCTGTTCATGCTTCATACTGCGGTCGTGTTCGACCGTTCCACGAGATAGCCGCGTTCGAAGTGGGCTCCGGCTCGGACGAGAGCGACGAGGTGGGGCGCATTCACGGCTCGCCAGCGGGTCTGGTGAGGAGTGGGAAGTCGGTCTCGCCGACTTCCCACTCCCGGCCCTACCGTGATGTGAGCCTCAGCAACGCTCGATCAGGAGGGCACCGGATGAACGACACCCACCCCACAACCTGGCGCAAGAGCACCTACAGCGGTGGGTCAAACGGCTGCGTCGAGGTCGCCGACGGCTACACCGGCGTGATGCCCGTCCGCGACTCCAAGGACCCCGACGGCCCCGCCCTCACCTTCACCGCCGACGCCTGGCGCGCCTTCGTCACCGCCGTCCGCACCGGCGAGTTCGACGCCCACTGACAGCAACACCCGCCTCGCCGCCCCACCCACGGGGCGGCGAGGTGGGACACCAGGGCCTCGTCATGCCGAAGCAGGCCGTCTCGGCCTCCCACAGCTCATGGTGAAGGGCTGCCAGGTCCGCGGCCGGATGGCGATCGGGATCGAGCAGAGTGGTGATCAGCCGGACATTCGTACTGGTGCGTTCGCCGTTCACAGTGCTCGCGGTGACAGAGAAGCTGATGACCCGACAGTCGTCAGGCCCGGGTTCAACATGCCTCTGACCAGCGCCGCTACGCCCTCGTGCGGCAATGGAGTCGTTACGGAACGGTGATCGTTTCGGGCACAACCTTCAACGATGTCAGGTGTTTTACTTGATCTTGGCCGCAGGCCGTCGAGCCCGACGGCCTGCCCACGGCCGGACATGGGGCGTACCGTGTGCTCCGCTCAGGAAAGTTGATTATGCGTAAGTCCATTCTTGCTGTCTTCGCGGCCCTCCTGGCCGCGGTCGTCATGAACGTCTCGATCGCCCCGCAGGCCAGCGCCGCGGACTGGCGGACCCTGCAGAACAAGTACTCGGGGAAGTGCGCCACCCCCAAGGGCAACGGCACCTCCAACGGAACCATCATCACCCTGTGGGACTGCACCGGTTCGCCTCTGCAGCAGTGGGACGTGCAGGTGGCCGGCCCCGGCTATCGGCTCGTGAACCGGGCGAGCGGTAAGTGTCTGACCCCGTACGGCAACGGCTACGAGACCGACGGCGCCGTCCTGACGCTGTGGGACTGCGACTACAGCGGTACCAACTACCCGCAGCAGTTCGGCCTCGACACCGGCTGGACCTGGACCACTTACTCGGGCCCGGACTACCGCTGCCTGACGAACAAGGGCGGCAGCCACGCCAACGGCACCTACCTCACCCTCTGGCGCTGCGCGTCCGACTACCCCACCGAGCAGCGCTGGGTCACTGAGTACGCCTGACCGCACAGGGACTGAAAAGGTCCTCCAGCGCAGCGGCTGGCAACCGGCGGAATCCGGCCGGCACCACGATGAGTGTGGCTCCGCAGCCCAAAGGGTGCGGAGCCACACTCATTCCACCGTCCCTGCAAGCACGTTCCTGCCCGTTCATCTGCTGAGCAACACGGGAGCGACTCCCCGGGCGGCGCGCTCCGGGGGTGGCCGGACGATGCTCTGCCCGTCTCAAGCAGCACCAGCGGCTCGTCCGCCACACCATCCGGTCCGATTCCACCTGAGCTTGCGCGAATCCGCCGCACCACCCAGCTCAGGCGGCGAAGTCGCCTGCCGCGCCTGCGATCCCGCCGCCCCGCCTCCTCTGCTCCATGAGTGGGAAGTCGGCCTCGCCGACTTCCCACTCGAACGGGCCCTGCTGGTCGTCGGGTTCGTGGCCCTCGCCGCGCCGGCCGGCCACCAGGGCGTCGTCCCCCGTGGACGACGCCCTGGTGGGCTCACCAGCTCCTGCCGGCCTGTTCCCGGATCGTGTGGTTGATCCGGTTGAAGAAGCCGGTCATGGCGATCTCCAGGATGATCGCGTTCAGCTGCTCCCCGGTGAAGTGGTCGGCGGCGGCATCCCAGATCTCGTCGGTCACACCGGGAGCGCCGTCCTGGATGCGGGTGGCGGCCTCGGTCAGCGCGAGCGCCGCCCGCTCCTCGTCGGTGAAGAACGGCGTCTCGCGCCACGCGACCACGTGGTGCAGTCGCTCGTCCGTCTCCCCGGCCTTCTTCGCGCCCGAGACGGTGGCGAACACGCACGGCGCACAGCCGTTGATCTGACTGGCGCGCAGGTGGACCAGCGACAGGAGGCGCCGGTCGACACCTCCGGCGGCTATCGCCCTGTGGAGGTGCTGGATCGCGGTCATCAGGTCGGGGTTCATCGCACCCTTGAGGCGTGGTTCCATCAGTCCTGCTCCTTCAGCGGTTACCCGGGCCCGTCCGGACCCGTCATCACCCATGACGGAACGGATTCGGGGAAGGTAACAACATGTTCGAGACCGGCTCGACGGACCCGGTGGCCCAGGCGTTCGAGTCCCAGCGCGACCGGCTGCGCGCGGTCGCCCACCGCGTGCTCGGCTCGCACGCCGACGCCGAGGACGTGGTCCAGGAGGCCTGGCTGCGCCTCTCCCGCCAGGACGCGGCGGTCATCGAGAACCTCTCCGGCTGGCTGACCACCGTGGTCGGCCGGATCAGCCTCGACGTCCTGCGCTCGCGCCGGACCCGCCCAGAGGCGTCCTACGACGACCGGCTGCCCGAACTCGTGGTGACGCTCGACGACGCCCCCGCCCCGGACGACGACGCGGTGCTCGCCGACTCGCTCGGGCTCGCGCTCCTGGTCGTCCTCGACTCGCTGCGGCCCGGCGAGCGGCTGGCGTTCGTGCTGCACGACCTGTTCGCGGTGCCGTTCGACGAGATCGGGCGCATCCTCGGCAAGTCCACCGACGCCGCCAAGATGCTCGCCAGCCGCGCCCGCCGGAAGGTTCGGGCGACCGAGCGGCCGACCCGCGCGGGCCGGGAACAGCGCGAGGTGGTCGACGCCTTCCTGGCGGCGGCCCGCGGTGGCGACTTCGACGGTCTGCTCCGCGTGCTCGATCCCGAGGTGAGGCTCACCGTCGACACCCCCGGCGGTGTGGTCGTCACCCTCGGCGCCACCAAGGTCGCCGCCGGCGCGCAGCTGGCCGCCGGCGCGGCCGCCCTGGGCCGGGCGGCGCTCGTGGACGGCCGTCCCGGCGTCCTCTCCTGGCGCGAGGACGGCACCCCGCTCTCGGTCCTCGCGTTCACCGTCACCGACGGCCGGATCACCGCCATCACGGCAGTGGTCGACCCGGCCAAGCTCGCGCGGATCGACCTGCCTGCCCCTGCGTGAGCGGCCTCGTCACGCCGCCCGCCCGTCACGCCGCCCGCCCGTGACGCCGCCCGCTCGTGACGCTCGACCAGGACGCCGGCCTGGCGCGAGGGCCGGTAAACGGGTTGGCGGTGGCGGGCGGGTGGCGGTCATGATCGCTGCCATGTCTACGGAGATCTCCTTCGCCGAGAAGCCGACGCTCGCCGGCCAGCGCGTGCTCCTGCGTCCGGTCTGCACGGCCGACGCGCTGGTCGCGGTGGCTGCCGACCCCGAAACGGATCGGCTGACCGGCACCCACGAGGTCTTCGGCCTCGAAACGCTGGAACGCTGGTACGGCTCCCGGGCCGAGCACGCCGATCGGCTGGACCTGGCGATCGTCGAACGGGCCACCGGCACCTGTGTCGGCGAGGTCGTGCTGTCGGAGCTCGACGCCCGCAACCGTTCCTGCTCGTTCCGGATCAGCCTGTTCGACCGCCGCTCCTTCGGCCGCGGGCTGGGCACCGAGGCGAGCCGGCTCGTCCTCGCCCACGCCTTCGAGGCCATCGGCGTGCACCGGGTCGAACTGGAGGTCTTCGCCTTCAACCTGCGGGCCCACCACGTCTACGAGAAGCTCGGTTTCGTCCACGAGGGCACCCGGCGCGACGCGCTGTGCTGGGACGGCGCATGGATCGACGCCCACACGATGGCCGTCCTGGCCCCCGAGTGGACCGTGCACCGCGGCCACCCGCACCCGGCGAGCTGACGCCCTCCCCCGGGCGCAGCGCACCGCCCGCCGGCTCCACCCCGCTGCACGGGAAGTCGGTCCCGCCGACTTCCCACGCTCCCCCCGGGCGCCCGGCCTCGCGCAAGGGCCGGTAAACCCGTTGGCGGTGGCGGGCGGGTGGCGGTCATGATCACTCCCATGCCTACGGAGATCTCCGTCGCCGACGCCCGGCGTGCGTGTCGTACCTCGCGCATGAGGGTGGACGAAGGCCGGATGCGGTTGCGGGTGACGAGCCATCCTGTCGCCGATCCCGGATCCGGTCTCAGCCGGATCCTGAGCACCGGCCCCATGCTCCGCAACACTTTCGTCCACCCTCCCGACCACCACGTCGGGTATCTGCGCGCGAGCCGCGCCGATCTCCTTCGGCTCGGTGCCTTGTTCCGCGTCGCCGCGGCGAGCTCGCACAGCGCGATCCACATCCCGGTCCCGCCGGGCGCCCGACCGACGGCCCCGGCCGGCGGCGACACCCGTCCGCTGCCCGTGCTGCTGGCCCGTGAGGACACGGGGCTGCGGCTTTCCGACTGGCCCGACCTGCGGCACAGGATGCGCCGTTCCTCGGCGCCGTTGAGCGTGACCGCCCCGGCGGCACGGGCTTCGGACCGTCCCGACGACGTCCGTCGCCGAGCCGATCGCCATCCCGCCCGATTCGCCGAGCGCGCCGGGACGATCGTCATCACCGCCCGCGCCGAAGTCCTGTTCTGGATCGGCGACTGGCTCACCGCGGTCGGCGACCGCGTCGCCCAGGACCCCCACGTCCACCGGCACGGCGAGAGCTTCCTCGGCGACATGGTCGGCTTCTTCGACCCCGGGCGCACCGACCGGCCCATGCACGCGTTCTGCGTCGTCGCCGTCGAACCGATCTTCCACCGGGACCGCTGGCGCAGGCAGCGGGCGCCCACCGGATAGCCCGAGGCCGGGCATGCCGTCGTTCGGCAGGTGGCGGGCAGCTGTCCTGGGCTTCCGCTCCGGGGGGGCGACGGCGAACACCGCGGTCTCCGGCGAGGCGTCGAAGACCACCGTGTGCAGCGCGGACATCAGGTCGCGGGGCGTGGACGACCGGCTGGGGCACACACCGTCAATTCGGGTTGTGCGAGGAGGGCTTCTGCCCGGGAGTTGCCGGAGAGGTGGCCCCGAGCGTCTTTCCCGCCGCCCCGGCCCGGGTCGCACCCTCGACCGCCAGACAGATGCCGAAGACACGGTCATGGCCGGTCCAGCCGTTGACGCGTCCCCGGTTGTTGCTGATCTGCACCCGCTTCCGGGGCTGGTCCACCGCCGAGACCACATGCAAGTACACGGTCCCGGCGACCCGCGCGAGAACGATGTCTCCGACGTCCAGCTTCGACGGGTCGACCGGCGCGACGACCACCTGTTGCCGACTGCGTATCAAGGGAACCATCGAGGAGCCACTCGGTCGGAACTCCACGGTCGCCCCGCCGGCGACTCTGCCTGCGACTGCATCCAACATGCCCATCCGCCGATGGTGCCCGACCAGGCCCCGCCGCAGCGAAGCATTTCCGCTGCCGCTGACGGCGCGGCACGCCGGCAGCGGCACGTCGGCAGCAGCGCCGCGGCGCCGCTGCGGACATCGGTGCCTGGGCCGCCGGGCAGGTGGAACACGGCGCGGGCCGTGCTCGAGATGATCACCGGGCAGGGGTGAGGAGCCGGCCGGACGACCCGGCCGGTCAGGGCCACCGACTGCCCTACCCGGCGGACTCGGTGCGCCCGGCGGGCCCGGTGCGCAGCGTCGCGGCGTAGGCCGCCGCGTCCGCGGCCAGCTCGGCGCGGGTGGCCGAGAGGACGCGGACCTCGCCGCCGGCGCGGGCGGCCAGGGCGGCGCGCAGCCGGGAGAGGCGCAGGGCGCCCGTGTAGGCGGGGAGGTCGGCGGGGGCGACCCAGGCGGCGTCGCGGATCTCGTCCGGCTGGAGGCGCAGCGGCGGGTGGGGAAGCGGGACGGTGCCCAGGTCGAAGTAGAACTGGACGCCCGGCATGTTCGGCAGGTCGCTGCCGTCGCCGCTGGCCCAGGCGATGTGGAGCAGCCGCCCGGCGCTCAAGCGCAGCCCCGTCTCCTCCAGGAGCTCCCGCTCCGCGGCCTGTTCGGGGGTCTCGCCGGGGTCGATGACGCCGCCGGGGCAGCCCCACGGCTCACGGTTGAAGCTGCGGACGAGCAGGATGCGCCCGTCCGGGTCGGTGACGAGGCAGGAGACCGCGGGGAAGGCGCGGGCGATGCCGGGGAGGTAGGCGGGGACCTCGGCGGAGGCGGATCCGGGGTGGGGCATCGTCTGGGCTCCTCGCATGGTTCGTTGCTTGTGCACGTCCGCAGGTGGCGGAGACGCCGCAGGAGGCCCGGCCAGTTCGCCGGACGGCCGGGAACGGGCACGGACGGCCCGGTGGCGGACGGCCGGGCACCGACGGGCGCTAGGGTCGGCGCCATGACGCACAGCATCGTGGATCCGGCGACGCTCACCCCGGAGATGGCCGCCCGGATCCGGACGTGGCGGGTCGACGAGGAGTACAGCTGGCGTGCCGTGGCCGAGGCCGCGTCCGAGCTGTGGGGCTCCGAGTGGGGCAGCAACCAGCTCTTCGGCGCGGACCTGTGCGAGGCCGCCGCGCGGGTGCTGGGCGAGGACCCCCATCGGGAGCCGTGGAACTGAAGCCCGCCGGGTGGCTCCGCCGGAAGCCCCTGGGGCCCGCCTCAGCCCTCGCCGCCGCCCGCCAGCTGGCGTGACGCGCTCTGCGCGGCGTCCGTGATCCCGCCGCGCAGCAGGACCTCGCCCAGCAGGGTGAGGTGGTGCACCACCGTGCCGCCCCGGCGCTCCTTGGCGATCAGTCCGGCCTCGGCCAGGATGCTGGCGTGCTGGCTGGCGGTGGCCGGGGCGAGGCCGAGGGCGGTGGCGAGGTCGCTGGTGCTCAGCGGGCCGTCGGCGGCCAGGATGCCGAGGGCGGCCGCCCTGGTGCGGCCCAGGAGGGCCGTCAGGGCCGGGCGTGGGCCGGGCCGGTCGTCGGTGAGCGGGCGCTGGTCGGCGGGCACGGGGTAGATCAGGACGGGCTGCGCGCCCGGGGTCTCGAGTGCGGCGACCACCGGGCGGCCGGGGGCGAAGACGGCCGGCTGGAGGAGCAGGCCGCGGCCCGCCGGGTCGAGTTCGACGGGGCAGCGCGCGCCGGGCAGGCGCAGGAAGGGCCGCTGCCAGCGCACGGCGGGGTGCAGGGTGGCCAGCACCTCGTCCAGGCCGGCGGTGGCCAGCTGCCGTGTCCGGTAACGGTGTTCGGCGGCGACGAGGGAGTCGATCCGCTCCCAGTACGGGGTGATCGCCGCCGTCTGGTACTCCGCCGTGAGGTCGCCGAGCAGCAGCCGTGACCTGCGGTCCCCGGTGGCGAGGTCCCGGGCGAAGGGCGTCAGCCGTCGCAGGCGTCCGAGCCCGCCCAGGTAGTGGCGGCCGGCGCGGTCCAGCCCGTCCGCGGTGGCCTCGGCGGTGTCGCGGCCGTCCTGCCGCACGGTGAGGAACTCCGGGACGGCGGTGGCCGAGAACAGGTCGAACAGCATCGCCGAGCGCGGCTTCCAGCGCCGCCCGAGCTGCTCGCGCCACTGGCCGAGCCGGTGCTCGGTGCGGCGGGTCGCCAGCAGGTGGAGGCTCAGCGACAGCTCGGTGGACATGTCGGCCGTCGGCGCGATCCGGGTGCGCGCGAGGTCCTGCTCGGTGAGGTGGATGGTCAGCACCCGCCGATCCTGGGCCGCGTGGCCGGCCCGCGACAAGGGGCCCGGCGGGGGTCCGGCGGGGGTCCGGCGGGGATTCGGCGAGGGCCGAAACCCTGGCCCCGGGGCACGCGGCTGACGCATCGTCATCGGCATCGCAACCGAGACGTCCCGGCGGCGGGGGCGGGAGATCCGCCGCCGGGACGACACCGTGAAGATCCGAGGAGAGACCACCATGCGCATGCACACCTGGACGCGCCGCGCCGCCACCCTGGCCGTGGGCGCGGCCGCCGCCCTCGCCCTGACCGTCGGCTCCGCCAACGCCGCGGGCAGCATCTCCAAGGGCATGTCGGGCCCGAACGTGAAGTGCCTCCAGCTCGCCCTCAACGACGTGGACGCCGCGGGCCTGGAGCCGGACAGCAGCTTCGGCATCCTCACCTACAACGCCGTCGTGGACTTCCAGGACTCGCACGGCCTGCGCGGTGACGGCATCGTCGGCCCGCTGACCGGCGGCGCCATCAAGTCCGTGATCAGCACGCGCTACAACGCCGGGCACGGCAACGACGACCCGCTGCACGGCGAGCTGGGCGACTGGCTGTCGGGCTGCAGCAGCCGGCTGCCGGGCTGATCCCGGGACGGCCGGAGCGAACGGCCCGGGCGACCCGGCACCGGCCGCTCCGGCGCTGCGGGGAGCGGGAAGTCGGCGGGGGCGACTTCCCGCTCCCCCGCCTCCGGCCCCACGCCCCACCCTCCCGCCCCGCTCCGGCTCAGGCGGTCTCGACCGGCAGGCCCGCCTCGACCCAGTCCTGGATGCCCTCGCGGTACTTGCGCACGTTGCGGTAGCCGAGGGCGGTCAGCCGGTCGGCGACCTGTCCGCTGTTGGGGCACGCGGGGTTGGAGCAGTAGGTGACGATCGCGGCGTCGAGGTCGGGCAGCAGCGCGGGGGCCTGGGCGTCCACGTCGGCGAGGACGAGGGCCAGCGCGCCGGGCAGGTGCTGCTGGTCGTAGTAGGCGCCGCCGAGCGCGTCGACGACGGTGACGGTGTCGGCTTCGATCGCCGCGGCCAGGTCGTCACGGGTGATGAGTGCGGTCATGTCGCTACCTCCGAAGGAATCGGACTACAGTCCTCTTATGGCTCACGACAGTAACGGACCGCAGTCCGGTTCTGCAATCCCCCTCGACCTGCTGCGCACCCCGCCGCCCAAGGAACGCGCCGACGCGGCCCGCAACCGGGCCGCGGTCCTGGACGCCGCCGCCGGGCTCTTCGCCGAACTGGGCGTCGAGGCCGTGTCCATGGACCAGATCGCCGCGGCCGCCGGCGTCGGCAAGGGCACCCTGTTCCGCCGCTTCGGCGACAAGTCGGGGCTCGCCGTCGCCCTCCTGGACGCCCGCGAGCGCGTCCTCCAGGAGGGGATCCTGCACGGGCCGCCGCCGCTCGGCCCCGGAGCCCCGGCACCCGAGCGCCTGACCGCGTTCATCGACGCGTACTTCGACTACCTGCTGGAGCACCTGGCGCTGGTCCGGATGTCCGAGACCGCCACCCCCGGCGCCCGCTACCGCATCGGGGCCTACCGGTTCTGGCACCGCCACCTGGCGATCCTGCTCGCCACCGCCCCCGACCCCGACCAGACCGCCCACGCCCTGCTCGCCGCCCTGGCCGCCGAGCACGTCGCCGCGCTCCTGCCCGAACTCGGCGAGCAGCGGATGCGCAGCGGCCTGATCCGCCTGGCCCGCAGCGCGCTGTGACGCCCCCGGGGGCAGTCCGGCGGGCGGCGGCGGGGGCGCATCGGCGGCCCGGTGAACCGGTTGCGCCTGAGCTTCGCCATGGAGCATTCCTTCCCCAACTCCCGCTCGCCGTGCGGTGAATGCGCACCTCCGCACGGTGCGGCCCGGACGGCCCCCGTTCGAAAAGGGCCCCGGGGGGCCGCTGTTAGCCTGTTCGACATGATCATGAAGAGCGCCGGGTCACGGATGTCCGGCGTGCTGGGGCCGGGTGGTCCGCAGCGCGCCCTGATCGTCGCGAGCTTCGTCAGCCGGGTGGGCAACGGGCTGTTCAACACCGCCGCGGTGCTCTACTTCACCCTGGTGGTGCACCTGCCCGCCGCGCAGGTCGGGGTCGGCCTCACCGTCGCCGGGCTGGTCGGGCTGCTGGCCGGGGTCCCGGCCGGGAACCTGGCCGACCGCTACGGGCCGCGCACCGTCTGGCTGACGGCCGTCGCCCTGCAGGCCGCGACGATGGCCGCGTTCGTCCTCATCCACGACTGGGGCACGTTCACGCTCATCGCCACCCTGGACCGCCTGGCGGCGACGGCGGGCGGGGCCGCGGGCGGAGCGCTCGTCGCCCGCGCCGGCGGGGACCACCCGGCCGCCTTCCGCGCGAAGCTGCGCACCTTCGTCAACCTCGGCGTGGTGACGGGCACCCTCGGCGCCGCCGTCGCCGTGTCGGTCGGCACCCGCCAGGCGTACACCGCGCTCATCCTCGCCAACGCCGCCAGCTTCGCCTGCGCCGCCCTGATCGCCCTGCGCGGCGTCCCGAACTACCGGCCGCTGCCCCGGCCCGAGGAGCACCACCACGCGGCCGTCCTGTCCGACCGGCCGTACCTGACCTTCGTCGCGCTCTACGGCGCGATGGGCCTGCAGTACCAGACCGTCTCCCTGCTCCTGCCGATCTGGCTCTCCGCCCACACCGACGCGCCCCGCTGGACGGTGGCGGCGGTCAACGCCGTCAGCAGCGGGGTGTGCGTGCTGCTGCAGAGCAGGATCGGCTCCCGGGTGGAGACCCCGGGCCAGGGCGGCCGGGCGCTGCGCCTCGCCGGGCTGCTCTTCCTGGTCAGCTGCCCGTTGATGGCCCTGACGGCGGACGTTCCGGTCTGGGTCGCGCCGGGGCTCGCCGTCCTCGCCGTGGTCGTGCACAGCCTCGGAGAGGTGTGGGAGTCCTCGGGCGGCTACGCGCTCGGCTTCGGCCTCGCCCCCGACCACGCCCAGGGGCAGTACCAGGGCTTCCTCGGGGTCGGCTTCAACGCCGGACAGGCGCTGGCCCCGCTGGTCCTCACCACGGCGGTCCTCGGGCTCGGGCAGGCGGGCTGGCTGCTGCTCGGCGTGTTCTTCGCCGCCCTGGGCGCAGCCGGACCGCCGGTCGCCGCCTGGGCGCTGCGCACCCGCCGCCCGGCCCCCGCCCCGGCCGAGCCGACCGCGACGGCCCAGGACCGGCCCGAGCGGGCCCCGCTGCCCGACGGCGCGTAGGACTCCCGTGCCGGGCTGCCGCTGTCCGGGCCGCGGGCCGCGGACCTGCCGGACGTCTCCCGCGCAGCGCTCGGCTCCGGCCGCGTCCGCGCGGGGACGGCTCCGGCCCGGGCCCCTCACATCCGGGACTTCAGCACGTCGACCTCACAGCCCGGTGCGAACGGGTCGAATCCGTGCTCGCTCAGCCAGCGGACCACCAGCAGGCTTCGCAACGACCACCACGCGCGGATCACGTCGCGATCGACGTCGGTGCCGTAGCCGGCGAGGACGTCGTCGAGGCGCTCCTCGTGTCCGAGCGTGAAGGTGGCCAGGTCGGACAGGGCGTCGCCCCGGCCCGCCTCGGACCAGTCGATGATGCCGGTGACCTCGTCGCCGTCGACGAAGACGTGGGCGATCTGCAGGTCGCCGTGCGTGAACGCCGCGGTCCACGGCCGGAGCGCGGCCTCGGCGATCCGGCGGTTGCGGGTGACCAGGTCGGCGGGCAGCAGGCCGCTCGTCACGAGCGCCCCGCACTCCTCGTCGAGTTCGGCCGCCAGCGCGACCGCGCTGCGGCCGGCCCGGCCCTGCCAGGGCGGCGGCGGCGCGTCGTGCAGCCGCCGGATGGCGGCGCCCGCCGCGGCCCACGCCGCCGGCGACCCGGTCGACGGCCCGCCGAGGCGCCCGAGCGTCGCCCCCGGGACCGCGGCGATCGCGAGGACGTGCGGTTTGCGCCACAGGACCTGCGGGGTCGGAACCGGCGCGAGGGACAACACCTCGACCTCGGTGTCGATGCGCGCCTGATCGGCGTCCACCTTCAGGAACACGTCGCCGACGCGCAGGGTCGCGCGCTCGGAATGGGCGACGACGACTTCGACCTCATTCATGGGCGACCAGTATCCCGGCGACGGCCGCCGGCGTCGCCGCGTTTGTCACCTGCGATGACGCGCCCGACCTTCCCGCGGGTGCGGGCCACGGCTGCTACCTCCACGACGACGCGCAGGTGCGGCTCTGGCTCGCCGAGTTGAGGGGACGGCGTCGGACGGCGCAGTGAGACCGGCCCGGAGGAGTCAGGCCGGGACGGAGGTCACCAGGACCGGTGAGCCCTGGTGGAAGGGCTGGTGGCGCAGGGTGCCGAACCGGGCGCCCCAGGCTCCGCTGTCCAGGTCGCGGCGCAGGTCGGCCGTGTGGCGTTCGCGGGTCCGCTCGTCGACGAAGCTCCACGCCGACGTGGTCATCGCCGCGTCGAACGCGTCGTCGGCGAACGGCAGGTGTTCGGCGACGGCGTCGACGGCGGCCGGCAGGTGGGCGGGCCGCTGGGCGCGCATCGACGCCGACGGCTCGACCGCCGTCACCTCGAACGCCGGCGACTCGTAGGGCCCGGCCCCGGCACCGACGATGATCACGGTGCGGGCCGTACCCAGGGCCGCGGTGAGGGCCTGCTCGATCCGCGTGTCCGGGCGCCGGAGGTAGTCGGCGTAGCCGCCGCCGATCGTGCCGTGGTCCGCGTCCCCTGCACTGCCGTCAGCCTTGCGTCCGCTCAGGATCCGGACCCAGCCGCGCCGTCGACACCCGAACAGGTCGGGCAGCCGGCGGTGCACCGGTGCCGCGGCGGCGACGGCCTGCGCGGGAACCGCCGCGGCGGCGACGGCCGACCGGCCGCCGCCGTGCAGGAGTTCACCGGTGTCGGAGTCGACCACCTCCCAGCCGAGGAGGTCGGCGACCCCCGCGGCCCGGGCGAGTGCGGCGTCGTGTCCGGGGCGGCCGTCGGCCGAGGAGCAGATCAGCTCGACCAGGTTGATCCGGTCGGCCACCCGGCCTTCGTGGACGGCGTGGTTCCCGGCGTCGTCGCAGGCGGCGAGGACCACGCTGAGCCAGTGGTGGCCGTCGGCGGCCAGGTAGCAGGCCGCGTCGCTCCTGCGCAGGCCGGGCGCCGCGTCCAGGTGCTCCACCAGCACGCAGGCCGGCACACCCGCGCGGTGGCGGGCGTCCGAGCGCACGCTCAGGTACCGGTACACCCCCGCATCCTCGCACCCGCCCGGCCCCCGCCCCGGCCCTGGGGGCGGGGCGGGGCCGGAGCGGAAGGCTCAACTGCCGTCCGGGGACTTGCTGTAGCCCAGGCACTCGACGATCAGCCCGTCCCGGACCAGCGTGAGGTGGACGCGGCGCACCGTGTCGCCGGGGCCGTCGCCGTAGTGGTGGCGCCAGCGGACCGTCGCCCGTTCACCGGTGATCACCACCGCCTCCGGCTCGAACCGCCACGTGCGGTCCTCGGCGAGCGCCCGCCACAGCGCCAGGCACGCGGCGCGCCCCTCGTAGCGGGTCCCGTCAGGGGCGGGCCAGGTGACCTCGGCCACGCAGTCCTCGGCGACCAGGTCGGCGAGCAGCGAGGCGTCGTGCTCGATGAAGGCCCGGTTGAAGCGGTGGACGACCTCGGACGTGGTGCGGAACGACATGCTGCGCCCCCCTGATCAGGCCCCGGTGCGGTCCGCCACCGGTCCGTCCGTCGCGGGCCCGTCCGCCGGCGCAAGGTCCGCCGGTGCGGCGGTCCCCGGTGCGGCGGTCCCCGGTGCGGCGGTCGCCCGCTCCGCGGCGCGGCTGACCGGCTCCCATGCCGCCCAGGTCTCCATCCGGGTGCGGGCGATGTCGAACGCGAGGTCGTAGACCATGCTGCCGAGGAGCAGGCGCAGCGGCGGCCGGTCGCTGTCGACGAGTGCGAGCAGGGCGGTGGCGGCGAGCTCGGGGCCGCTGTCGACGGAGCCCTCGGCGAACTGCTTGGCGAGTTCCTCGCGCAGCGGGGCGTAGGCGTCGAGGGGGGTGGTGCTGTGCATGGCGGTGTAGAGGTCGGTCCAGTAGCCGCCGGGCTGGATGATGCTGACCTTGGCGCCGAAGGCGGCCGCCTCCGAGGCGAGGGCCTCGCTGAGGCCCTCGAGGGCGAACTTGCTGGCGCTGTAGAGGCCGGTGCTGGGGAAGCCGCCGAGGGCGGCGATGCTGGAGACCTGGACGAGGTGGCCGGCGCCCTGGCGGCGCAGGACGGGCATGACGGCCTGGCTGATCCACAGTGCGCCGAAGAAGTTGATGTCGAGTTGGGCCCGGGCCTCGGCCTCGGTGAACTCCTCGACCATGCCCATGGAGAGCATTCCGGCGTTGTTGACGACGATGTCGAGCCGTCCGTAGTGGTCGGCGGCGGCGGTGACGGCGGCGAACGCCGCGGCGCGGTCGGTCAGGTCCGCCTGCAGGGGCAGGACGCGGCCGGGGTGGGCGGCGGCGAGCTCCTCGAGCGGGGCGAGGGTGCGGGCGACGAGGGCGACGCGGTCGCCGGCGGCGAGCGCGGCGCGGGCGAAGGCGTGGCCGAGGCCGCGGCTGGCACCGGTGATGAGCCAGATGCGGCCGGTGGTGCCGGCGGGGGCCTCGGCGGCGGTGTCGGCGGTGTGCACGGGTGGTGCGCTCCTGTCCTGGATCGGGCGGGCATGGGCGGGCGTGGGGCGGTGAAGTCCCGGGCCCGCGGCCGGGCTTGGTCCGCGGTCGCCGGGTGTCGGCCCTACCGTCGATCTTCCGGCCACCCGCAGTGATCATCAAGGCCGAAGATCCGTAGGATCCCATCACTCAGGCTTATGACGGGAGGCCGCCGGCCCATGGAGATACGCGACATCGAGGTCTTTCTGACCCTGGCCGAGGAGCTGCACTTCGGCCGGGCCGCCGCCAGACTGCACCTCACCCAGGCGCGTGTCAGCCAGGTGATCGGCCGTCAGGAGAGACAGCTCGGTGGCCTGCTGTTCGACCGCTCCAACCGCCGCCAGGTCCGGTTGACGCCGCTGGGCCACCAGCTGCGCGCCGATCTGCAACCGGTCTACGCGGATCTGCGCGCGAGCCTGGAGCGGGCCCGGCTGGCCGTGCGCGGCAAGACGGAGCGGCTGCGCGTGGGCATGCTGCCCTTCAACGTGCCCGACCTGCACGGCTACTGGCGGGCCTTCCGCTCCCGCCATCCGCAGTGGGAGCTGCAGCTGCGCCGGGCGCCGTTCATCGACCCGTTCGCCCGGCTGCGCGAGGGCGACATGGACGTGCTGGTCTCCTGGCTGCCGGTGGAGGAGTCCGATCTCACGGTCGGTCCGGTCCTGCTGCGCGACCGCCGCGTCCTGGCCGTCGCCGCCGACCACGAACTCGCCGGCCGCGACTGCGTCCCCTTCGAGGCGCTGGCCGACTTCGCCCACGCCACCGCCCCCGACATGCCCGACTACTGGGAGGACGGCTACCTGTCCTTCCACACGCCGCGGGGCCGGACGATCGAGCGCATCGAGCCGGTCACCGGCCCGGACGAGCTGATCCACCTGGTCGGCACCGGGGAGATCGTCCACCCCTTCCCGGCGCACGTCACCCGCCACTGGTCGATGTCCGACGTGCTCTGGCTGCCGGTGCCCGACATGGGGACGCTCTCGTACGCGCTGGTGTGGCGCAGCGACGCCGAGAACGACCTGGTCCGGGCGCTCGCCGGGACGGTGCGCGAGATCGGCGCGCTGGAGCTCTGACGGCGGTGCTTCCGACGCCGGCGGACGCCGGGCGGGCGGGTTGTCGGCGCCGGACCGACGCCGGGCGGGCGGGTAGCCGCCCGCCGGTTTGACGCCGGGCGGCGCGGCCCGGCCCGCCCGGCGTCCGGACCGGTCAGTAGAACCAGACCGAGAGGCGGGCCGTGTTGGGGGCGACGTCGCAGAAGTAGCTGACGGCCTCCCCGCGGGTCACGTAGGCGCGGCCGGCGGCCTCGCAGGCGGCGCCGCTCGGGTACATGCCGATGTAGGTGTATCCGGTGGTCCTCGTGGTGGACGCCTGGGCGGCGGGGGCGGCCATCAGGCCGCCCGCGACGGTGAGCAGTCCGGCCAGGGCCATGGTGGAAACCGCTTTGCGCAGTGCCATGTCGGTGTCTTCCTCCCTCTGACGGGAACGCCGGGGTCCGCTCCCGGCGTTGCGGCTGTGAGCCTTCCGGAATCCCGGATTCGAGGCAATGGTCGAGACCAATTTGGCAGGAAACAGTCGATCACCGGAGTCGGAGGCGGTCGGACGCCCCGCCACATCCACCTCCCACCAGGGGAGTTGAGAGCACTGACCCGGGCGCCCCTGGTGGTCTGGACCACCCGATTCGATGGCGTCAAGCGGCGTGGCCCACCCGCTTCGACGGACTGGGCGTTCACCTCCGCACCGGCCGCCGCCCGGCCGCGCCGGCCCGCCGGGCCGGGCCCGAATCGGCCGGACGATCACTTGCCAGCGCAGCCCGCGGGATGCAACCACCCACCGACCACCTGCCGGTCACCCCCGATCACCCCCGGACCGGTCACCGCCGTCCGCCGTCCCCCCGGCTCCCGGCCCGGTCGCGTACGCCAGCGGCGGCGCGATCGCCTGCACGTCCGCCCCCTCGCCGACCCACAGCGCGATGAACAGCGCGGCCGTCGCCTCCAGGAGCGCAGCCCGTTCGAGGCCGCCGCCGGAGACGGGTTCGCAGCCCGCGTCCACGACCAGCTCGCGCACGCACGCCAGGGCCGCCTCGTCGTCCCCGCACAGCGGCACGGCCAGCCGCCGGCCGTCGAACACCGGCGGCCGCATCCGCCAGACGTCCTCGTGGCAGAGGTTGAAGGCCTTGACGACGCGGGCGTGCGGCGCCGCCGCGGCCAGCCGCTGCGCGGCCGAGGGGCCGCCCTGCGTCAGCAGGCGAAAGCCCGGCCCGACCGGGTTGGCGCAGTCGATCAGCACCCGGCCCGCCAGCTCCGGGCTCAGCTCCCGCACCACCTCGGCCCCCGCCCCGAAGGGCAGTGCGGCCAGCACCGCCTCGCCGCAGGCCGCCGCCTCGCGCAGACCGGCCGCCCGCGCGCCGTGGCCGATGCGGGCGGCGAGCCTTTCGGCCCGCTGCGCGTCCCGCCCGCCGATGGTCACCCGGTGCCCGGCGCGCGCCCAGTGGGTGGCGAGCGCGTCGGCCATGTTGCCGGTTCCCAGTACGCCGATCTCCATCGCGTGTGTCCTCTTCTCCCGTGCCGGCCGGGGCCGTTGGCCCGGTCCGGCGCCGACCGTCCGTTCCACGCTAGGAGGCCGGTCGGGCACCATCTGGTACGTGACCGATGCCTTCCTCGCCGACTGCCGCGCCCGCCTCGCCTTCGACCTGCTCTCCAACACCTGGAACGCCGTACTGCTGTGGGCGCTGCGCGACGGCCCGGCCCGCCCGGTCGAGCTGCGGGCGCGGATCGGGGGGATCAGTTCCAAGGTCCTCACCGAGACCCTGCGGCGGCTGGAGTTCAACGGGCTGGTCGAGCGGCGCCCGCACCCGGGCGCGCCGCCCCGGGTCGAGTACGGGCTCACCGGGCTGGGGCGCACGCTGCTGGCCCCGATCGACGCGTTCGGCGCCTGGGCCTTCGAGCACGGCGACGAGGTGATGGCCGCCCAGGAGGCCGCCCGCGCCCCGCGGTCCGCTCCCCCGGCCCCTGCCCCTGCCCCGGCCGGCTGAGCCGGGCGGCTGACCCGCGCCCCCGGGGCTGCCGATAAAGCCCTCGCCGCCGCTGCCGCGCCCGGCATATCGTCGGGCCCGGTTTTCACGGTTCGGCGAGAGGACGACCTGCGGTTCGACCCGTCCGTGCTGGGTGGCGCCCTGATCGACCTGACCCTGTGCGAGGGCCCGGCCGACCGGCCGCCGTCGGCCGCCCGCGCGGTCCGGGAGGCGTACGGGGGGCGCCGCGGCCGAGCGCAACGCGCGGGCGCGCTCGCCCCCCGGCGGGCGGCAGGAGTGGCCGCGGCTGACCTCGCCCGTTCCCGGCCCGCCCGCGGGCAGCGCCTGCCACCTGAAGGGCCGGTTCGTCGCGGACGTCGCCGCCCTCAAGTGCGCGCTCGGCGAGGCCGTCGCGGGCCCGGCCCGGCCGCCTCGACGCCCCGGTCTGCCGCAGGACGGACACCCGGCGGGTCGGACCCGCGCCCCGCCGCAGGAGCACTAGTGCACCTCGCCGCGCCGCCCCCGCGCCGGGCGCGGCCGCGACCTGCGGGAAGGCCCCGCCGGTAGCCGCCGGGGCCGCCGTGGGCTCCCCCGGCGGCCGCCCAACCGCCCTAGTGCACTAGTGCATCAATTCCAAAAACCCGCACTACAGGGCTTGTTGAGCCCGACGCGTACGCCGTACATTTCGAGGCATGGAGAACACCGACATCCTCATCTCCGGCGCCGGCATCGCCGGCCCCGCCCTCGCCTACTGGCTGCGCCGCCACGGCTTCACCCCCACCGTCGTCGAGCGCGCCCCCGCCCCCCGCCCCGGCGGGCAGGCCGTCGACCTGCGCGGCGCCGGGCGCACCGTCGTCGAACGGATGGGCCTGCTGGACCAGGCCCGCGCCCTGAGCGTCGACCAGCGCGGCCTCGGCCTGGTCGACCGCCGCGGCCGGCTCACCGCCCGCATGCCCGTCGAACTCTTCGAGGGCGAGGGCATCGTCTCCGAGATCGAGATCCTGCGCGGCGACCTCGCCGACCTCCTGCACCGGGCCACCGCCGACGACGTCGAGTACCGCTACGGCGACACCGTCACCGCGCTCGCCGAGGACGCCGACGGCGTCACCGCCACCTTCGAGAACGCCCCCGCCCGCCGCTTCTCCCTGGTCATCGGCGCCGACGGCCTGCACTCCGTCGTGCGCCGCCTCGCCTTCGGCCCCGGGGGCGACCACTACCGCCCGCTCGGCGGCTACCACGCCTGGTTCACCGTCCGGGACCCGCGGATCGACCTCGACGGCTGGTTCCTGATGTACAACGCCCCCGGCGGCCTGGTCGCCGGCGCCCGCCCCGGCCGGCTGCCCGGCGAGGTCAAGGCCTCCCTCGGCTTCCGCTGCGCCCCGCTGGCCCACGACCGCCACGACACCGCCGCCCAGCAGCGCCTGCTCACCGAACGCTTCGCCGGTGCCGGCTGGGAGGTCGACCGGCTGCTGGCCGGCATGCGCGAGGCCGACGACTTCGCCTTCGACTCCTTCGGCCAGATCCACCTCGAGCGCTACAGCCGCGGCCGCGTCGCCCTGCTCGGCGACGCCGGGTACAGCCCCAGCCCCCTCACCGGCCTCGGCACCAGCCTCGGCCTCGTCGGCGCCTACCTGCTCGCCGGCGAGCTCGCCGCCGCCCGCGGCGACCACCGCACCGCCTACGCCCGCTACGAGGACCTGATGCGCCCCTACGTCACCCGCGCCCAGGAGCTGCCGCCCGGCGGCCTCCACGGCTACGCACCCGACAGCGCCCTGATGATCCGCCTGCGCGCCGCCTCCATGCGCTGGATGGGCCGCTGGCCGCTGCGCGCGATCATGGCCGCCCAGTTCGCCAAGGCCGGCGACATCGACCTGCCCGACTACACCCCCGCCCACGTCTGAACCCCGGGCCGGACGCCCGCACCCGGACCCACCGGAACCCGCCGGAACCCGCCGGAACCCCGCCCGCACGCCCGCCCCGCACCCCGCCGACTTGCACCTCACGCGGCGTCAGGAGGAATCCTCGTGCCATGCCCACCGAACAGACCTGGAAGGTCGGCCCGCTCGCCGAGGCGAGCGGCCTGACCGTACGCACCCTGCACCACTGGGACCAGATCGGCCTGCTCCAGCCGTCTCGCCGCACCTCCTCCGGGCACCGCTCCTACACCGAGCAGGACGTCGTCCGCCTCTACCAGATCCTCGCCCTGCGCCGCCTGGGCCTGGGCCTGGACACCATCGGCACCTGCCTGGACGCCGGCGTCGACCCGGTGCGGCTGGTGCGCGAACACCTCACCGCCACCGAGACCGCCCTCGCCCACCTGCAGGACCTGCACGAGCGCCTCGCCCACCTGCACACCGAACTCACCGCCGAACGCCGCCCCGACACCGCCGCCCTGCTGCGCCTGCTCCAGGCCATCGGCGCCACCGGCCCCTCCACCGGCCCCGGCGCCGAACAGGCCCTGCGCCGCCACCTCGACGACGACCAGCTGCAGGCCCTGCGGGACCACGCCGCCGCACTCGGCCCGGCCACCCACTACCTGCTGGAGGTCGAGTGGCCCCAGCTCTACCGGCGCGCCGAAGCCCTGCGCACCGCCGGAGCCCCGCCCACCGACCCGCGGGTGCGGCGCATCGCCGACCGCCTCGACGAACTCGGCCGTCTCTTCAGCGGCGGCGACGCCACCCTGTCCACCGCGGTGCGAACCGCCTGGCGCGAGGACCCGGCCGCCCTCTCCGGCACCCCCGACGCCCCCGCCGACGAGTGGGCGCAGCTGGGCGAGTTCCTCGACCAGGCCCGCAGGGCCCGATGAGCGCCGCACCGCGGCCGTCGGCCGCCGCACCCGACCGTCTCCCGGCCCGCGGCGCCACCTCCCACGGCGTCATGCCGAGCGGTGTGCGCCTGCGCGTCGCCCTGCTGTCCGCGCTGCCCGTGCTCGGGCTGTGCGCGCTGGTCCTGACCCCGCTGGCGTGGGCCGGCCTGCTGCCGTGGGCGGTGCCGCCCTCGGTGCTGGTGGCCGCGGGGGTGCAGGCCTGCGTCGTCCACCTGCGTCTGGGCCGGCGCGCCCCGGGGGCCTGAGCGCGCTGAGCGCCGTGGGCACTCCGGGAGCCTGGACACCGCCGCGCGGCCCGTACGGGGGGCGGGCCGCGCGGCGGTGCACCCGGCCCCGCCCAGGGCCCCGCCCGGCGCCGGGGCCGCGCTCGCCCGGACAGGTGGGTTCCGTTGGCGGCCCGCCGGGGGCGCCGGTATGCCTGGGAGGATGGTGCGGCGGCGAGAGGGCGGCGGGGTGGGCGGTAGCGCGGACGGGTACGGCGCCGAGGCCGAGGCACGGGCGCCGGGCAACCGGACGGTGGTGCTGGGGGTGCTGGCCTCCACCGCCGTGGTGCTGCTGGCGCAGGCCGGGACCGGGACCAGCGCCCGGCTGGTGCTGCTGCTGGTGTTCCTGCCCGCGCTGCTGGCCGGCCTGGGCACCCTCGCGCAGACGATCGCCGTGTCCGTGTGGGTGGCCGTCGTGGTGGCCGTCAGCACGGTGCTGTTCCCGCCGACCTCGCTGGAGGCCCGGGCCGGGACGCTGGTGGCGGTGCTGGGCGCCGAGGCCGCGCTGGTGGCCCTGTGCGCACGGCGGATGGGGCGCGAGCGGCAGCTGTTCCGGATGCGCCAGAGCGCCGTCGCCCTGCAGCGCCAGCTGCTGCGCCCGCTGCCGGTGCTCACCCCGGACGTCCAGGTGTTCGGGCTGTACCGGCCGGTGGAGGAGGACGCCATGGTCGGCGGCGACCTGTACGACGTCGCCGACACCCCGTACGGCACGCGGGTGCTGGTGGGCGACGTCCAGGGCAAGGGCCTGCCCGCGATCGGGGCGGGCTTCGCGGTGCTGAGCGCCTTCCGCGAGGCGGCGTTCCGCGAGGCCGCGCTGACCGCCGTCGCCGACTCCCTGGAGGCCGCCGTGCAACGGCACAACGCCTACGCGGCGCAGGCCGGGGAGAGCGAACGGTTCGTCACCGCGACCGTGCTCGGCCTGGAGCGCGGCCCCGAGGTGCAGGCCGTCAACTGCGGCCACCTGGCCCCCTACCTGCTGCGCCGAGGCCGGGTGGAGACGGTGGACCTGGCCGCCGGGGTGCCGCTGGGGCTGGCCGAACTGGCCGGGGAGGTGCGCACCGTGCAGTGGTTCGCGCTGCCCGAGGACGGCGTGCTGGTGCTGCTGACCGACGGGATCACCGAGGCCCAGGACCGCGACGGCGAGTTCTACCCCGTCGAGGA
The DNA here is from genome assembly GCF_044453265.1 of Kitasatospora sp. NPDC051705. Classification (NCBI taxonomy): domain Bacteria; kingdom Bacillati; phylum Actinomycetota; class Actinomycetes; order Kitasatosporales; family Streptomycetaceae; genus Kitasatospora; species Kitasatospora sp. NPDC051705. Next base: position 50,875 of record NZ_JBITCO010000007.1, on the reverse strand, counting down.
GGGCCTGACCGCCCTGGGCACGACCGCGGCCTCCCTGCTGCCGCAGGCCCTGGACGGCGCCGCCCGTCACTGGAGCGGGGGCCGGCGCCGCGACGACGTCACGGTGCTGTCCCTGCGCCGGACGACGCCGTAACGGGGACGCGGGGCGGCCGTCGCGCCTATGTTCTCCTCATGGACCCGCTCACGCTCGACTACGACAACCTCCACCTGCGCGTGGACCGCGGGGTGTTCGAGCTGTTCCGCCTGGACTCGGCCGAGGCCGGCTTCCGGGTCCCGCTGCGCTGGCTCGGGGCGCTGGTGCACTACCGGAAGCCGGGCAAGCCCGGCGAGCTGTTCGTCGGCGTCGTGCACGATCCGGACGCCGCCCTCTACGGCACCGACCGGCAGGCCTTCCGGGTCTCCCGCTGCCCGTCCTCCCGGATCCCGCCCGGCGACGAGGCGCTCCTGCGCGCGTACTTCACCCGGGTCGCCGCCCTCGCCGACCGGCGGGTGGACTGACCCTGTGCCAGGTGCCCGACGCCCGGGAGACCGGGGCCGGGGGCTGCGCCCGGGAGACCAGGGGGCCGGGGAGCGCCTCAGCGCCGGGTGACGCCGGCCTCCCGGGAGAGTTCCGGGTCGTCCGGCCCGCCGAGGAAGAGGACCCTGAAGGCCGTGCCGACGTAGACGACCAGGAGACGGGCGAGGCTGCGGGTGGCGGTGTGCACGGTGGGTACCTGCTTCCTGCTTCGGGCCGGGTGCTGCGGGCTGTCGGGTCGCCGGGGGTCCTCGGGCTGCCGCCGGGCCTCGGGCTGCCGCCTGGGCGGGCTGCCGCCGGGCCCGGGTGGTGGCCGTGTCACCAGGAGACGGCGTCGTCCATCGACTGCTGCCAGTAGGTGACCTTGAGGGAGTCGTCCACGTAGCTGCCGCCCGCGGGCAGCGCCGGGTGGGCGGCCGCGCCGACGCTCTCGTTGCCGGACGGGCCGTGGAAGGAGACCGCCAGGGACGTCACGGTGTGGCCGTGCGCGCCGTTGCCGCCGTCGGTGGAGGACAGGTTGACGGAGGCGTAGCCGGACTCGCCGGGCTTGAGCGTGACGACGGCCTGCGGCTTGGAGTCCTCGATGACCGGGGGCACGGCCTGCGCCTCGCCGAAGCGCACCGCCGGGTAGCCGTAGAGGTAACAGGTACCGGAGCCCGTGTTGGTGACGGTGAGCAGCATGTGGTTCACGGGGCGGTTGAGCGGGGCGGCGACGGTCTTGGTGGTGGAGCCCTCGCAGACGCCCGGCTTCCCGGCGGCGGGGGCGGGGGCGGGGCTCTTCGGCACGGCCGGGGACGCGGCGGCGGTGGTGGCGGGCGCGGTGGTGGCGGGGGCGGGCTTCGGGGCGGCGGACGGGGGCACGGGGGCCGGGGTCCCGCCCGCGGGGGCGGGGGCCGGGGCACCGGCGGTGGTCCCGGCCCCCGCGGCCGTGGGCGAGGCGGCGGCCTTCAGCGTCGGGCCGGTCGCCGTCGCGATGTCCCCGCTGTCGTCGCACGCGCTCATCGAGAGGGCGGCGAGCGCGACGCCCGCGGCGGCGGTGATCAGACGGGTGCGTGAGGTGCGGACGGACACGGTCCGGCCCCTTTCGGTGGGCGTTCGGTGGGATGGCCGAAGCTTGCGCGGTGATCCGTCCCGGCCGCTACGCCTGACGCCATGATGAGTAGGGTGGAACGGCGAACAGGGCTCTGACCAGCGGGAGTGGAACGGGCCTGGAACGCCGGAACGGGACGCCCGGGAGGCGCCGGGGGGCGAAGGGGGCAGGTCGTGGAGGGCACGGGGGCCGCGGAGACGGCGGAGTTCGCGCGGCTGCTGAGCGAACTGAAGGCCCGTTCGGGGCTGAGCTACGGGACGCTGGCCAAGCGGCTGCACACGAGCACGTCCACGCTGCACCGCTACTGCAACGGCACGGCGCTGCCCAACGAGTACGTGTCGGCGGAGCGCTTCGCCCGGGTGTGCCGGGCGACCCCGGACGAGCTGGTGGAACTGCACCGGAGCTGGATCCTGGCGGACGCGGCCCGATCACGCCGGACGGACCGGACCCCGGAGCCGACCCCGGACGCCCCGGGCCCCACGGAAGCACCAGCACCGCCCGCGCCGCCCGTGCCGTTCACGGACGGCGAGCCGGTCACCGCGACGGCGGCGGACCCGGCACCGCCCGCACCGCCGCGCCGCCGCCGTGGCGCCCTGATCGCCTCCACCGTGGCCGTCGTCCTGCTGACCACGGCGGTGATCGTCGCGCGCCCCGCCCTCCGCGGCGACGACGACGGTGCGACCGACCGTCGGACCACCGCCGCCACGCCGGCGACGACGGCCGCGCCGGCCCCACCCGAGACACCCCTCCCCGTCTCCCCCACCCCCGCGGCACCCGTCACCCCGACGACCACCCCGACCGCCACCCCGACCACCGACGCGCCCGCGCCCCTCACCGTCGGCGTCCGCCCCTACGTCTACGACGACCCGTGCAGCCAGCACTTCCTCGTCGACAGCACCCCCGCCCACGTCGGCCCGCCCGCGCCCGAGCGCGACGCCCCGCGCTGGGCCGCCGCCTACGGCGCGGTCTCCTCCGGCGAACAGGAGATCGCCCTCACCGTCCAGGGCACCGGAGCGGACACCGTCGTCCTGGAGGCCCTGCACGTGCGCGTCACGGCCAAGGGCGCCCCGCTCGCCTGGAACGACTACTCGATGGGCGTCGGCTGCGGCGGCGTGGTCGACACCAAGTCCTTCGACATCGACCTCGACCGGGGAAGCCCCGTGATCACCGTCAAGGGCGGCCAGCGCGACTTCCCCTACAAGGTCAGCAAGTCCGACCCCGAGGTCTTCTACGTGACCGCCCACACCAAGGCGCACGACGTCCGGTGGGACCTCACCCTCGACTGGTCCAGCGGCACCCGCCGCGGCACCACCCACATCGACAACCGCGGCACCCCCTTCCGCACCAGCGCCGACGTCAACCGCCCCGGCTACGACTACCCCCCGGGCACCACCGAGTGGACCAGACGCACGGACGGCTGACGAGTCGGTGCGTGATGGCGGCCGGTGCCCGACCCGGCTGCCCGTGCGATGCCGGGCGCCTGCCGGGGCGGAGGCCACCGGTTCGCCGTGCGGCCCCGAGCGGCGCAGCCCCGGCGTGGAGGTGGTCAGGCGCCGGGCGCCCGGAAGTCGACCGTCCGCCGGGCCGCCGTGTCGATCTGCTCCGGGGTGAGCAGCTGGACCACGCTGGACTGCAGGGCGCCGCTGGCCCGGACCGTCATCGAGACGGCCGCCATCGACTCCTCGTCCGGCAGCTCGATCACGCAGTACAGGTCCGTCTCGCCGAAGGCGAAAGCCAGCCACTCCAGCGTGCCCCCGCAGGAGGCGACGACCCTGCGGACTGCCTCCACCCGGCCCGTACCGCCGTCGGCGAGCAACCCCGCGGCGCCCTGAGCGGTGTAGCCGGCCCGGACCAGGTACTTCGGCATCTCGGTCTCCCGTCCTGCGAAGGCGCCGCGGGCACGACGCCATCCCCACGATCGGGCAGCGCACACCGCGCGGGCCACCGGGAGACCCCCGAACGGCGCAGACCTGCGCGCGCCGGGGCGGTAGTCGGCGTCGGATCCCAGGGCGTTTCGGCCGGGTTCGGGCCACTGCCTTCCGGGCCCGGGAACTCGCCCGCCACGACACCTGGACCGAGGAGGAGGTCACGTGGGGCCCGAGAACACGGCGGCCGCCATCGCCGCGTGCCACCGGCAGACCGCTGGCGCGCTGGTGCGGGCACCGGGGCTCGGGCTCCCTACGTCGACGTGTCAGCCGAGCCCGGGTTCACAGCCACCGCTTGGCCGCTTCGAAGCTGTCGCCTCCGCTGGTGTTGAAGGCGATCGCGGCCTTCGGCGCATGCCGCCGGACCAGATTCACGACCTGCTCGAACAGCGGCAGAAGTGGTTCCGGCTTGCGGATTCCGCCGCCGATGACGACGACGTCCCACGCGCGCTCGGACAGTGCGGTGACCATCGTGGACTCGGCCGACTCGTCCAACGCGATGAGCACCATGGACGCGTCGATGGCGTGGCCGCCGAACCGTGTCAGCTCCTGGTCGAGGGCCGCACGGATGACGGCCCCGTCCATGCCGGGCACTGCGTGCGGGTCGATTCCGAGAATGAGAACTGACGGCATGTCATCAGGGACGATCAAGCGACGGTGCTGGTTCCCGGGACGGGAATCAGTCGTGGCGGACCATCGCCCTGGTCTCCTCCCGCCAAGGGGCGGCGACCTTCGATGACCGGCAGCCGGCCGGGGCGGCCGGGGCTCAGGGGGTTTCGTGCATGCGGGCGGTGAGGGCGTCGGGGGGCAGCAGCGGGGCCGGGTAGCCGGCGGGGCGGTGGGCGAGGTCCCAGGGGCGGTGGACGGCGCGGCCGGGGACGTCGGCGAGTTCGGGCAGCCAGCGGCGCACGTAGGCGCCGTCGGGGTCGTAGCGGTCGGCCTGGCGCAGCGGGTTGAGGACGCGGTTGGGGCGGGTGTCGGTGCCGGTGCCGGCGGCCCACTGCCAGTTGAGCTGGTTGTTGGCGACGTCGCCGTCGACGAGCAGGGAGAGGAAGTGGTCGGCGCCGGGGCGCCAGTCGTGGCGCAGGGTCTTGGTGAGGAAGGAGGCGGTGAGCAGGCGGGCGCGGTTGTGCATCCAGCCCTCGTGGGCGAGTTGGCGCATGGCGGCGTCGATGATCGGGTAGCCGGTGCGGCCCTCGCGCCAGGCCCGCAGTTCGTGTTCGTCGTCGTACCAGGCGTAGGGGCGGGGGCGGTAGTCGTGATGGGCGGTGTCGGGGCGGGCGGCGAGGACCTGGTGGTGGAAGTCGCGCCAGGCGAGTTGGCGGATCAGGGCGGCGGCGCCGGGGGTGTCGGAGCGGGCGGTGTGGTGCAGGACCTCGGTGGCGGACAGGCAGCCGAAGTGCAGGTAGGGCGAGAGGCGGGAGGTGGCGTCGGCGGCGAGGTCGTCGTGCAGGTCGGCGTAGGGGGTCGGGTCCCAGGTGCGCAGGCGGCGGCGGGCGGCGCTCTCGCCGCCGGGGGGCAGGCCGGGTGAGGTGCCGGCGGGGGCGGTGGGCAGCGGGTCGCCGGCGGGGCCGTCGGGGGTGGTGAGGGTGCGCGGGGCGGGCAGGACGGTACGCCGGACGGCCTGCTGCCAGGCGCGGTGGTAGGGGGTGAAGACGGCGTAGTGGTCGCGGCCGGCGGGGGTGACGCGGCCGGGCGGGACGACGGTGAGCGCGCCGTCGTGCAGGTGGAGGCGTTCGCCGAGGGCGCGGCGCAGGGCGTGTTCGCGGCGGGTGGCGAAGGCGGAGACGCCGGCGTTGGCGTGGACGGTGTCGGCACCGCATTCGGTGGCCAGGCGGGCGGTCTGTTCGGCGGGGTCGCCGTGGCGCAGGACGAGGCGGGAGCCGGCGGCGCGCAGGGCGCGGTCGAGGTCGGCGAGGGCGTCGGCGAGGAAGGCCTGGCGGTTGGGGGCGGCGAAGCCGGCCCGGTCGACGGCGGGGTCGCGCACGAACAGCGGGACGACCTGGTCGGCGCGGGTGCGGGCGGCGTGCAGGGCGGGGTTGTCGTGCAGGCGGAGGTCCTGGGTGAACAGGACGACGGCGGTGCTCATCGGGGCCTCGTGCGGTCGGGTCGGGGGTGCGGGGTGCGCGGGGTACGGCGGGGTGCGCGCGGGTGCGCGGCGGGGTGGGGGGCGGGGGGGGGGGGGCGCCGCCCCCCCCGGGGGGGGGGGGGCGGGGGGGGGGCGGGGGGGGTGGGGGGGGGGGGGGGGGGGTGGGGGGGGGGTGGGGGCCGGCGGGGGGGGTCCGCCGGCCGCACCGGGTGTTCGGAGCCGTGGGGCGCGATGGATTGGACGCCCGGTTCAGGCCCCCGACCGGGACCGGCTCGGACGGTACGGCCGGTTCAGGTGGTGAGTGGGGGCCGGTAGACGGTGAGGGCGGCGCGGGCCTTGGACAGCCGCAGCGCGCCCTTGGCGGGCACGCTCTCGCCGTCGACGGCGATGCGGTCGGCGTCGCCGAGGGAGTCGAGGTCCAGGGCGCCGAGGCGGGCGGACTGGTAGACGCGGGAGCGGTGCAGGGTGCCGGTGAGGAAGGCGGCGACCAGGCGGGTGCGGGCGAAGGGGTGGCCGGCGTCGACGACCCGGATGTCGAGGTGGCCGTCGGCGAGGGCGGCGCGGTGGGTGGGGGCGAAGCCGGGCGGGTCGTAGGCGCCGTTGCCGGCGAACAGCAGCCACAGCCGGCGGGGCCGGCCGCCGGCGTGCACGGTGACGGGTTCGGCGCTCGGCAGCAGGCTGGCGACGGCCGCCGCCAGGGCCGGCCACTTGCCGATGCGGCCCTCCAACTTCTCGCGCCGGCGGACGAGTTCGGGGTAGATGCCGAGGCTGAAGGTGTTCACGAAGACCCGCACCTCGGTGTCGTCGGCGGCCAGGCCGAGGTCGACGGCGACGGCGTGGCCGGCCTGGACGGCGTCCGCGGTGTCCCGGTGGGTGGTGGCGCCCAGGTCGAGGGCGAAGTGGTTGAGGGTGCCGCCGGGGAAGACCGCCAGCGGCAGGCCCCGTTCGACGGCGAGGGCGGCGGCCAGGTTGACGCTGCCGTCGCCGCCGCACACCCCGAGCGCGCCGCCGGCCCCGGCGGCGCGCTCGGCGGCCCCGGCGAGCATCGCCGCCAGGTCGTCGTCGGGCCCGCACAGCCGCACGTCCGCCTCGGGCAGCAGGGCGCGCAGCCGGGCGGCCTCCTCCTCGGGGTCGGTGCCGAGCGGGGAGCCGTTGCCGGAGCCGGCGTTGACCACCACCGCCAGGCCGCGCCCGCCCGGCAGGGCCGGGGCCGGGCGCCGGGCCGGGGCGGCGGGCGGCGGCACGTCCACCGAGCGCGGCCACCAGCGCAGGGTCAGGACGGCGGCGGCGGTGCCGAGCGCGACCCCGGCCAGGACGTCGCCGGGGTAGTGCACGCCGGTGTAGACGCGCGAGAGCGCGACCGCGGCGGCGACCGGGGCGACGGCGGCCCCCAGCAGCGGGGACTCGATGGCCACCGCGGTGGCGAAGGCGGCGGCCGAGGCGGAGTGGCCGGAGGGGAAGGAGGTGGTGACGGGCTGGCGCACCAGGCGGCGCACCGCGGGCACCTGGTCCAGCAGCGGGCGGGGCCGGCGGGTGGCGTGCTTGGCGACGGTGTTGGCGGTCAGCGAGGCGAGGGCGAGCGCGCCCAGGCCCCGCAGGGCGGCCCGGCGTCCGCTGCGCCCCCCGGCCGCGCCGAGGACGGCGGCGGTGCCCGTCCACAGCACCCCGTGGTCGGCGGCCCGGCTCAGGGCGCGCAGCCAGGGGCGGGCCCCGTGCAGGGGGGCGGCGGCGAGGCGGTCGAACAGGGCCCGGTCGATGGCGTCCAGTCGTGTCATCCGCAGCTTCATTGGGTGAGCCTAGGCACGGGATGGGGTGCGGGGCCACGGGGCGGGTGGGCCCGGGCGTGTCGGGGGCGGCGCGGGGGCAGGATGACGGTGCGTCAGATGTTCGGGGTATCAGTCGGGTTGGCCGGCACGGGCGGTGATGTTGCGGGCCATGGCGCCGAACACCAGGGTGTGCAGGGGGGCGATCGACCACCAGTAGAGGTGGCCGGCCAGTCCGTGCGGGTGGAACAGCGCCCGCTGCTGGTAGAGCGCGCCGCCGTCGCCGTCGGGGGTGACCCGCAGTTCGAGCCAGGCCAGGCCGGGCAGGCGCATCTCGGCGCGCAGCCGCAGCAGGCGGCCGGGTTCGATCTCCTCGACGCGCCAGAAGTCGAGCGCGTCGCCGACCCTCAGCCGGTCGCGGTCGCGGCGGCCGCGGCGCAGGCCGACGCCGCCGGCCAGGCGGTCCAGGAGCCCGCGCAGCGTCCAGGCGACGGGCAGCGAGTACCAGCCGTTCTCGCCGCCGACGCCTTCCACCACCCGCCACAGGGCGGCGGGGTCGGCGGCCACCCGGCACCGGCGCAGGTCCTGGTAGAGGCTGCCGCCGGCCCAGTCGGGGTCGGTGGGCAGCGGGTCGCTGGGGGCGCCGGGCGGGGAGGCGGAGGACCAGCGGGTGGCGACCTGGGCGTCCTGGATGCGTCGCAGGGCCAGTTCGACGGCCCGGTCGAAGCCGGTCAGTCCGCCGGGCGGGTCGGGCACCCAGCGGGCGATGTCGTGCTCGCGGCACACCACCTCGTGGCGCAGCGACTCCACCAGGGGGCGGGCGAGCGAGCCCGGGACGGGGGTGACCAGGCCGACCCAGTGGCTGGACAGGGCCGGGGTGAGCACCGGCACCGGCACGATCAGCCGTGGGGGCAGGCCGGCGACCTCGGCGTAGTGGCGCATCATCAGGCGGTAGGTGAGGACGTCGGGGCCGCCGATGTCGAAGGAGCGGTCGACGTCGGGGGGCAGGGTGGCGGCGCCCACCAGGTAGTGCAGGACGTCACGGACGGCGATCGGCTGGATGCGGGTGTCGACCCAGCGGGGGGTGACCATCGCCGGGAGGCGTTCGGTGAGGTGGCGCAGCATCTCGAAGGAGGCGGAGCCGGAGCCGATGATCACCGCGGCCCGCAGTTCGGCGGTGGGGACGCCGCCGGCCCGCAGCAGGCGGCCCACCTCGGCGCGCGAGCGCAGGTGGGCGGAGAGGTCCCGTTCGGCGACGCCGGCGGGCAGCAGGCCGCTGAGGTAGACGATGCGGTGGGTGCCGGCGGTGCGGGCGGCCGCGGCGAAGGCCTGGGCGGCGTGCCGGTCGAGGGCTTCGAAGCCCGGTCCGGTGCCCAGGGAGTGGATCAGGTAGTAGGCGACGTCGATGTCGTCGAAGGCTCCGTGCAGGGTCTCGGGGCGGGTGACGTCGCCGGCGACGGCCTCCACCTCGGGCCGCCAGGGCTGGTCGCGCAGCCGTCCGGGGTCGCGGGCCAGGCAGCGCACGCGGTGGCCGGCGGCGAGCAGTTCGGGCACCAGGCGTCCGCCGATGTAGCCGGTGGCGCCGGTGACCAGGCAGCGCAGCGGTCGCGTCGGGGTCGGCTCGTCCACCTGCGGCTCCTCTCGTACGGTCCCCCGGGGACGGCGTGTCCCCGGGCCCCGCCAGGCCCGGGGGCGCCGCCCGGGTATTCGGAGCGGCCGGGGCCGGGGATTGGGCGGGGGTCGGGGGTCGGGGGTCTGGGTCGGGGGTCTGGGTCGGGGGCTGAAGGGCTGGAATCGGCCCCGGGGACGGGTCCGGGCTCCTAGGGTCGGCGTCATGTCGAGTCCCGAGCTGGAGCGGATCAACGCCTTCCTGTCCACCTTCGCCCGGCGCCAGGCCCACCGCACCGTCGACGTGCCCGGTGGGTTCGCCGTCTTCGACGACGACTTCGCGCTCTCCTACGCGAACAACCAGCTGGTCGTCGACGGGACGCTGCGGACGGTCGTCCCCGGGGCGCTGCCCGCCCTGGCGGACGAGGTGCTGGGCGGGCTGCCCTACCGGGTGGTCTCCGTCCTGGACGACGAGGTCGCGCGGGCGTGCGCGCAGCCGCTGGCCGGGGCCGGGTACGCGCACTCCCGGTACCTTTCACCCCGATCGGCCACCACCACGCCTTCCAGCGCACCTGACCCCGCCGGCCGGTCACGGCGGGGCGGGGTGCCCGAGCTGGCCGCGCCAGGGCGGGTCACGGCGGGGCGGGGTGCCGGGCGGCCCGGTGGCGCAGGGCCAGCAGCGTGGCGAGGGCCAGGACGGCGGCGGCCTGGGCCCAGGCGGTGAGGGTCTTGTCGGTGAACCAGACGGGTTCGTACATGTTCGGCAGCGGGCCGAGCTCCCCGACGTCCACGTAGCGGTAGAGCAGGAGGGCGGCCAGGCCGGCCGCGGCGACCACTAGGGCGTAGAGGTCCCCGGCCCGGTGGCGCCAGAGCAGGACGAGGAGGACGGCGAGCGCGGCGGCGCCGGCCTCGATGCGGAACAGGGTGCCCTGGCTGATGCTCGCGGAGACGGCGTCGTACTGGTCGGCGAGGCGGGCGTGCACGGCGGCGTCGACGGCGAGTCCGGCGGCCGCGACCAGACGCAGGAGCAGCGGCAGGAGCCTGGGGGGCGGGGCGGGGGTGGCCACGGTGGCGGCGGGTTCCTTCCGGGTGGCCGGGGTCAGGAGACGGTGAGGGTGCCGTGCATGAACGGGTGGATGGTGCAGATGTAGGGGTGTGCGCCGCTCTGCTGCGGTGCGGTGAGGGTGGCGGTGGCGCCGGGGGCGATGGTGCCGGAGTCGAAGCTCTTGTCGTCGGCGGTGAGGGTGTGGGCGGTGCTGTCCTGGTTGGTGACGGTGAAGGTCGTGCCGGGGGCCAGGGTGAGGGCGGCGGGTTCGAACTGGAAGTTCCTGATGGCGACGTGGGTGACGCCGTTGGCCTGGCTGGGCGAGGCGCTCGGGGAGGTCGCGGCGGCGCTCGGGGAGGCAGCCGTGGTGGCCGGGGACGGCGTCCCGGCGCTCGGGCTGCCCGTCGCCGCGCTCGGGGAGGCGGCCGCGGTGGTCGGCTGGGCGGGCTTCGTCGAGGAGCTGGAGCAGGCGGCGAGGACGCCGGCCAGCAGTAGTGTGCCGGCGGCGCGGGACAGGCGGGGGACGGTCACGGCGGTGCTCCGTTCGCGGGGGTGCGGGGTGTCGGGCAGTCGGGCGGTGGTGGTCGGACGGTGGTGGTCGGGTCGCACGGGCCGTCTGCCGTCCGGTGGTTCCTTCCGTCCCCGTCCCGGTCCGGCCGCCCCGTCGCGTTCCTTCGATACCGTCGGACAGCCGCCCGCCCGCCGGACCCTGACGGGCGGTGAATTCACCGGCACGGGTGAACGCGCCGGGGCAACCCGGCCCCGTCCGGCACCCCCGGGCGGCCGAACCGCCGCGTCGTCGGCTGCCGGCCCGCCTCGCCCGATCGGGGGTCCTCCGGAGGTCGCACCCGTCCGGGGGCGGGCGGCGACCGAATGCGGAGTGTGAGCGATGCGGCGGGCGGCCCCCGTGGCCGGTAGGGGCCCGGCCGCCGAGGCGCTCACCGGCACGGCGCCGTCCCGCTCCCGCCCCCTCCGCCCCGCGGACTGAGCTCGCGCCGGCCCCGGACCACGGTCCCCGACGATCAACCCCCGGTAGTCGGGGACCGCACCCTGCTCCCCCGCCCCCGGGCGGCCGGAAACGCCTGTGCCCCGCCGGGGGCCACCCGGCGGGGCACAGGCACCGACACCCGCGCTCCGACACCACAGGGCCGTTCTCCGGCCCGGGAGGGCGACCGCCGCGTCGCACCGGCGGCGGCCCGGCCGCCCGCACCCAGCAGCGGACGGCCGGGCCCCGGAGCCTCACGGGGGCGGCGGACCGTCTCGTCCGGGGAACGGTCCGGAGCCCGCACGGCGCCGGGGCGCCTTCCTGCTCCCTGATTCGTCGCCGGGGCCGGAGCGGATTGCCCCCGCCCTCGGATTTCGTGGGTCCTCGCCCGCGGTCCGGGCGCCTTCGTCCGCCGGGCCCCGACGGGCGGCTCCGCGCGGCGCCGGGGCGTCGGAGTGCCGCGGTGCCCGGATCGCGGCGCGGCGGCCGGACATCGCCCGGTACGGCCGGGTGCGCGTCGGCGGGCCGCCGGGCCCGGGGTGTCCCCGGGCCCGGCCCGGCGACCTTCGGCGTCACGGAGCACCGGCCTCGAAGCCCAGCGGCCACGGACCCGGTACCCCGAAGCCCGGCGCCTCGAAGCCCGGCGGCCCCGGACCGGGCACCCCGGGGACCGGATCGGCCGCCAAGGCGCGCCCTGCCGCCGTCAGCCCCGGCCGCCGCCGGCCTTCAGCACCTGGGCGGCGGCGACGCCCGCCGCGCTGTTGCCGTGGCCGCCGCCCTCGACCTCGGCGGCCACCGCCAGGTCGCCGCGGTAGGCGATGAACCAGCTGTTGGTGTCCTTGCCCGGGCCGGCCTCGACGGTGCCGGTCTTGGCGCCGATCTGGCCGGTCAGTCCGGACATCGGGGCCCGGGCGGTGCCCTGGGTGGCGGTCTTGGCCATCATCGCCCGCAGGCCCTGGGCGACGCCCTCGGGCAGCCGGCCGGGGGCCGTCACGCGCTTGGCGTCCGTGCGCAGCACGGGCTGGCGGAACGTCCCGCTCTGCACGGTGGCCGCCACCGAGGCCATCGCCAGCGAGTTGACCTGGATCCGGCCCTGGCCGATGTAGGTGGCGGCCGCCTCGTCCCCGTTCCTGGGCACCGGGATGGTGGCGTCCCGGCTGGGGATGCCGATGTGCCACTCCAGGCCGAGGCCGAACTGGTCGCGGGCGACGCTGGGCACCGTGCCGAGCTGCAGCTTCTCCAGGCCCTTGTCGATGAAGCCGGTGTTGCAGGAGCGGGTGAAGTCGTCGGTGAGCGTGTAGCCGGGGAAGTCCCCGGGCTCGTCGTTGTGCCAGAGCTTCGGGGAGGCGGTGGTCTCCTTGCACGGTGCCGCGCTGTCCGGGCTCAGCCCGGCCTCCAGCAGGGCGGCGGAGGTGATCACCTTCATCGTCGAACCGGGTGCCTGCCCGCCCCCGACGGCGCGGTTGAAGCCGTCCTGCGAGGAGTAGGCGATCGCCAGGATGTTGCCGGTGCTCGGCTGGACGGCCACCAGCGAGGCCGGCTTGCCGCCGGCGGCCTGCTGCTTCACCGCCTCCTCGGCGGCCTGCTGGAGACCGGCGTCCAGGGTGAGCCTGACCTCGGGGGCGCTCGGCGGGGTCAGCACGAACAGCTGCTCGGGCTGCCGCGCGCCCGCGGCGTCCGCGATCACCACGGCCTGCCCGGTGACGGCGGACGCCCCGTCGGCCGGCGTGATCTGCGGCAGCACCGTGCGCAGCGAGGGGAAGGCCTCCAGGGACTTGCCGTTGCGGTCGACCGGCTTCACCACCGGGGTGGGCAGCGGGCGCAGGGCGATCGTCTCCCCCGGGTCCAGGTGCGGGTGGAGCACGTTCGGCGCCCACCGCACGACGACCCGCCCGTCCGCCGCCCGCACCACGCTCAGCGCACCGTCGTACTCCCAGGCGCCGGCCGTGCCGTCGAACTCCGCCTTCGCCCGGAAGGCGAGCGCCGGCTCGCTGGGCGTGCCGGCGGGCGCGGGGCCCGTCCCGGTCAGGGTGAAGGTGCGGGCCTTGACCGTCACGCGGAAGGACGCCAGTGCGGAGCGCGCGGCCTCCTGGCGGTCGGTCAGGGCGGCCGCGGCCGCGACGTCGCCGCGGCTCCAGGCGGCCAGGAACTCCTTCGCCACGGCCGCGGCCTGCTCACCGGTGGGCGGCGGCTGCGCGGAGCGGACCGCGGCGGTGGGCTCCTGCTGCCGGGAGTCGTCCGCGGCGGTCCCGCCGGTCACGGCGCTCACCAGGTTGTACGCGCCGATGCCCCCGGCCGCCAGCAGCCCGGCGAACGCCCCGCCGAGCGCGACCATCCACACCCGGCGCCCCGCCGAGCGGCGCGGCGCCGGCCCGTCCCCGGTCCCGTCCCCGACGGGGGTGACGTCCTCCGCCTGGTCCGCGTACCCGGGGTGGGCGTGCGCTCCGTGGGCGTGACCGCCGTACCCCTGGTCCCCGTACCCCTGAGCCGCGTAGCCCTGGTCCCCGTACCCGTGGGCGCCGTACCCGACGTCCGTCCGGTCCTCGGCCATGCTCCTGTTCCCCCCGTGAAGTTCCCTCGTCGTCAGCCCGAGCCGGCCTCCCCGCCCCGCCGACCGAACACCCGGCCGACGGTCCGGGGATCGTTCGGACCCGTCCCAGCGTAATAGGGCCCACCCACAGGCCACCCCGCACCCCCACAACTCCCACACACCATGTAGACCGGTCTGCATATTCCCCGGCCGCACCGCCGCCCGGCGACCCTCGGGGCGAACGCCCGTGCCATCCTGTGGCGGTGCTGCTTGCGAGTCATCAGTCCGCCGTCGAGCTGCGGCCCTTGCGCTACCAGTTCTCCGCGACGAGCGGCGATCCCTACGACGACAACTGGCTCGTCATCCAGGGCCAGGTGACGACGCCGTCCGGCCGGTGGTCGTTCCAGGACCCGTCCCTGCTGACCGACGAGTGCCGCGGCCTGTCGCGCTGGCTGCGCGCCGTCGCCGCGGGCAGGGTGGCCGTGACCGTGCCCGACCCGGACGGCGAACCGTCGCCGAGCCTGACCTTCCTGGAACCGAACCTCGCCTTCAGCCTGGCCGGGCGTTCCGGCGGCCGGTCGCTGCTGCACGTCCACCTGTCGCTGGAGGCCGCACCTCCGTGGCAGTGCCAGGACGGGGACGGGAGCGACGACGAGGCCGAGGGCTTCGACCTCTACCGGTTCGCCGTCGAGCTGGACTGCGGCGACGACGCACTGCTGCGGGCGGCCGACGCATGGGACCGGGACCTGTCCCCGTTCCCGTCGCGCTGAGACGCCCCTCGCGCCGGTGCGCGGGAAGTCGACCCGGCCGACTTCCCGCGCGCCGAAGCCCCCGTCCACCTCCGGAAACTCGCTGCAGGACCGGTGGACTTCGCCGCTAGCCTCCCACCGGTGGACTCCCTTCTCGATTCGATGATCTCCTTCGCGGCCACGGGTGAGATCGGCCCGTTCAGGCTCGGCATGCCCGGCGGGGAGGCGGACCTCCTGCTGGGCGGCGGCACCGCCCTGGGCGCCCCGGCGGCGGCACGGCCCGCCGAGGACGGGGACGCCGGCGTCAAGGACGGCAGCCTGGAGGTGTGGGCCGGTCCCGACGGGCTGGTGCACCTGCTCGGCTTCGACGCGGTGGACACCGCGGGCAGGTTCGCAGCCCCCTCCCGCGCCGGCACGGCGGGCCGCGGGGCCACCGGGTCGACCGAAGCGACCGAGGTGATCGAGGCCCCGACCCGCGAGGCGGTGCTCGACGGGCTCCGGCGGACCGGCTGCCGATGGCGGGACGACGACGCCCTGACCTTCGACGACCAGCTCGCCGTCCAGACGCAGGCCGGGGTCTCCGTGGTGTTCAGCCGCCCCCGGCCGCCGGCCGACGGGTGGGTGCTCGCGAGCCTCTACCGCTCCGCCGACCGCAGGTGACCCCCGCGGCCTCCACCCGGCCCGCCTCGTCCACCTCGCCCGCCTCGCCTGCCTCGCTCACCTGGTGAACGTGATCACCAGCGGGTCCGAGTCCGACGCGATGTAGTCGTACGTCTGGTATTCGACGTGGCAGTGGGCGGTGGCGTCGGCCTCGACGGCGAAGTCCTCGATGTTCTCGGCGAGCAGGTCGAGGGCCTCCCGCCCTCCCCGGATCCACAGGACCGGGCCCTCCGTGACGATCGAGGCGCCCTCGCGCTCCGGATCCTCCCGGAACGCGAGCTGCGACAGCGACCTCTCGTAGGGAGAGGGGTTCCCGCTCTCCGCGAGGTCGCAGGTCCCCGCCGCCCCCCGCAACTGCCGCCCGAGCGCCAGGAGCGCCGGGCGCGTCCCGGAGAGTTCGGTCTCCCCGCACTTCCCGTCGTACAGAACCTGCAGCACCACAGCTCCCCCGTCGTCGACGGCCCGCACCACGCGGCACCGGAGATCCACGGACCGGCCACCGCCCGTCCGGCGGGGCCTCGGCCCGAAACGCGCGAGAAGTCGACGGAGCCGACTTCTCGCGCCGCCTTCCCGCACCGCCTTCTCACACCGACAGCTCAGCGCGGGCGCAGCCCGTCGAAGACCACCTCGAAGATCCGCTCGCGGGCCTCCCGGTCCGGGCCGAGCTGCTCCATCGTCGCGCCGACGCCCACCAGCAGGGCGATCAGCTCCGGCAGGCCCAGCTCCGGGCGGACCGCCCCGGCCCGCTGCGCCCCGGCCAGCAGTTCGGCGAGCTGCGCCCGGATCGCCCCGCTCGACTCCCGCAGGGAGGCGTGCGCGTCCACCCCGGCCGCGGCGAGCGCCTGGGTGAACTCGTCCTTGCCCGCGGACTGGTCGATCACCAGGCGGAAGCCGTCGAAGAAGGCCTCGGCGGGCTCGGCACCGGCGGTCAGTTCCGCGGTGCGGGCGGCGATGGTCTCGAGCCGGCGGACCATCACCGCCTCCAGCAGGGCCTCCTTGGTCGGGAAGTGCCGGAAGAGCGTGCCGACGCCGACCCCGGCGGCCCGGGCGATCTCCTCGGTCGGCGTGGCGACGCCACGGGTGGTGAACACCTCCGTGGCGACGTCCAGCAACCTGGCGCGGTTGCGGGCCGCGTCCGCCCGCAGCGGGCGCTCCTGAGCGCCGGTCATGCCGTCCACCCTCTTCCACAGATCGCGACGGTCCGGCGACGCCACCCCTGGACAAGCGGAGTCGCCAGTCCGTATCGTCGAAACGGAGTTGCTAGTCCGATTCCAGCGACGGATCGTACCGGAGGTTGATCATGTCTGAAACGCGGTCACCGCGCGAGGCCTTCCACGCCCTGCTCGACGGCATCACCGCAGGACGGCTCACGGAACTGGGCGGGCTCTACGCCGAGGACACCGTGGTGGAGACCGCCCTCGCCCCCGTCGGGCCACGCCGGTTCGAGGGGCGGGCCACGCTCGAGGCGCGGTTCGCGGAGGTCGCCGCACACTCACCGCTGCAGCTGACCCCGAAGAACGTGCTGGTCCGCGAGACGGACGATCCGGAGGTGGTCGTCGCCGAGTGGGACTACGAGGTGCACAACCGGGTGAGCGGGCAACGCTTCGAGGCCGCCAACGTCCAGGTGCTGCGGGTGCGCGACGGACTGATCGTCCACAGTCGCGACTACCACGACCACCTCACCCTCGCCCTCGCCACGGGCACCCTCCCGGAGCTGGTGGCAGCCCTGGAGGCCGTGCCGCACCCGGCAGCAGGCGAGTGACGGCCGGCCCCACTCCCCCCTCGGCGCCGAATATGTAGACCGATCGACATATTCCTCCCGGGCTCCCAGGGGAACGAGGACCCCAGGGGGCGAGGGCCCGCCAGGAGAGCGGCGCAGGAAGTCGGCCGGTCCGACTTCCTGCGCGCAGCGGACGCGGCGTCAGCCGAGCTGCCCGGTCGGCCGGATGGTGATGTGGTTGATGTCGACGCCCGCGGGCTGGTCGAGGGCGAAGGCGATCGTGTTCGCGATCTGCTCGGGGGTCATCGTCGGCGAGGCGTCGGGGGTGCCGCCGCGCTCGTCCCAGAACGGGGTGTCCACCACCCCGGGGGCGACGACGGTCACGCCGACTCCGTCCTTGCCGACCAGCAGCCGGGTGTTCTCGGCCAGCGCGTGCGCGGCCCACTTGGTGACCGAGTACAGGTTGCCGGGCGTGTTGCGCACCCCGGCGACCGAACCGATGATCACGATCCGGCCCTTGGACTCCCTGAGGTGCGGCAGGGTCTCCCGCACCAGCAGGGCCGGGCCCAGGACGTTGGTGAGGACCATCGCGCGCATGTCCTCGGGCGCGTGGCTCTCCAGGTTGCCGGGCAGCGAGAAGCCGGCGTTGGCGATGACGTTGTCCAGCCGGCCCCACGCGTCCACCACGCGGCGCACGGCGGAGGCGACGTCGTGCTCGTCGCCGGCGTCGCCGGTGATCGTCAGCAGCCGCTCGCCCGCTCCGGCCGAAGCCGCGAAGGCGGCCAGCTTGTCCGCGTCACGTCCGGTGACGGCCACGCGGTGGCCCTGCCCGAGCAGGACGCGGGCGGTGGCCGCACCGATTCCGGTCGAGCCGCCGGTGATCAGCGTGACGGGTTCCATGGGGCGGCCTCCTCGGCGATACGGGTCATCGGGGCTCCCGCAGCGCCCTGGCTGTCCGCGAACGCGCGGTGGCGCGTCACGTCGACGGACTCCCGCCGTCGGCCCCCCGAAACGCCTGCACTATACCCAGCGATCTTCCCGCCGTTCCCGTGAACGGCGGGTCGCCCGGCTACGGCCACGGGTAGCCCAGCCGCCCTCGCCGGGCGGTGGGCAGACGATGGTCAGACGGAGCAGGTCCGGTTCCGTGGCCATCGGCAAGGGATCGCCGAGCCGGCCGCAGCTGTCATGTGAATCCGCGCGGCCTCCACTCCGACCATCCCGGGGCGGACCGTCACTCCTGGGCCGGATATCCGCCCGGATATCCGATCTGGGCGGCGTCCTCCGCCAGGTGGGCAGTGTCCGGTTCCGGGTTCAGCGAGGACACGACGTGCCGGGTGAGAGGGCGCAGGGCGTAGACGTGCCGGACGGCCGCCATGTCGACCGCCACCTCGTAGTACTCCTCAGCGAACCGCTGATACGCCTCGGGCCGACCGTCCAGCAGTACGTCGAACAACCACTCGGCGCTGCCGTCGTCCTCCACGCCCTCCGGCAGGGGCTCGACGGCCCCTGCCCTCCACGCACCGTCTGATCGTTCGCGCCAGAAGCACACCGTCGCCCGCGGTGTCCCGTGGTCGCTGAAGGCGGGCTCCGCGACGTGCGCGCGGAGTGCCTCCGGCACCCCGTCGAACAGGCCCGGCCACGGCGCCGGAGGCGTCACCCGGTACGGGGTCATCGGCGACTCGTGATCGAAACCGCGGGCATAAGCGCCTGCCGGTGAGAAGACGATCGAGTACTCGTTGCCGGAGCCGTCGCGCATCGAGGCCATCTCCTCCGTCGGCGACCAACGGGAGTCGAACGAGAAGTACCGGTCCCCCCACTCCGGGCTCAGGATGGCGTCCAGCATCGCCATGGCACGGGAGCGGTCCCGGACGAGGGAGATCTCGGGCAACTGGCGGATCAGGTCAGAAACAGGCACAGCCACATCAAAGCCGATCCCCCTGACACCGCCCACACCGCCCGCACCGCCCACACCGCCCGCACCGCCGAAGAGTGCACGCCGGTTCGCCGGCCCCACGGCCCGGGCGCCGAGGCTCACCGGCTCCGCTTCGACACGTCAGGAGCCGTCCGGGGCTTGCGGCGGCAGGGGTCAGCGGAGCAGGTTTTGCAGCTGGTCGAGGGCGGTGGGCAGGTCGCGGGGGTGCAGGGCGCCCGGGGGGCGGCGGGGGGCGGTCCAGCCGGGGCCGGCGATGAGGAGGGCGGGGTGTATCCGGGCGCCGTGCGGGCCCCAGCTGGTCTGGGCGACGCGACGGGCCAGCGCCCGGTCGGCGGTGCGGGCGACCTGGGACCACAGCAGCACGGCCGGCGGCCCGGTGCGCCGCACCGCCTCCAGCAGTGCCTCGGGCGGCAGCGCCGGGCCGAACATCCGGAACGGCAGCCCCCGTTCGGCCAGCCCGGCGGCCAGCGCCTCCAGCGGCAGGGCGTGCAGCTCGGTGGGCATGCCGGCGAGCAGGACGGCCGGCCCCTGCGGCGGCTCGGCCCGGTCGGCGGCGCGGCGCAGCGCGGCGGCGACGTGCCAGGACAGCAGGTGCTCGACCTCGACGTAGCGTTCGCCCTCGGTGGCCCACTTGCGGCCGGCGGCGCGCAGCGCGGGCATCATCACGTCCGTCCAGGCGGTGACGGCGCCGAACTCCTCGATGCTGCGGCGCAGGATCCGGGCGAGTTCGGGCGCGTCGAGGCGGACGGCGGCGCGGGCCAGGCCCCGGCACTCGGGTCGTACGGTGCCGACGGGCAGGGTGTGGCCGCCGGGCGCCGTCCCGGTGGCGGGCGTGGGCGTGGCGGACGTGGGCGTGGCGGACGGTGTCGGCCCGGCGGGCGGGGCCGCGACGGCGGGCGGTGCGGGCCGGTCGACGTCGGCGCCGGTATCGACGGCGAGGGCGAGGCGGGCGGCCTCGGCCGGGGTGACGCCACGGGCCGTCAGGCGGCACATCTCCTCCAGCACGGCGACGTCCCGCGGGCTCCACTGCCGGTGGCGCCCGGGGTCCCGGTGGGCCGGGCCGATGCCGTAACGGCGTTCCCAGGAACGGACGGTGGTCGGTGAGACGCCGAGCCGGCGGGCGAGGGCACCGGTGGTCAGGCTGGCCTCGGCCGACGGCCGGCCGACGGAGGCGGAGGCGGGGGCGGACACGTGCGCGAGCCTACGCCGGCCGGGCCGGGCCGGTGCCGGGGCGACGCCCCGGGCAGCGGACCGGTGTCGGGGAGGCGGCCTGCCGACGCGCCGGGCCGCCGACGGCCGGCCCGGAGTCGGCCGCCAGCCGCCCGACCGGCCCGCGGACGGGCCCTCGCCCCGGGCCCGGCCATGCGTGCACCCGCACGGGACAGCGGGAGTGAGCCGGCCGCCGCAGGGGGCCTGCCGACCCGGGGTGCCCGACGGAGACCCGACCCGGTCCGGGCCCTGCCCCGGGACGACCGAGGACAGCGGCGGGGCGAAGGCGAGGACCCGGACGCGCCGGCCGGTGCACGACGCTCGCCGGGCGGGCCGGGGTGGGGGCGGCGGTGGGGTGGGCACGGGCAGTCGCCGGCCGTCCGTGGCACCGGTGACGGACGGGGCTGGGGCCGGGAGCGGTGGTGGGCACGGGTCTACGCCTGGTGGGCGGGGGTGTCGGCGGCGAGTTGGGCGCGCAGGCGCAGCAGGGCGTCGCGGATGCGGGTCTTGACGGTGCCGAGGGGGGCGCCGAGGTCCTGGGCGGCCTGGGCCTGGGTACGGCCGCCGAAGTAGACCAGCAGCAGGCACTCGCGCTGGACGTCGGTGAGGGTGGCCAGGGCGCGGCGCAGGCGTTCGCGTTCCCGGTCGCGTTCGAGGTCGCGTTCGACCTGGTCGGCGACCTCGTCGAAGACGGGGGTGTAGGCGCGCAGGGCGGCGGTGCGGTCGCGGTCGGCGGCGGCCTGGGCGGAGCGGACCCGGTCGACGGCGCGCCGGTGGGCGAGGGTCAGCACCCAGGGCAGGACCTCGCCGCGTTCGGGGCGGTAGCGGGCGGCTTCCCGCCACACCTGCCAGAAGACCTCCTGGGTGACCTCCTCGGCCTGGGCGCGGTCGCGCAGGACCCGCAGGACGAGTCCGAGCACGGCGCCGGCGGTGGCGCCGTACAGCTCCTCGAAGGCCCGTTCGTCGCCGTGGGCGACGCGTGCGGCCAGGGTGCGCAGGGCGGCCCGCCCGCCGTCGCCGGGGGCCTGGTCCGCGGGCGGCCGGGTGGCCGGGCGGTCGATCAGTGCTGTCACGGTGCCGGTTCCTCCACAGTGCGACCGTCGCGTAGTGGAGGTCCGGAGGGCTACTCGCATCGTTTGCGCAGCGTTGTGGCGGGACGCATGGTGGGGCGCCGCGGACCCGGCGGGCCGACGGGCCCCGCGGGGTCACCGCCCCACGGGGTCGCCCGCCGCCGGGTCACCGGCCGCGAGGGCCTGCGGCAGGCGCAGGGCGACCTCGTCGGCGAGGCGCTCGAAGGCGGGGCGCAGGAAGGGTCCGGCGAGGCGGGCGAGGCCGTTCAGGCGCAGGTCGGCGCGGTAGTGGACGACGGTGGACCCGCCGGCGGGCAGGACGGTGATGTCGTCGATGGCGGTGACGGTGGCGTTGTGGCCGATGAACACCAGGCGGTCGGGGTCGCGGCGGGCGAGGCGGTAGTCGAGCCAGGTGGCGCGGCCGCGGAAGCGGGAGACGTTGGTCCAGCGCGATCCGACCGCGATCGGCCCGTCGTCCTGGCGGGTGCAGGAGAGCGTGCCCGGGTCCCACTGCTCGGTGTGGCCGAAGTCGGCGAGGTAGTCGAGGACGTCGGCGGGCCGGCGGTGGACGGTGATGCGGCGTTCGACGGTTGGCATGGCGGGCCTCCCGATGGTGTCCGGCGGACGGTGTCCGGCGCAGCAGGACGGTGCCTGGTGGTTCGGTGCCGCCGCCGGAACGGATGGGAGGGCGCCCCGGGCCGGCCCGGCGAGGAGGGGCGGGACCCGGGCGGGGCGGGACTCGGGCGGGGCGGGGCGGGTCCAATCCACGGCGCCGGGCGGATCCGAAGCACGTTTCGACCGGTGCGCGACGCGGTGCGCGTCCCGGCGGACCGTAGAAGGAACCGCAGCAGGACCCCGGAAGGACCGCAGCAGGACCGCGGACGCGCAGCGCGGCCCGCGGGAGGAACGAGAGGACGGCCCGCCATGGGAACGGGACGGGAGACCGCCGCCGAGGTGATCGTCGTGGGGGCGGGCCCGGCCGGGCTGGCCTGCGCGCTGGACCTGACCGCGGCCGGGCGGGACGTGCTGGTGCTGGAGGCCGGGGACGAGGTCGGCGGCCGGATGCGCACCGACGTGGTGCAGGGGTTCCGGCTGGACCGGGGGTTCCAGGTGTTCAACACCGCCTATCCGCAGGTGCGCCGGCGCGTCGACCTGAAGGCGTTGCGGCTGCACCCGTTCACGCCCGGTTTCCTGCTGGCCGGCGGGCGCGGCCGGTTCCCCGTGGTGGATCCGACCCGGCGCCCGGGCCTGGCGCTGGAGCTGCTGCGCCCGGGCGGGGCGGTGCCGCTGCGTGACGTGCCGGCGCTGGGGCTGCTGGGGCTGCGGGACGCGGTGCTGCCCGCCGGGGTGCTGAAGCGGGCGCCGGACGTGAGCACCGCGCGGGCGCTGCGGGCGGCCGGGGTGTCGCGGCGCACCGTCGAGGGGGTGCTGGGGCCGTTCCTGGCCGGGGTGTTCCTGGAGGAGGGGCTGGAGACGTCGAGCCGGCTGTTCCACCTGGTGTGGCGCAGCATGCTGCGCGGGAGCCTGTGCCTGCCGCAGGAGGGGATCGGTGCGGTGCCGCGGCAGTTGGCGCGGGGGCTGGCGGCGGGGCGGGTGGTGTGCGGGGCGCGGGTGGAGCGGGTGGGGCGGCAGGAGGTGCTGCTGGCGGACGGGTCGGTGCTGCGGGCGGGCGGCGCGGTGGTGGTGGCGACCGGGATGGCGCAGGCGGCGCGGCTGCTGCCGGGGCTGCCGGTACCGGCGGGGCGGGCGGTGACGACGTTCTACCACGTGGCGCCGGTGAGTCCGTTGCGCGAGCCGACGCTGGTGGTGGACGCGGATCGGCGGGTGCTGAACACGGTGGTGCTGTCGGAGGTGGTGCCGCGGTGTTCGCCGGACGGGCGGGCGCTGGTGTCGACCTCGGTGCTGGGGCTGGACGCGGACGAGGGGGCGGCCCGGTCGCGGGCCGGTGAGCTGTACGGGGTGGACACCTCGCGGTGGCGGACGCTGACGGACTACCGGATCGCCGATGCGCTGCCGGCCGGGCCGGCGCCGCTGCCGCTCAGCCGGAGCGCGCGCTGGGCGCCGGGGCAGTACGTGTGCGGGGACCACCGGGCCACCGCCTCGGTCCAGGGGGCGCTGGCCTCGGGCGCGCGGGCGGCCCGGGAGGTGCTCGCGGACCTGGCGGAGCGGGCGCCGGGACCGGCGCGGGCACCGGTCCCGGTGCCGGCACCGGAACGGCGCCCCGGCCCCGGGCGGGACGCGCGGTGACCGACCAGCCCCACCTGCCGGGCATGCCGGGTGTGCCGGGTGTGCCGGCCGCGCCCGGAACCCCTGACTCCGGCGCCCCGACCCCCCGGCCCGCCACCACCACCGCCGCGCTGCTGGACATCCGCGAGATCCACGCCGAGCCGGCGGCCCTGGCCTCGCCGCGCGGACGGCAGGTGCTGGCGCGCTTCCCCGGGGCACGGGTCGTCGAGGTGCCCTCGCACTGGGCGATCCCGCAGCTGCACGGCAACGCGGGCAACGTGCGTCGCTGGGCGCGGATCAAGCGCGAGGTGCTGGTCCTGGGCGTGAAGAAGTCGCTGGCGGCCCGGCCCAACGGCCGCTCGGCGGACTGGATCGCGCCGAGCTCGGCCAACGGCTGCGCGCTGGCCTGCGCCTACTGCTACGTGCCCCGGCGCAAGGGCTACGCCAACCCGATCACGGTGTTCACCAACATCGACCGGATCATCGGCTACCTGGGCGGGCACGTCGCCCGCCAGGGCCGCAAGAGCGTGCCCGACCAGCGCGACCCGCTGGCGTGGGTGTACGACATCGGGGAGAACAACGACTGCTCGGTGGACGCCCTGGTGTGCGACAACACCGCCGACCTGGTCGCCGCGTTCCGGCAGTGGCCCACCGCCAAGGCGTCCTTCGCGACCAAGTGGGTCAACCGGGACCTGCTGGAGCTGGACCCGCGCGGGCGCACCCGGATCCGTTTCTCCGTCATGCCGCCGGCCGACGCCCGGCTGCTGGACGTCCGCACCAGCCCGGTGCCCGAGCGGGTGCGCGCCGCCGACGACTTCCTGGCCGCCGGGTACGAGGTGCACTTCAACCTCTCCCCCGTCGTGCTGCGCCCCGGCTGGCAGGCCGACTGGGCCGAGCTCCTGCGGCGGATGGACGACGTGCTGGGGCCCGCGGTCAAGGCGCAGGCGGCCGCCGAGGTGATCATGCTGACCCACAACCAGGACCTGCACGAGGTCAACCTCGGCTGGCATCCCAAGGCGGAGCAGGTGCTGTGGCGTCCGGCGCTGCAGGAGCCCAAGCTCTCCGGCAACGGCGCCTGGAACGTGCGCTACCGGGCCCGGACCAAGGCCGCCGCGCTGGCCGAGCTCGGGGTGCTGATCGAGCGCCACGCCCCCTGGCTGCGGGTGCGCTACGCCTTCTGAGCCCGCGCCCAGCCCCCGGGGCCGCGGACGACATCGGCCATCGGCCATCGGCCATCGGACGGCAGCGGACACCGGACGGCAGCGGACGAACGCCGGACGGACCCCCCTGGTGCGGTCCCCACCAGCGCCGATCTAGGGTGCTGGCATGATCTCCTCACCGATATCCGGCCCCGACCAGGCGCTGCGGGTCCTGCTGGAGGGCAACGCCCGGTTCGTCGCGGGCAGCCCGGAGCACCCCAACCAGGACGCCGGGCGCAGGGCCGCCCTCGCTCCGGCACAGCGGCCCTTCGCCGTGCTGTTCGGCTGTTCCGACTCGCGTCTGGCGGCCGAGATCATCTTCGACCGGGGGCTGGGCGACCTGTTCGTGGTCCGTACCGCCGGGCACGTCACCGGGGCGGAGGCGCTGGGCAGCATCGAGTACGGCGTGAGCGTGCTGGAGTGCCCGCTGGTGGTCGTGCTGGGGCACGACTCCTGCGGTGCGGTGGCCGCGGCGCGGGACTCGCTCGACCAGGGGCGCCTGCCGGGCGGCTTCGTGCGCGACGTGGTGGAGCGGGTGACCCCGAGCGTGCTGGCGGCCAGGGCGGCGGGCATCGAGGACCCGGACGCGATCGTGGACGAGCACATCCGCCAGACCGTGGACCTGCTGCTGGAGCGCTCCCAGGTGCTCGCCTCCAAGGTGGCGGCGGGCGAGGCGGCCGTGGTGGGGCTGTCCTACCGGCTGCACGACGGCCAGGCCCGTACGGTGGCCGCCCGCGGCCCGGTCGGCGACCCCGACTGATCACCCACCCGACCGACCCGACCGTCCACCACGACCCGACCGGACCCGGACCGGACCGGACACGACCCGACCGGACCCGGACCGGACCCCCTGCCGCCGCCCGGGCGGTGGGGGGTCAGTCCTGGCGCAGGTCGCGCACCAGCCGGCTGACCGCCTCGCTGAGCGTGAGCGGGTTGGCGGCCGTGGAGAAGTCGGGGATGTGGTAGGCCCGGATGGTGCGGGCGAGGTCGTGTCCGGCGTCGGCGTCGAAGAGTTCCCAGTCGAGCAGGCGCTCGTGCGCGACGATGCGGATCGGGAAGAGCTTGCGGGTGCCGCTCTCGCGTTCCGCGCGCACCGCGCGGCCGATCTCGGTGGCCACCCAGTTGCTGGCCATGCTCGCCTCGGACAGCACGAGGATCATCCGGCCGCGCCGCTGGATCTCCTCGGTGATCTGTTCCAGGACGGTGCGCCCGCCGCGGATGTCGTGCGGGGCGAACCAGGTGTCCACCCCGTTGGCCTCCAGCATCCGGTGCAGCTGGGCGGCGAACGCCTCGTCCCGTGACGAGTAGCTGATGAAGGCGCTCGGCCGGTCGGGCCCGGCCAGGTCGGGCACGCTGTCGCGGTGGGCGCGGACCATGTCCGGGTCGGCACCCACCGCGGTGAAGAAGCGGTCCAGGCCGGCGAGGTCGGTGCGCAGCTCCCGCACGGCCTCCTGGTCGCCGAGCTGTTCCCGGGCCAGCTCCAGCGCCTGGTGGTTGAGTTGGAAGGAGTCGGCGACGGTGCGTTCGTCGACCCGGCAGAGACCGTTGACCACCACCGGGTCGAGCGTGGAGGCGAGGAACTTCGAGCCGGCGAAGACCCCGAGGCCGAAGTGGGCGCCCTCGAAGATCGCGCCGACGAAGGTGACGCGGTGGAAGGTGGCCTGGAGGAAGAACGCGTCGTGGTAGTTGCCCTCGAACGTCCCGCCGTCGAAGACCGCGCGGAAGAAGTCGGCGGTGCCGAACGCGGCCTTCTTCAGGTCGCAGTCGAGGAACCGCGCCTCGATGAACCGGGCGTACAGGGCGTTGATCCGGCGGAAGCGGCAGCGCCGGAAGATGCACCGGGAGAGGTCGCCGAAGGCGAGGACGCAGTTGTCGAACGCGCAGTCGACGAAGACGGCGTCGGAGAGGTCCTCGCGGCCGAGCCGCAGGCCGGTGAACTCGCGGCCGGTGAACTCGCGGACGCCGGAGGCGTATTCGTCGAGGAAGGCGCGCGTGGCCGCCGTCTCGGCGGCGGACGGCTGGTCGGTGTGGGTCATGGTCACGGCCCCGGTCGGTGCGGCGGCTGGTCGGGCTGTCTGACGGGCCGAACATAGCACCGCCGCAGGGCCGTTCAGGCCGGTACGGCGAACCCCGCACCCCGTCGGACGCGCCTGCGGACCCGGCCCGGGGCCCCGGCCCGAACGCCGCCGCCCGAACACCGTCACCCGAGCCCCGTGGCCCGAACGCCGTGTCCGATCTCCGCCAGCGCCACGCGGCGCGGGCGGGCAGAGTCGGTCCCGGTCAACGTTCCACGACGACGGGCAAGGACGGCATCACGTGCACAAGGTCACCGACCTCAAGGTCCTCTACTTCGGCACCCCGGTGGTGCTGATCGGTTCGCGCAACGAGGACGGGAGCGCCAACCTGGCGCCGATGTCCTCGGCGTGGTGGCTCGGGCAGTCCTGCGTCCTGGGCCTGGGCAACAGCTCGCAGACCTCGCAGAACCTGCGGCGCGAGGGCGAGTGCGTGCTCAACCTGCCCTCCTCCGTACTGGTCGACGCGGTGGACCGGCTCGCGCTGCTGACCGCCAACCCGCACATCACCGAGTACCGGCAGCGCCAGGGCTACCGCCACGAGCGGCGCAAGTTCGCCGCCGCCGGGCTCACCGAGCAGGCGTCCGAGCTGGTGCGCGCGCCGCGCGTGGCCGAGTGCCCCGTCCAGCTGGAGTGCCGGCTGGAGGCGGCCGTCCCGTTGGCCGGCAACCCGGGGTGCACCGCCTTCGAGGTGACCGTCGTGCGGGCGCACGTCGAGGAGTCCCTGATCGTCCCCGGCACCGACCACTACGTCGACCCGCTGGGCTGGGACCCGCTGATCATGAAGTTCTGCGAGTTCTTCGGCGAGGGGCAGCGCCTGTCGCCGTCCCGCCTGGCCGAGGGCTGGCGGATGCCCGGCCGTCTGCCCGCACGCGTGTGAGAACGGGGCCGCCCGCCGGGACGGCCCCCGTCAGGCGCGTTCCCCGCAGGAGTCGCAGATGCGGGTGGCGGGCAGCTCCAGGAAGCAGGAGGGGCAGATCGCCGGCGGCCGCGGCGGGGCGGCGGCGGCCGCCTTGCGCTCCACGGACGCCTTCAGGCGCGGGGCCAGCGCGGGCGTGCCGCCGTCGGCGGGCAGCGTCGCGCCGAAGTGCCGGTAGCAGGCGAGCCGGGCGGCGGCGGCGTGGTACTCGCGGTCCAGTTCCCCGGCCACCGGGGGCTCCCCCGCGACGGCCAGCACCTCCTGGTAGCCGGCCCCGACCATGCCGTCGGTGGAGTGCACCACCAGCGCCGTCAGCGGCGGGTCGCCGCGCCGGTGCGCCTCGCGCACCACCAGGGCCAGCACCTTGCCGATCCAGTTGCGCTGGTGGACCCGGGTGCGGACCCCGGCGGCCTGCTGCACCTCCTCGGCGAGCTCGGCGTAGGTGATCACCGCGTGGTAGCGGCCCGCCACGTCCACCAGGGCCGGGTAGGCGGCCCTGGTCCAGGCCACCTGCGCCTGGGTGGCGCTGACCGCCGCCCCGTCCGCGACCCGCCAGTAGCCGCGCTGCTGCTCGTCCATCCCCGCCCCTGAAAGCTCGTCCGCCGCCCCCACCGGGAGCGAGGCTACCCCGCCCCGGACGGCCCCGGGCGCGCGGGGCGGGACCGGGCATCCGGGGCGCGACCGGGCATCCGCGACGGGCGACGGCCGGGCGTCCGGGAGTGGCGACGGCCGGGGCTTGACTTCAAGCCCGGTTGACGTCGTCGAATGGGTCCCGACCGCGCCGTACGGGCACCGCGGTCGATGCCCCGCCCGTACGGACCCGTCCGGTCCCGGGGCCGCCTGGATTCCGATCGTGCCGCAGGCGGCCCCGGGCCGGCAGGGCCCGCCGGAGCCCCGAACGCGACCGCGGGGCCCCGCGCGCGGCGTCAGCCCGATTCCGGCCGCAGGGCGGCCAGTTCGGCCGACGACAGGGTGAGGGCGGCCGCCGCGGCCGAGTCGCGCACGGAGGCGGGCCGGCGTGCGCCCGGGATCGGGACGACGACGGGCGACTGCGCCAGGTGCCAGGCCAGGCAGACCTGTTGCGGGCTGACGCCGCGCTCGCGCGCCAGGGCGTGGAAGGGCGTGTCGGGTGCCGGCGCGGGGCCGCCGGGGTCGTCGACGGCGCTGGGCGAGATCCCGCCGAGCGGGCTCCACGGCAGGAAGGCCAGGCCGAGCCCGGTGCACAGGTCGAGGGTGTCCCGGGTGGCGGAGTGGGCCGGGGAGAAACGGTTCTGCACCGAGACCAGGCGCGGGCCGAGGATCTCCCGGGCGATGCGGATCTGCTCGGTGTCCACGTTGGAGAGGCCGACCATCCGGATCGTGCCGGCGTCGGCGAGGTCGCGCAGCGCGCCGACCGAGTCGGCGAAGGGGACGGCCGGGTCGGGCTTGTGCAGCTGGTAGAGGCCGATGGCGGCCACGCCGAGCCGGGCGGCCGAGGCCTCGGCGGCGCGGCGCAGGTGGCGCGGGTCGCCGTCGACCGTCCAGGTGCCGTCGCCGGGGCGGCCCCGGCCGCCCTTGGTCGCGACCAGGACCTCGTCGGCGCCGCGGGTGCCGCCGTAGGAGGCCAGGGCGCGGGCGATCAGCCGTTCGTTGTGGCCGAGTTCGCCGGCGTGCCAGTGGTAGGAGTCGGCGGTGTCGATCAGCCGCACGCCCGCGTCGAGGGCGGCGTGGACGACGGCGACGGCCTGCTCCTCGCCCGGGCGGCCCTCGACGGACAGCGGCATCGCGCCGAGGCCGATGGCGCCCACCGCGACTGCCCCGATGCTCCGGACCACCGGACCGGCGGGACCGGCAGGAACGGCGGGAGCGCCGGGACCGGCGCAGCCGGCGGGAACCGCGGGGGCGTCAGGGGTGCGCGTCATGCCCGGGCCTCCCGGACGGCCTGGGGCAGCCAGTCGGCGACCGGGGAGAAGCGGAAGCCCAGGCCGGCGGCGCGGGTGGTGTCCATGGCGTAGCAGCGGTCGAAGGAGAACGGCGAGAACAGTGCGTCCGTCTCCGCGTCCACCGCCACGTCCACCGCCACGTCCGCGGCGGCGACCGGCTCGGTGCGGGTGCCGAGTTCGCGGGCGATGGCGGCGGACAACTCGTGGGCGTCGAGCGGGCCGTGGGAGGCGGCGTTGACCGGGCCGGTGAAGTCGGCGGTCGCGGTGAAGGCCAGGAAGCGGGCGATCTCGGGGGCGTGGACGAAGGAGGCGGGCTGGGGTGCGGGGTGGACGGCCACCGGCAGGCCGGCTTCGATGCGCCGGACGTAGTGGGCGAGGCGGCCGGTGAAGTCGGCGCCGCCGAGGACGTGCGCGGTGCGGACGAGGGCGGTGTCGAAGGGGGCCTGCCGGGTGAGCAGGGCTTCGGCCTGGCGTTTGCCCTCGCCGTAGTGGTCGGCGATGAACTGCTGCTCGTGCCAGGGAAGTTCGAGGTCGATCTGCTGGGTGGCGGGGTCGACGGCCGATTCGGTCAGGGCCGGGCCGCCGGGCCGGCCGGTCTCGGCGTAGACCTCGACGGTGGAGGTGAGGACGTAGCGGCGGGTGCGGTCGGCGAAGACCCGGGTGGCGATGGCGGCCTGGCGGGGCGTGTAGCAGACCTGGTCGACGACGGTGTCGAAGTGCCGGTCGGCGAGGGCGGTGTGCAGGGCCCGTTCGTCGTCGCGGTCGGCGAGCAGGTGGGTCACGCCGGGGGGCGGGGGTGTGGAGCCCCGGTTGACGACGGTCACCGTGGCGCCGCCGTCGCGTAGTTCCTCGATCAGTCGGCGTCCGAAGTGGCGGCTTCCGCCGATCACGCACACGTCCATTTGCGGTGGCCCCTTTCGGCCCGTCCTGTGGTGTCGGGGTTCAGCCTGCTGGACGGCGGTCACCAGCGGTAGTATCGATCGGATTGGCTCGTCGTTAGGGAAACTGTTGATCGATGTCCAGCGGTTGGCCGTGCTGCGTGAGGTGGCCCGGCACGGGAGTTTCAACCGGGCGGCGGTGGCGCTGCGGTGTACGGCCTCGGCGGTCTCGCAGCAGGTCGCGGCGTTGGAGCGCGGTCTGGGCGCGGCGGTGGTGGTGCGCTCCACGCGCGGGGTGGTGCTGACGGAGTCGGGGCGGCTGCTGGTGGAGGCGGCGGAGGCGATCGCCGCCGAACTGGCTGACACCCGGCAGCGGTTGGAGCGGCTGGCGGCCGGTCAGACGGTGCTGACGGTGGCCACGTTCGCCAGTGCGGGGCGGCGGCTGCTGCCGGCGGCGCTGGCCGGTTTCGTCGCCGATCATCCGGAGGTGGAGGTGACGGTGCTGGAGGAGGAGCCGGAGGAGAGCCTGCCGGGGGTGCGCGAGGGGCGTGCCGACCTCGCGTTGGCCTATCACTTCGACGACGCCCCGGCGCCGGGGCGGCCCGGGGACCGTTCGGGGCTGGAGTGGACGCCGCTGGGCGAGGACCCGCTGCGGGTGGTGCTGCCGCGCCGCCATCCGGTGGCGGTGCGCTACCGGGCGCGGCCCGAGCCGCTGCGGCTGGCCGAACTCGCCGATCAGCGCTGGATCCTGGGGTGCCGCAAGTCCGCGGTGCAGCTGGCGCGGTACGCCGAGTCGGCGGGTGTGGGGCTGCGGATCTCGTGCACGGCGACGGACTACGGGTTCGCGCAGGCGCTGGTGCACGCCGGGGTGGGCATCGCGCTGATCCCGGAGATCGGTCTGAGCGGGGACGGGGAGCTGGTCGCGCTGCCGCTGGCCCCGCCGGGCCCGTGCCGTCACCTGGGGCTGGTGCTGTCGCGCCGGCGGCGGGGCCCGTCGGCGGTGCTGGCCGAGGAGTTGGCGGCGCGGCTGACCGGCGGCGTGCCGGTGGACGGGGGGCCGGTGGGCGGCGGCCCGGTGCGGTAGCGTGTGGGGCGAACGGAGGGGCCCCCGACCACTGCGACTGGTCGGGGGCCCTTCGTGTGCGGGCGGGTGGACGGACCGGGCCCTGCGCGCCCGGCGGTTCACCGGGGCCCGCCCGGCGGTTCACCGGGGCCCTGCCGGGCCCTACTTCACCGCCGCCACCACCACTGCGGCCACGGTCGCCAGCGCCGTGATGACCCCGGCGTTGCGCCGCAGCCACCGTCCGATCAGCTCCGACCTCCGTGTCCGGGGCGGCTCGTCGCCTTCCACTCGGTCTCCTCCCGTCTCCGTACGACGCCCGGGCCGGTCGGCCCGGGCCGGGTTCAGAGGAGGGGGAGGAACACCGCACCCGTGGGGGGCGACGGACAGAAACCTACACGGCGGCGGTGGCGAAACTGCCATCCGGATGCGGGAGAGGACCGGCCAACTGACGATCCGCCCAGGTGACTTGGCCGACGGTCTCGGAGGATTCACCCGTTCGTCCCTCGCGCACACCGGACCGGCGCGGGCGCATCAGTACTGCCGCAGCTGCGGCCACAGCTCGTTCCAGGGCCGCGGGGCCGGGTCGCACAGGACGACGGCGGCGTGCTGCTCCAGGTTGTCGACGCCGTGCCCGTTGTCGACCCTGGCGACGGTGCGGCAGCCGGTGAACGGGGCCTCCAGCGCGGGATGCCCGGCGGGGTGGACGAGCAGGACGGGGCCGGTGGCGTCCGCCGGCGGCGGGCCCCAGTCGGCGAGGCTCATGTGGCCGGAGTAGGGGGTCGGCAGGCCGAGGGCGGGGCCGTAGTGGGCGAGGGCGCCGGCCTCGCCGTAGTTGGAGGTGAGCAGGACGGCGTGGGCGCGCCGGTCGGGTGGCAGGTCGTGCCAGGCGGTGGCGGTGGCGGCGGTGAGTTCGGGCCAGCCGACCTGTTCGCCCTGGTCGGGGTCGACGGCGTTGGGCAGGGCGAGGGCGCCGGCGGGCAGCAGGGGCAGGGTGGCGAGGGCGCTGACGGCGGTGGCCGCGGCCAGGGTGCGGGCCAGTGCGCGGGCGCTGCGGCGGGTGCGGGCGAGGACGGGTTCGCAGCCGGCGGCGGTGAGGACGAGCAGCAGCGGCAGCGGGTAGTACGGCTTGCCGCCGCCGACGATGACCATCGCGCACAGCACCGGGTAGGCGGTGGCCAGCGGGCGGGCGTGGCGCAGCGCGTCGTCGTGGCGCAGGGCGCGCCAGCCGGCGAGGGCGACGGGTAGCAGGAACGGGGAGAACTGGAGGGCCTGGAGGGGCAGGAGGAGCCATCGGCCGGCCCAGCCGTTCTGTGCGGCGAGTTCGTGGGCGACCTTCAGTTCGGGGAGGCCGTGGATGGCCTGCCACCACAGGGTGGGGGCGGCGATGAGCAGGGCCAGGGCGGTGCCGAGCAGGGCCCAGGCGGCGCCGGGCGGGGTCCGGGTCGTGGGGGTGGGGGCGTGGGGCGGGGTGCGGTGGCGGTGGATCCGGTGGCGGTGTTCCCGGAGCAGGGCGGCGGCCAGGGCGGCGAGCAGGGGCAGGACGAGTTGCTTGTTGAGCAGGGTGGTGCCGACGGCGGCGCCCAGGGCGGGCCACCAGCGGGGGTCGCGGGTGCGCAGCAGGCGCAGTGCGGTGAGCAGGACGGCGAGTTCGGCGGTGAGGTCGAAGGTGCTGGTGGAGAGCAGGTGGCCGACGGCCAGGGTGTAGCCGCTGGCGGCACAGCAGGCGGCGGCGAGGGTCTGGGCGCGGCGGTGGGCGCCGAGTTCGCGGGCGGTGAGGGCGGTGAGGGTGACGGTGGCGGCGCTGAGCAGGGCGGAGGGGGTGCGCAGGGCGGTGGGGCCGTCGCCGAGGAGGGCGGTGGCGCGGGCGAGGATCGGGGTGAGGGGTGGTTGGTCGGTGTAGCCCCAGGCCGGGTGGTGGCCGGCGAGGAGGAAGTAGAGCTCGTCGCGGTGGAAGCCGTAGCGTCCGGAGAGGGCGATGAGCAGCGCGGCGAGCGCGCCGGCGATCGCGAGGACGGGCCGAACCGCGAACGGCGGCAGGCCGGTTGGCGTTCCACTCCCCCGTGTGGTGTCCATCCGGGCAGTGTGGCACCGGTGGGGTGCGGTGGCGGTGGCGCGGGCGGGGGTTTCCGGGGGAGGTCGGGGTCGGGCGGTCGCCGGGCCGGCCCGGGGGCGGGGCGGGCCGGCCGGGGCGGGGGATTTTCGTATCAGAGGGTGGCGGGGCGGCGGCGTCGGCGGCCGGGGGGCGGGGTGGGGTCGGTGTTCCAGGCGGCGACGGGGTTGCCGAGCCAGCGGGTGGCGCCGGGGACGTTCTCGCCGCGCATGACCAGGGAGGCGGGGCCGACGGTGGAGCCGGCGCCGAGGGTGGAGTTGAGCAGGACGACGGAGTGCGGGCCGGTGGTGGAGCCGGGGCCGAGGTGGACGGGGCCCAGGCGCATGACGCGGTCGTGGAAGAGGTGGGTCTGCAGGACGGTGCCGCGGTTGACGCTGGCGCCGGCTCCGACGGTGACGAGGTCGCTCTCGGGCAGCCAGTGGGTCTCGCACCAGACGCCGCGGCCGATGCGGGCGCCGAGGGTGCGCAGCCAGGCGTTGAGGTAGGGGGTGCCGGTGAGGCTGTGGCCGCCGAAGGGCATGGCGAGTTCCTCGACGAAGGTGTCGTAGAGCTCGTTGCGCCACACGAAGGGGGACCACAGGGGGTGTTCGGCGGCGCGGAAGCGTCCGACGAGCAGCCATTTGGCGGCGGTGGTGAGCAGGCAGGCGGTGAGGGCGGCGGCGGCCAGGACGAGGCCGCCGGTGGCGAGGGCCAGGGGCAGGCCGTAGGCGTCGCGCAGTTCCTGGAGGGTGGCGAGGACGAGGTCGCCGAGGAGGGCGGCGAGGATGACGGGCAGCAGGCGGCAGAGTTCGACGCCGGCGCGGGCGGCGATGAGGCGGCGGGAGGGGTCGTAGGTGCGGGTGTCGGTGCCGGTGTCGGCGACGCGGGGCAGGGCGAAGGCGGGGCGGCCGAGCCAGGAGGAGCCTTCGGGGGCGTGGGCGGGGGTGTCGGACAGGACGCCGACGAGGGAGTTGTCGGGCAGGGTGCGGCCGGGGGCGACGATGCCGGAGTTGCCGACGAAGGAGCGGCGTCCGATGTGGGAGGGGCCCAGGTGCAGCCAGCCGGCGCGTAGTTCGTAGGGGGCGACGAGGGTGTCGTCGGCGAGGAAGGCGCCGTCGTCGACGCGCATCAGGGCGGGCAGGGCCAGGACGGTGGAGGCCTCGACGCGTCGGCCGACCTTGGCGCCGAGCAGGCGCAGCCAGGTGGGGGTGAGGAGGCTGGCGTAGAGGGGGAAGAGGGTGCGGCGGGCGGTGTCGCCGAGGCGGGTGACGGCCCAGGCGCAGTAGGCGGTGCGGCCGTGGGCGGGGTGGAAGCCGGGGCGCAGCGGGCGGGAGTGGAGGCGGACGAGCAGGGCGGTCAGGGCGGCGTGGCAGAGCAGGGTGAGGGCGGCCAGGGGGATGGTGGCGGGCAGGAGGTGGAGGAGGGCGTCGGTGAGGGTGCGCTCGGTGTCGATCATGGGGTAGACGACGGCGAGGGCGGGCAGGGCGGCGAGGAGGGGGAGCAGGCCGAAGAGGGTGAGGCCGAGGGTGTGGGCGAGGTTCCAGGTGCGGGAGCGGGTGGTGGTGGGGGCGGGCCAGGGGGTGGGGGTGTGGGGGGCGGGGCGGGCCGGGGAGCCGTGCCAGTGTTCGCCGGCGGGGACGGTGGCGGTGACGCAGGAGCCGGCGGCGATGTCGGCGTGGGCTCCGACGCGGGCGCCGGGCATGAGGGTGGCGCGGTGGCCGATGCGGGCGCCTTCGCCGATGTCGACGCGGCCGAGGTGGAGGGTGTCGCCGTCGAGCCACCAGCCGGCGAGGTCGGCTTCGGGTTCGATGGTGGCGCCGGCGCCCAGGCGGGCGAGGCCGGTGACGGGGGGCAGGGTGTGCAGCAGGACGCCGGGGCCGACGCGGCAGCCGAGGGCGCGGGCGTAGCGGGGGGCCCAGGGGGTGCCGGTGAGGGCGGCGACGCCGAGCAGGGTGGTGACGCGTTCGGCGGCCCACAGGCGTAGGTGGGTGGGGCCGCCGCGGGGGTGGCTGCCGGGGCGTAGGCCGGCGGTGAGCAGGCGGGCGGCGCCGGCGGCGAGGAGGGTGCGGCCGGGGGCGCTGTAGAAGAGGAGGAGGCCGGCGGCGACGGGCCACCAGGAGCTGTGGGGGGCCCAGGCGAGGTGGTTGCCGGTGAGGTTGTCGAGGGCGACGAGGACGAGGGTCCAGCGCAGGCCGGCGAGGGTGAAGACGCCGAGCAGGACGAGGGTCTGCCACAGGCCCGCGCTGGTGGGGGTGCGGCGTACCGGGCGGGCGGGGCCGGGGGCGGCGGTGGGGCCGGGGGTGGGGTCGGGGTCTCCGGTGAGGGTGTCGAGGTAGTCGGCGAGGTCGCCGAGGACGGGGTGGGCGTAGAGGTCGGCGACGGAGACGCCGGGGTGGGTGGTGCGCAGGTCGGAGGCGAGGCGGGCGGCGGTGAGGCTGGAGCCGCCGAGGGCGAAGAAGTCGTCGTCGGTGGTGGGGGTGGTGCCGAGGAGTCGTTCCCAGTGGCGGGCGAGTCGCCCGGCGGTGCCGTCGGTGGGGGTGGGGCGGTCGTCGGGGGTGTGCTGGGGGGCGGTGGTGGTCAGCGGCCAGGGCAGGGCGGTGCGGTCGACCTTGCCGGAGGTGCGGGTGGGCAGGGAGTCGACGAGGGCGAGGACGGGCACGAGCGGGGCGGGGAGGCGTTCCAGCAGGTGGCGGCGGGCGTCGGTGAGGTCGGGGGTGGTGCCGGGGTGGGGGACGAGGTAGCCGACGAGCAGGTCGGTGCCGGCGGGGGTGGTGCGGACGGCGGCGGCTGCGGCCCGTACGCCGGGCAGGGCCTGGAGGGCGGCGTCGATCTCGCCGAGTTCGATGCGTCGGCCGGCGAGTTTGACCTGGTCGTCGGCGCGGCCGAGGAAGACCAGGCCTTCGGGGTCGTTGCGCACGAGGTCGCCGCTGCGGTAGACGCGGGTGCTGCCCAGGGCGGGGTGGGCGGTGAACTTCTCGGCGTCCTTGGCGGGGTCGAGGTAGCGGGCGGTGCCGGCGCCGGCGATGAGGAGTTCGCCGGTGCCGTACCAGGGGACGGGGTGGCCGGCGGGGTCGACGACGGCGATCTCCCAGCCGTCCAGGGGGGCGCCGATGCGCACCGGGCGGCCGGGGAGCAGGCGGGCGGCGGTGGCGACGACGGTGGTCTCGGTGGGGCCGTAGGTGTTCCAGAACTCGCGCTCGGGTGTGGCGAGGCGTTCGACGAGTTCGGCGGGGCAGGCCTCGCCGCCGACGATGATCAGGCGGACGGCTTCCAGGCATTCCTGCGGCCACAGGGCGAGCAGGGTGGGGACGGTGGAGACGGCGGTGATGCGGCGGCTGACCAGCCAGGGGCCGAGGTCGGTGCCGGCTTTGACGAGGGCGCGGGGGGCGGGGACGAGGCAGGCGCCGTGGCGCCAGGCCAGCCACATCTCCTCGCAGGAGGCGTCGAAGGCGACGGAGAGGCCGGCCAGGACGCGGTCGCCGGGGCCGAGCGGTCGGCGGCGCAGGAAGAGGCGGGCCTCGGCGTCGACGAAGGCGGCGGCGGAGCGGTGGGTGACGGCGACGCCCTTGGGGCGGCCGGTGGTGCCGGAGGTGAAGATGATCCAGGCGTCGTCGGCCGGGCCGGGCCAGGCGGGGCGGCCTCCGGGTTGGGGGCCGGGGCCGGCGTACAGGTGCCGTTCGGCGCCCAGGACGGCGCAGACCCCGGCGTCCTGCCAGATCATCGCGGCGCGTTCGTCGGGGTCGTCGGCGTCGACGGGGACGTAGGCGGCGCCGCAGCGCAGGACGGCGAGGACGGCGACGTAGAGGTCGGCGGTGCCCGAGGGGATGCGCACGCCGACCCGGTCGCCGGTGCCGATGCCGTGGCCGGCCAGGACGCCGGCGAGGGTGTCGACCTCGTGCAGCAGGGTGCGGTAGTCGAGGACGGCGGTGCCGGTGTCCAGGGCGGGTGCGTGGGGGTGGGTCCGGGCGGTGGCGTCGACGATGTCGAGCAGGCTGCGCGGGTGGGCGGGCGGGGCCACCGGCCAGCCGGCGGCGGGGGCGGGGTGGGGGTGGTGCAGGGTGCCCGGGCCGACCGTGTCCTGGCGTGCGTCCATGGGGTGGTGTCCTCGGCTCCGTCGGTGCGGGTGCGCGGGTTTCGCCGCGTACGGGTGGTGCGGGGTGTCGCTTGGCGGGAAGCGCCCACTCACCATGACTCCGCTGGGAGTTGGCTGGATGCAGCGGAGGTACGGTCAAAGGAGATTCTCATGATCGGTGCCGGCCGGGGGTGGCGGCCCGATGATTCGAAAGTCGTTTCGGGCGGGTGTGGGCGTTTTCGCTGGTGAAGGGTAGCCGCTCGGCGGCCCGGTGCCCGCGGCGCGGTGTGGCGGGCCCGCCGCCCGCCCGCCACGGGGCCGGCGCTGCTAGCGTCCCCGTCCGTGAGCGCGATGCGGCCCGGTGACGGCACGCCGGGCCCCGACCGGCCGGCGGCCCGGCCCGGCGGTGCGGCGGCCCGGCCAGGCGGTGCGGGCGGCGCTCCGGCGGCCGGGAGCGGCGCGCTGGTCTGGTACGCCGCGTACGGGTCGAACCTGCACGCCCCCCGGCTCGCCCGCTACCTGCTCGGCGGGCGCCCCGAGGGCGGCGCCCTCGCCTGCCCCGGCTGCCGCGACCCGCGCCCGCCGCTGCGGGACGTGCCCGTGCTGCTGCCCGGGCTGCTGTACTTCGCCACCGAGTCCGCGGTGTGGGGCGGCGGCCGCGGCTTCTACGACCCGGACGCCGCCGGACCCGCCCCCGGCCGCGCCTACCTGCTGACGCTCGGCCAGTTCAGCGACATCGCCGCCCAGGAGATGTACCGCTCCCCCGGCACCGACCTCGACCTCACCGGGGTGCTCGCCACCGGGCGCGCCACGCTCGGCCCCGGCCGCTACGAGACGCTGGTGCACGCGGGCGAACTGGACGGGCTCCCCCTGCTGACCCTCACCGCCCCCACCGGCCTGGCCGGCGCCGACCTCAACCCGCCCTCCGCCGCCTACCTGCGCACCCTGGCCGCGGGCCTGGCGCAGGCCCACGGCTGGGACAGCCGGCGCACCGCCCGCTACTTGGCCTCGCGTCCGGGTGCGGCCGGGCACTGGAGCGCGCAGGGTGTGCTGGAGGCGCTGGCCTGACCGGCCGCCGGGAGCGGGACCCGGCCCGGCCGGCCCGGGCCGCGGTGTCAGCCGTTCGTTCGGGACACGAACATCCGAGCGGAAAGCAAGCCGATCTTGAGCCCCGTGCGCAAGGGTCGCCCCGCTGTTCTTCACCGCTTCGGGTGCCGCCAGGCGCCGGGAGCCCGACGTTCTCCCCGGGGGACACCAGTGATCACACGTAGGACCCTGCTCCGGACCGGCGTGGCGGCCAGCGCCACGCTCGGGACCGCCGGCCTGCTGCTCCCCGCGCTCACGGACGTCGCGCAGGCAGCCGACCTCGACGCCTCCACCATCCCGAAGTTCGCCCAGGCCATGCCCGTCCCGCAGCCGCTCGAGCCGTACTCCGACGACGGCGACGCGGACGTCTACAAGCTGACGATGAAGGAGACCACCGCCGAGATCGTGCCCGGCTTCAGGACCGCGGTGCGCACCTACGGCGACAGCTTCCCCGGCCCGCTCATCCAGGCCACCTCCGGGCGCCCCGTGGTGATCCACCAGACCAACCGGCTGAGCGTCGACACCTCGGTCCACCTGCACGGCGGCCACGTGCCGGCCAAGAGCGACGGCGCGCCGATGGACCTGATCGCGGCCGGCGGCGGCCGCCGGACGTACGTCTACCCGAACCAGCAGCCGCACGCGAACCTGTGGTTCCACGACCACGCCCACCACATGGAGTCGGAAAACGTCTTCCGCGGGCTCGCCGGCCTCTACCTGCTCACCGACGACGTCGAGGACGGCCTGGACCTGCCGGACGAGGAGCAGGACGTGCCGATCGCCCTGCGCGACGCACGCTTCGACAGCGCCGGCCAGCTCGTCTACGTGATGGGCGACCGCCTGCGCAACGTGGTGCTGGCCAACGGCAAGGCCTGGCCGTACTTCGAGGTCGCCACCCGGCGCTACCGCTTCCGCGTGTTCAACACCTCCAACCAGCGGTTCTTCAAGCTCGCGCTGTCCGACGGCTCGGCGTTCCAGCAGATCGGCTCGGACGGCGGGCTGCTGCCCGCGCCGCTGACCACCACGAGCGTGTTCCTCTCCCCCGGCGAGCGGGCGGACGTCGTCGTCGACTTCGGCCACTACCCGGTGGGCACCACCCTGGTGCTGAAGAACACCTTCGGCGACCAGAGCGCCCCCACCGCGCAGGTCCTGCAGTTCCGGGTCACCCGCCGGGAGCGCGACGACACCGAGCCGCTCCCGGACACCCTGCGCACGCTGCCCGAGCTGCCGGCCGCCACCACCACCCGCGACTTCAGGCTCAGCATGGACGAGGGCCCCGCCACGCCCGGCGCGATGCCGATGGCCTACATCAACGGCCTGGTCTACGACTCGGACCGGATCGACACGGTGATCCCGTACGGCTCCACCGAGATCTGGACCGTCACCAACACCAACCAGCGGATGCCGCACAACTTCCACCTGCACCTGGTGCAGTTCCGGGTGCTGGAGCGCGGCGGCAAACCGGTCACCTCCGGCCCGGAGTGCGGCCTGAAGGACACCGTGTCGCTGCTGCCGGGCGAGAGCGTCAAGCTGCAGGCGACCTTCACCGGGTACCGCGGCGAGTACCTGTACCACTGCCACCTGATCGACCACGCGGCGATGGGCATGATGGGGACGATGAAGATCGTCTGACGTGGCGGGCGCGCGGCGGGCGGGCCGTCCCGGCGGCCGCGGGGGCGCGGGTGCCGGGCGAAACCTTGCGGCCGCACCCGGCACCGCGGCACCGGGCCGACACGCCGCCCACCGGGGGAAGGTCGCCCACCACCGCCGCCGCGGCTCCTACTGTCGCCTGGCCCCGTTCGGGGCGAAACCCGACAGAAGCGGAGAAAACACCCATGACCCGTACGACCCGCAGCATCACGTGGGCGCTGACCCTGCTCGCCGCCGCCGGCGTGGCCGCCGCCGTCCCGGGCACCGCCTCGGCCGACACGGTCTCCGGCGGCAACCACGGGACGGTGATCATCGGCAACGGCAACCAGGTCGCGGGCTACGACATCATCAACGCGGGCAACGACGCCACCGTCGGCTCCCACAACGGCTCGGGCCAGGTGGCCGGCGGCGCGATGGACGACGCCGCGCAGGTCGCCGGCGGCAACTTCTGGACGGTGATCATCGGCGACGGCAACCAGATCGCCGGCGACGACATCATCAACGCCGAGAACGACGCCACCGTCGGCTCCGACAACTGAGCCCCGGGCCCGCGCCGCTCAGGCGGCGCGGGCCTCCAGCCAGTGCAGCAGGACGGCACGCTCGGTGTCGGTGATCGGGTGGTGCGGGTCCGGGGCCTGGGCCCAGCGGCGCAGGCGCTCCAGCGTGGCCGGGTCGAGATCCAGGTACAGCCGCCAGTGCGAGCGGGAGTGGCAGTCCGGATCGTGCGGTTCGCGACAGGTGTCGCAGTGGGTGAAGTAGGCCTCGATCAGGCGGTGGGCAGTCGACTCGTCCGACATGCGTCCGGCACTCTTCCTCTCTGCCTCACGGCCCGTGGTCTCCCTTCCCAGGGTGCGTGACCCCCACCCCCGGCCGGGAGGGGACCAAAGTCCCGCGCCCCGACCACCGCGCCCCGACACCGCGGTCCGGCCACCGCGGTCCGGCGCCGGCCGGTGAGACCTCGGTCCTACTCCCTTCGTCGCAGACCGGGCGGGGCCTGCGCCCAATGCCCCGGCACCCGGCACCGCTCTACCTTGATCCACATGAGGATTCCCGAGCACCACCGGCACGCAGTCGTCCCCCACGTCATGGTCGACGGGGCCGCCGAGGCGATCGACTTCTACACGACCGCGTTCGGGGCCACCGAGCTCTTCCGGCTCGACGGCGAGGACGGTCGGATCGCCCATGCCGAGATCACCGTCCACGGCGCCACGCTGATGCTCGGCGACGCCCACGCCGCCCCCTTCGCCCCGCCCGCCCCCGGCGCCGCCTCCGTCGCCCTGCACGTCTACGTACCGGACGTCGACGCACTGACCGCCCGCGCCGTCGACGCCGGCGCCCGGCTGCTCTCCCCCGCCGCCGACATGCCCTACGGCGCACGGCAGTCCATGCTCCGCGACCCCTTCGGCCACGTCTGGATCCTCCTGACCCCCCTCACCACCTGACCCGCCGGCCCCCGGCGGGGGGCGTCGGGGCCCGGCAGGTGCGGGCCTCAGCCCTCCAGGCCCAGGTCGGTGCGCATGACCCGGCGCAGGGCCACCCAGCGGTCCCGGGCCACCGGAACGAGCGGGAAGTCGGCCCGGCCGACGTCCCACTCCGGGGGTTCGCCGGGGTGGGTGGCGGGGCGCCGGTGTTCGCCTTCGACGACTTCCTGTCCGGCCCGGAGGTCCACTCCCCGGGTGGCGGCGGCCTGATGGCCGAACTCCCTTTGCCGCAGCGGCTGTCGATGTGGGCTGCGGCGCCGGGCGCGTCCTAGCGGGTGAGGGAGGGCGGGCGTTCGAAGAAGGTCTCCAGGGAGACGGTCGCCTGGGTGCCGCTGACGCCGTCGATGGCGTACAGGCGGCGCAGCACGTCCTGGAGCTGTTCGGTGCTGGGGGTGCGCACCTTGACCAGGACGGAGGCGCTGCCCGCGATGATGTGGGCCTCCTCGATCTCCGGGATCGCGGCGAAGGCCTGGGCGGAGTCGCCCATCCAGGCCGAGGACTCGACCATCACGAAGGCGAGGACGCCGAGGCCCAGCGCCTTGGGGTCGACGTCGACGGTGGTGCGCCGTACGACGCCGCGTTCGCGCAGTTTGCGGACCCGTTCGTGGGTCGCGCCCGCGGAGAGTCCGATCGCCTTGCCCAGTGCGGCGTAGGCCTGCCCGGCGTCCTGCTGCAGTAGCGCGACCAGCGCGCGGTCGGTCTCGTCGAGGTTCTCCGATGCCATGGTGGAACCATATCCGCTTCTGCCATACTCATGCCGAACCGAATGAGGTTCGGAGTTGAGCAGCAAGGGGTGGACTGTGTCTGGCAATGTTCTGTACGGCCTGTACGAGGTTCTGGACGACCGGTTCCGGGCCGGGAAGTGCGCCAACGGGGACGTGCGGCTGGAGAAGCTGCACGGGGACTGCCGGTGGGCCGAGGGGCCGGTCTACCTGCCCGCCTGGCGCCAGCTGATCTGGAGCGACATCCCCAACGACCGCATGCTGCGCTGGGACGAGGCCACCGGCACCGTCGGCGTCTTCCGCTCCC
Organism: Kitasatospora sp. NPDC051705; assembly: GCF_044453265.1. Classification (NCBI taxonomy): domain Bacteria; kingdom Bacillati; phylum Actinomycetota; class Actinomycetes; order Kitasatosporales; family Streptomycetaceae; genus Kitasatospora; species Kitasatospora sp. NPDC051705. Next base: position 8,302 of record NZ_JBITCO010000007.1, on the reverse strand, counting down.
CCGCCGGCCACAGCAACGGCAACACGCTGGACCGCGAGGGCCGGCTCGTCACCTGCGAGCAGGGCAACCGCCGCGTCACCCGCACCGAGCACGACGGCACCCTCACCGTCCTGGCCGACCGCTACCGGGGCCGGCGCCTCAACTCCCCCAACGACGCCGTGGTGCACTCTGACGGCTCGATCTGGTTCTCCGACCCGGACTTCGGCATCACCAGCGACTACGAGGGCCACCGCGCCGACCCCGAGCTCGACGGCTGCCACGTCTACCGCATCGACCCCGCCGACGGCACGATCCGCCTGGTCGCCGACGGCTTCACCGGCCCCAACGGCCTGGTCTTCTCCGCCGACGAGCGGCAGCTGTACGTCTCCGACAGCCGGGCCCGGCACATCCGCGTCTTCGACGTGCGCGAGGACGGCACCCTCTCCGACGGCAAGGTCTTCGCCGAGGCCCCGGACAGCGGATTCGACAACATCCGCTTCGACGACGGGGGGCGCCTGTGGGCGGCCGCCTTCGACGACGGCGTGCACTGCTACGACCCGGACGGCACGCTGATCGGACGCCTGCTCACCCCCGAGCCCGTCTCCAACATCGCCTTCGGCGGGCCGAAGAACAACCGCCTCTTCCTCACCGCGACCACCTCGCTGTACTCCGTGGTCATGGCGGTGACCGGGCTCCCCCGGGTGCGCCGGGCCTGACGACCCGGCCGCCGCCGGGGTTGCGGGCCGGGACGTTCATCCGGTTCGCCGCGTCGACGAGGGAGACCACGACCACCAGGACGGCCGGCTGCTCCTGGGGCGAGGTGGCGGCGCCGGCCGTGACGCGGTCAGTCGGTGGTCGGGGCGTGCAGGGCGAGGGTGAAGCTGAAGCGGTCACCGCGGTAGAGGGTGCGGACCTGTTCGAGGGGCCGGCCGGCGTCGTCGCGGCTGCGGCGGTGGAGCAGCAGCATGGGCAGGGCGGGCGGGGTGCCGATGAGGAGGGCTTCGCGGGGGGTGGCGAGGACGGTCTCGATGCGTTCGTCGGCGCCGCCGAGGTGGATGCCGCGTTCACGCAGGTGCCCGTAGAAGGATCCTTCGGGGTCGAACTCCTCGTCCAGGTGCGGGACTCGGGCGACGGGGACGTAGGTGGACTCCAGGCCGACGCGTTCCTCGTCGGCGCGCAGCACGCGCTCCAGGTGCCAGAGGGGTTCGCCTGCGGGGACGTCGAGGCGTTCGGCCATGGCGGGGTCGGCGGGCAGGCGGTCGAGGGTGATGAGGGTGCGGCCGGGGCGCAGGCCCTGGCGGGTGACGCCCTCGGTGTAGCTGGCGAGGGAGAGCGGCTGTTCGATCTTGGGGCCGGCGACGACGGTGCCGCGGCCCTGGCGGCGCAGGCGGCCTTCGAGGAGGAGTTCGCGCAGGGCCTGGCGGACGGTGGCGCGGGCGACGTGGTGGCGTTCGGCGAGGTCGGCTTCGGTGGGCAGGCGTCCGCCGGGGCCGAGTTCGGCGATGAGGTCCTCGAGGCGGGCCTTGACCAGGTAGTACTTGGGCACCCGGCCGTGCTCGGGGACGCCGGAGCGGGCGGGGGCGAGGGGGGCCTGCGGGGTGCCGTGGTTCACCGCGCCACTGTATCGAGCGGTGGTGTCACACCCCTCAGGTAACGGATTGATAACCGGTCTGGACTGAATTTCGGCAGTTGTTCATACCGGCGTGGGAGATGGGAGGGGTCCTCCTCGTCCGGCCGCCCCATTCTCGGTGCCGGTGCAACCGCACCCCGCCGCCCCCGAGTTGGGAGCCCCCGTGCGTATCCCCCGCTCCACCTGGACCGCCCTGACCACCGCCGCCGTGGCCGCCGCGCTGCTGCCGCTCGCCCCCGTCACCGCCACCGCCGCCCCCGCCGGCGCGGGCACCGCGACCGCCGGCACGGACGCCGCCGCAGCCCCGTACAAGGGCCTGCCCGGTGGCGTGCGCCAGGCCAAGACGCTGGTCATCGGCGTCGACGGCACCCGCTACGACAAGCTGCTGAGCGCCGACGCGCCCAACCTGAAGGCACTGATGGCCGGTGGCATGACCGCCACCGGCAACCTGTACGCCAACCCGCTGGCGCCCACCCTGTCCGGACCGGGCTGGTCGACCATCGGCACCGGCGTGTGGCCGGACAAGCACCAGGTCAAGGACAACACCTTCGCGGGCGCCCGCTTCGACCTCTACCCCGACTTCGCCAGCCGCCTGGAGAACGCCGACCCGGCCACCTCCACCCTGGTGATCGGCTCGTGGAACCCGATCACCGCCAACGTCTTCAACGGCCGGGCCGACGTGCGGATCGCCGAGAGCGAGAACGACGCCAAGACCGCCTCCGACGCCGCCGACTACCTCGCCAACGGCAACCCGGACGCCACCTTCCTGCACTTCGACGAGGTCGACGAGGCCGGACACTCCTACGGCGGCGCCAGCCCCCAGTACACGGCCGCCATCCACTCCGTCGACGCCCTCGTCGGCCAGGTGGTGCAGGCCGTCAAGTCCCGCGCCACGTACGGGTCGGAGGACTGGCTGATCGTCGTCACCACCGACCACGGCCACACCGACGCCGGCGGCCACGGCGGCAACAGCGCCAACGAGCGGCAGACCTTCGTGATCGCCGACGGCGCGGGCTACCCGGCCGGGTCCCGGCGCTACGACGTCAAGCCGGTGGACGTCGCACCGACCGTCCTCGCGCACGAGGGCGCCGCGATCGACCCGGCCTGGCAGCTCGACGGGCAGCCGATCGACCGGATCGTCCCGGACGCCTTCGACGCGCTGCGCCCGGCCCTGCAGGCCCGGGCCGACGAGAGCGGCATCCCGGCCGGCGTCAAGGGCTGGACCCACACCCCGCCCGCCGGCTGGAGCATCGACAACTCCCGGATGCCCGGCGGCGGCGTGACGGAGTGGCGCGGCTGGGCCTTCGCCACCGACGAGTTCTGGACCGCCGCCCAGCTCGGGCAGAGCCGCGAGACGAACGTGCGGGCGCGCAACGTGTTCGCCGTCGCCGACTCCGACGAGTGGGACGACAAGACCCACGGCGCGGGCCAGTTCGACTCCACCCTGGTCAGCCCCGCCTACCCGGTGGCCGGGCCCGGGCGGGCCACGTTGTCCTTCGCGACGGACTACAAGGTCGACGGCCCGCAGACCGGCGACGTGTACGCGGTCTTCGACAACGGCGCCCCGCAGCTGGTGAAGTCCTACCGCGCGGACCTGAACACCGTCGAGCACCTGCCGGTGACGGTGCCGGCCGGCGCGAGCAGCGTGCGCTTCCAGTTCCGCTACACCGGCACCAACAGCGCGTTCTGGACCGTCGACCAGGCCTCCTTCGACAGCTGACGCCGGCGGGCGCCCGCCGGCGCCGAACGCGCGACGGGCCGGCGCCGAACGAACGCCGAACGGGCGCCGCCCGCCGCCCCGGGGTACCTTCCGGGGCGGCGGGCGGCGCCGTACGGGCTACAGCGGCGGGAGCGTGCCGAGCTTGACGTCGCCCGTGTAGTGCTTGCCGAGCGCGTCGAAGTCGTAGTACAGGTGCACGTCGTCGCCCACCAGGTAGAACCTCTGCGTGCCGTTGACGAACGGCGACAGGCCCAGGTGGAAGGTGATGCCCTCGGTCAGGCTGCCCGAGGCGCTGCCGACCTTCTTCTTCCCGAGCAGCGGCACGTTGGCGTAGACCACGATGGACGCGGAACGGGCGGTGGTGTCGAGCGTGAGCGTGGTCTCCAGCGGACCGGTGACGTAGGTCCAGGTCTGCACCTCCGCGGCGGCGGTGGCGACGTCCTGGACCACGACGACCGGGGCCGGGGCCGCGGCCGGGGTGGCGGCCAGGGCCGCCGTGCTGCCGAGACCGGTGACAAGAGCGAGGCCGGCGACCACGACTCCGGCACGACGTACGAAGCGGTTCTTCATGGTTCCCTCCGAATGTGTGAACTGTTCGTCGGGCCCCCCGGGGGTGATGTCTATCAGTCAACTCGACTGCTGTACCAGGGTGTTGAACATCACCACCCACTTCGGCGTACCCCTGGTCTCACTCGTTCGGGTGACTTTCCTTGACTTTGCCATCACCCCCGTGCAGCGGCACTGCGGCGCGGGTCACCGCCGCATCGGGAAGCAACCCCACCGCCGCGGCGGCCCGCCCCGGCCCGCGGCCGCGCCCGCGGTGGACCGCTCCGAAGGAGCCCGCCCCACCGACCACCCGCCGATGACCACCCGCCACCGACCACCCGCCACCGGGGCGGCCCGGCCCCGGAGCCGCCGGGGGCCGAACCGCCGTACGCCGTCAGGTGGTCGACGCGCCCCACGCCGCCCGTACGGCCCGGGCCTGCCCGCCCGCCTGGCGCAGGCCCTCGCGGTAGGCCTGCTCCCAGGTGTCCCAGTCCGCGCGGTCGGAGTCCAGGACGGCCTGGCCGGCCGGGTCGGGGGCGAGGACCAGTTCGGCGTCCGCCGGCGGGCGCGGGAAGCGGTGGGCCAGCGGCTCGACCACCAGGACGGCGCGGGCGCCGGCGGCGAGGTCGGCGTTGGCGCCGGCGCGCAGCGAGCCGTCCATGCAGCGGCGCCCGTCGGGGAGGGTGACGGGCGGTTCGACGCCGGGGAAGGCGCTGCTGGCGGCGACGGCGTGCAGCAGCGGCAGGCCGTCGTGCGCGCTCCAGACGGCGGGTTCGCCGGTGCCGGCGTCGACGGCGGTGATCAGGAGGTGCCGGGGCCAGGGGTGGGTGCCGATCAGGGCGCGCCGGTTGTCCAGCAGGGCCTGTTCGGCGTCGGGGTCGGCGGTGTCGAGGGCGAGGCGGCCGACGCGGCGGCGGGCCTCGGCGGGGTCCAGGCCCTGGCCGAGGACGGCGAACACGGCGCCCGCGCCGGCGGGGTCGGGCCGGCGGGCGCCGGGGCGGGGGGCGGTGCGGCGGGCGGGGTCGACGAGGTGGCTCGGGTCCTGTCCGGTGGCGATCAGGGCGCCGACCACGGCGCCGGCGGAGGTGCCGACGATCAGGTCGGCGCCGGCCGGGTCGGCCCCGGCCAGGTGCAGGCCGTGGACGAGTCCGGCCGTCCAGGCGGCGCCCAGGCGTCCGCCGGGGCCGAGGACCAGGGCCCGGTCGGGCGCCCCCTGCCCGTCGGTCCGGCGGGCGGCGTGGTCCTGCGCCCGGTCGCCTGCCCGCTCGGCGGCGTGGTCCTGCGCGTGGTGCGGTGTGCGGTCGCCGGTGTCCATGGCGGTATCCCCTCCCCGTTGTTGAAACAGTCGTACCATATACTCCTGGTGATCACTGACGCCGCCTCAGCGCGGCACCGGCGGAAGGACGGTCGCCCGTGGGACGCCCCCCGGACCCCGAGCGCCGCGGGCGCACCCTGGCCCGGGCCACCGACTACGTGCTGGCGCACGGGCTGGCCGGGCTGAGCCTGCGTCCGCTGGCCGCCGCGCTGGAGACCAGTCCGCGGATGCTGCTCTACGACTTCGGCAGCAAGCAGGAGCTGGTGGCGGCCGTCCTCGCCGAGGCGCGCCGCCGGGGCGCGGCCCGTCTCGCCGAGCACCTGCCGCCGCACCGCGGGGCCCCGGGCGCCGTGCAGGCCGGCCCGCGCGAGCGGCTGCGGGGGATCTGGGCGTGGATGAGCGCGCCCGAACGCGCCCCGTTCGTACGGCTCTTCTTCGAGGTGCACGCCGACCTGCTGGCCCACCCGGAGAACTATCCGGACCAGGCCGGGGCCGTCACGGACTGGTTCGTCCCGCTGCGGGCGGCCCTGCACGACGTGACCACCGGGCCCGGGGACACCGCCACCCCCACGCTGGTGATGGCCGTGGTGCGGGGCCTGCTGTTCGACCTCACCACCACGGGCGACCGCGAGCGCTGCGACCTGGCCCTGGAGCGATTCGCCGGCCTGCTGCAGGCCTGAAGACCCGCCCGTTCCCGGGGCCCGGTCCGCGGGCCGGTGTCACGTCCGGGCGGGCCGCTTCCGTCCGAGGAGTGACGGCCCCGGGCCCCGCGGCCGGGCAGGTCCTCAAGACGCGGACGCCCCGGTGCCCCCGCCGGGAGGGCGGGGGCACCGGGGCGTCGGTGCGCGGCGGAGCCGGCGGTGGAGCCGGCCGCGGGTGGTCCGCTAGCGGGCCGCTGAGGCGCGGGTGCGGCGGGAGACGGAGTCCAGGACGACGGCGGCCAGCAGGACGGCGCCGGTGATCATGTACTGGATGGCCTGGGCCGCGTGGACCATGTCCAGGCCGGTGGTGATGGACTGGATGACCAGGATGCCCAGCAGCGCCGACCAGGTCTTGCCGCGTCCGCCGAACAGGCTGGTGCCGCCGATGACGGCCGCCGCGATGGCGCTCATCAGGACGTTGCCGCTGCCGAGCTGCTTGTCCGCGGAGCCCTGCTGGGAGGCGATGAACAGGCCGCCGAGCCCGGCCAGGAAGGCGGAGAACATGAAGACGGAGATCCGCACCCGGGCGACGTTGATGCCGGCGCGGCGGGCGGCCTCGACGCCGCCGCCGACGGCGAAGATCTGCCGGCCGTAGGAGGTGCGGCGCAGCATGAAGTCGGTGAGGACGACGGCGCCGAGCAGGACGACCAGGGGCAGCGGCAGGCCGCGGTCCTGGTTGAGCATGTAGGCGCCGACCAGGGCGAGGACGGCGAGGGCGCCGGTGCGCAGGGCGATCTCGCCGGTGCTGCGGGCGGGCAGGCCGGCGGCGGTGCGGCGGCGGGCGTCCAGGAGCTGGGCGGCGAGGAAGGCGGCGATGGAGAGGAGGGCGAGGAGCCAGGCGTAGAGGACGTCGCCGTCGCCGAGGAAGTAGGTGTCGAGGTTGGCGACGATGCCGTCGTTGATGTTGTTGACGGTGCCGAGCTTGCCGAGGACGTAGTCCTGCAGGCCGCTCCAGGCGAGCATGCCGGCGAGGGTGACGACGAAGGCGGGGACGCCGATCTTGGCGAAGAAGAAGCCGTGCAGGGCGCCCATGGCGACGGCGGTGGCGAGGGCGAGCAGGATGGCCAGGCCCTCGTTGAGGCCTTCGCGGACGGCGAGGACGGAGGTGACGGCGGCGGCGACGCCGGCGACGGAGCCGAGGGAGAGGTCGATCTCGCCCAGGAGCAGGACGAAGACGACGCCGACGGCGATCAGGCCGGGGCCGGCGATCCACTTGGTGATGTTGGTGAGGTTGTCGGCCTGCAGGAAGTGGCCGGTGACGCTCTGGAAGATGATCGCGATGAGGATCAGGCCGATGATGACGGGCAGTGAGCCGAGGTCGCCGCTCTTGATCTTGCGGCGGAACTCCTCGGCGTAGCCGGCCAGGCCCTGCTGGCGCACCAGCAGTCGGGGGTCGGTGGCGGGGGCGGCGGGGGCCGGGGTGGGGGTGGGGGTGGTCTGGCTGGTGCTCACTTCGCTTCCTCCGCGATGCGTGCCTGGCGCCGGGTGACGGCGTTGTCGGTGGCGCCGGTGATGGCGGAGATGATCTCCTCGTGCGAGGTGTCGGCGACCGGGAAGACCCCGTTGTTGCGGCCCAGGCGCAGGACGGCGACGGTGTCGGCGACGGCCTTGACGTCCGCCATGTTGTGGCTGATCAGGATGACGCCGAGGCCGCGCTCGCGCAGGCGCTCGACGAGGTCGAGGACCTGGGCGGTCTGCTCGACGCCGAGGGCGGCGGTGGGTTCGTCGAGGATGACGATCCGGGGGTCGCCGACCAGGGCGCGGGCGATGGCGACGACCTGGCGCTGTCCGCCGGAGAGGGCGGCGATGGGGATGCGGACGCTGGGGATGCGGATCGAGAGGGTGTCCAGCAGTTCCTTGGCGCGCCGTTCCATGGCGACCTCGTCGAGGGTGCCGCGGCGGTGCAGTTCGCGGCCCAGGAAGAGGTTGGCGACGACGTCGAGGTTGTCGCAGAGTGCGAGGTCCTGGTAGACGGTGGCGACGCCGAGGGCCTGGGCGTCCTGGGGGCGCTCGATGCGGACCGGGCGGCCGTCCCAGCTGATGGTGCCCTCGTCGATCGGGTGGACGCCGGCGATCGTCTTGACCAGGGTGGACTTGCCGGCGCCGTTGTCGCCGACCAGTGCGACGACTTCGCCGGCGTGGACGTCGAGGTCGACGTCGGTGAGTGCCTGGACGGCGCCGAAGCGCTTGGAGACCTCGCGCAGCGCCAGTACGGGTGCGCCCGTCACGTGAACCATCTCCTGCGGGGTAGTGCGTGGTGGGGTGGGTGGTGGGTGCGCGCGGGGCGGGGCACGGCCGGGCGGCGCGCCCCCCCCGGGGGGGGCCCCCCCCGGGCGCGGGGGGCGGGGCGGGGGTGTGGCGGGCGGGGCCGGCCCCGGGTTTGGGCCGCCCGGCCCAGGTGACCGGTTACA